>CAXUJF010000197.1:0-9642 GCA_964250865.1 uncultured Streptosporangiaceae bacterium
GATGATGGTGTCCCGGGCGGCCATGTGCGGGTGGGTGCTGACCTCGCCGAACGACAGCACCGGGGTGACGCAGGCCTCGGTGCCGGCGAACACCTCGGTCCATTCGTCGCGGGTGCGGGTCACGATCACCGCGGTGAACCGGGCCCGCAGCTGCGGCCAGCCGGACGGGTCCAACTGGGGCGGCAGGTCCTCGCCGTCCAGGCCCAGCCCCGTCAGCAGCGCGGCGTAGAACTGCGGTTCCAGCGCGCCCACCGCGATCCAGCGGCCGTCGGCGCAGGTGTAGGTGTCGTAGAACGGGGCGCCCCCGTCCAGGAGGTTGGCTTCCCGCTCATCAGTCCAGGTCCCGGCGCCGCGGAAGGCCCACATCATCTGGGTCAGCACGCTGACCCCGTCCACCATGGCCGCGTCCACCACCTGACCGCGGCCGGACCGTTGCCGCTCCCACAACGCGGCCAGCACCCCGGTGACCAGGAACATCGACCCACCGCCGAAGTCGCCGACCAGGTTGAGCGGCACCGCGGGCGGCTGGCCAGCCCGGCCGATGGCGTGCAGCGCCCCGGTCAGCGAGATGTAGTTCAGGTCGTGGCCGGACCGCGCGGCCAGCGGGCCATCCTGGCCCCAGCCGGTCATCCGGCCGTAGATCAGGCCCGGGTTGACCGCCTGGCACTGTTCCGGGCCCACACCCAGCCGTTCGGCCACGCCGGGCCGCAGGCCCTCGAGCAGCACGTCGGCCCGGGCGGCCAGGCGCAGCACCAGGTCCCGGCCCGCCTCCGACTTCAGGTCGGCGGTCACCGAGCGGCGGTTGCGCAGCAGGTAGTCGGGCTGGTCAGCGACCAGAGTGAACCCAGGCTGGGGCCGGTCCACCCGCACCACGTCCGCGCCCAGGTCACCCAGGACCATCGCCGCGTGCGGACCCGGGCCGAGCCCGGCCAGTTCGACCACCCGCAACCCGTCGAGCGGACCCAATAATCCCAGCCCCTTCCGTCAGTGGTGGACCAGGCCCTCCTGGGCCAAGGTTGCAATGAGCGTGCCATCCCGGCTGAACATGCTGCCCTGAGCCAGGCCGCGCAGGCCGCCCGTGGCCGGGGTGGACTTGGTGAACAGCGTCCAGTCGCCGACCTGCGGTTCGTTATGGAACCACATCACGTGGTCCAGGGAGGTCAGGCGGCTCACGTCGGGCCGCCCGAGCGGGCGCAGGATCCCCGACACGAACGTCACGTCGCTGACGTAGGTCAAGATGGCGGTCTGGCTCACCGGGCCGTACCTGACCGGTGCGCCATCCCACTGACCCCGGGTCCGGAACCACAGATCGTCCGAGAAGTGCGGCGGCCCGGCGTCCGGTCCGATGGCCGCCCGCAGGTCGAACGCCCGGTCCGGCCGGAGCCCGGTGGCGCGGAACCGCAGCACCATCGGCGGGCAGCCGTCCGGGTCCGGCACCGCCGGCGGCCTGACCTGGTAATCGGTGCTGGCCTGGTCGGTGGTGAACGAGGTCTCCAGGCACAAGATCGGCCTGCCGCCCTGGATCGCGGTCACCCGGCGGCGGCTGAACGTCCGGCCGTCCTGCAGCGGGTCGACCTGGAACACCACCGCCTGGCCGGTTTCGCCCGGCCGCAGGAAATAGGCGTGCAGCGAGTGCGGCCGGGCCGCCCCAGCGGTGGTGCGCTCGGCCGCGACCAGCGCCTGCGCCGCGACCTGCCCGCCGAACAGCCGGTGCCCGGGCTCGTCGGCCGGCTGGCTGCGGAACAGCTGCGTATCCAGCGGCTCCAGGTCCAGCACCGCCATCAGGTCCGGCAGTCCAAGGTTTTCGTCGCCCGGGGAGCCGGGGACGATCACTCGCCCCGCCAGACCGGCGCGCGCTTCTCCGCGAACGCGGACGCGCCCTCCCGGGCGTCGGCCGAGCCGAATATTGGCTGCAGGATCTCCTGCTGCTTCTCCCACATGTCGTCGGCGGTCCAGTCGGCCGACGCCGCGATTACTTCCTTGGATGCGGCGATGGACAGCGGCGCGTTGGCGGTGATCCGTTCGGCCAGCTCGACCGCGCCGTCCAGCGCCCCGCCCTCCGGGGTGACCCGGTTGACCAGGCCGAACCGCTGCGCGTCGGGGGCGGAGAAGAATTCGCCGGTCAGGGCGTACTCCATGGCCAGGTTCTGCGGGATGCGGCGGGGCAGCCGGAGCAAGCCGCCGCCCGCGGCGATCAGGCCCCGCTTGACTTCGGGGATCCCGAACTTGGCGTTCTCGGCTGCGACCACCAGATCGCAGGCCAGGACCAGCTCGAAGCCGCCCGCCAGGGCATAGCCTTCGACCGCGGCGATCAGCGGTTTCTTCGGCGGTGCCTGGGTGAACCCGGCCAGCCCGCGGCCTGGGAGCGCGACCTGCTCGCCGCGCAGGAATGCCTTGAGGTCCATGCCGGCGCAGAACGTCCCGCCTGCCCCGGTCAAGATGCCGATGGACAGGTCCTTGCGCTCATCGAGCTGGTCCATGGCCGCGGCCACCGCACTGGTCACCGCGGCGTCGATGGCGTTGCGGGCCGCCGGGCGGTTGATGGTGATGATCAATATCCGGTCGTGTTGCTCGACCAAGACGTCGTCGGCCATCGGAGTTCCTTCCGGGTCGTGGGTTACGTCGTGGGCTATGCCCGAGTTACCAAACGGTAATGATCAGGGTGCCAGATCAGGGCCGGAAGTTCGGCCTGCGGCGCTGGGTGAACGCGTCGACGCCTTCGGTGCCGTCCGGGCCGGCCGGCCTCGCCGATCGACGCCGCCTCGTACGGCAGGTGCCCGTCCAGGGTCCGGCCGGCGCCTTCCCGCAGCAGGCGTTTGATCCGGGCCAGGGCAGTGGCGGATGCGGTGGTGAACTGCTGGGCCACCGTCGGGGGGCCGCGATGGCGAAGCGCAGGACCCGGGGATCGGGCGAGCTCATACCGCAGTTCTACCTTCTCCGCCTGGTCGGGCATATCGTGGGAGGTAGGGAACATAAGCAGGGTGGAGGCAGCTCAGTGCGGGATGCAGTAATCGTGGCGGCGGTACGGACGCCGGTCGGCAAGCGCAACGGTGGTTTGTCCGGTGTTCACCCGGTGGACCTGTCCGCCCAGGTGCTCCAGGCGCTGGCCGCCCGCACGGGCATCGACCCGGCCCTGGTGGACGACGTCATCTGGGGCTGCGTCAGCCAGGTGGGGGAGCAGACCTTCGACATCGCGCGGAACGCGGTGCTGGCCGCGGGCTGGCCCGAGTCGGTGCCCGGGGTCAGCGTCGACCGGCAGTGTGGCTCCTCCCAGCAGTCGGTGCACTTCGCCGCGGCCGGGGTGATCTCTGGCCAGTACGACGTGGTCGTGGCGGGCGGCGTGGAGTCGATGAGCCGGGTGCCCATGGGTTCCTCAGTCAACGGCGCCTGGCCGTTCGGTGAGAACTTCCGGACCCGGTACGACGGCGTGGCGCCGAACCAGGGCATCGGCGCGGAGATGATCGCCGAGCGCTGGCAGCTGTCCCGCACCCAGCTCGACGAGTACAGCCTGGCTTCACACGAGAAGGCGGCCGCAGCCCAGGACGACGGCCGGCTCGACGAGCAGATCGTTCCGGTGACCATCCCCGACGGGACCCAGGTGGCCAAGGACGAGGGCATTCGCCGCGGCGGCACGGTGGAGTCCATGGCCAAGCTGAAGCCGGCCTTCCGCCCCGACGGCGTGATCACGGCCGGGAACAGCTCGCAGATCAGCGACGGCTCGGCCGCGCTGCTCATCATGACCAGCGCCAAGGCCGCCGAGCTGGGGCTGACCCCGCTGGCCCGCATCCACACCGCGGTGCTGGCCGCCGCAGACCCGGTGATCATGCTGACCGCGCCGATGCCTGCCACGGCCAAGGCGCTGGAGCGCAGCGGCCTGTCCATCGACCAGATCGGCGCGTTCGAGGTCAACGAGGCGTTCGCTCCGGTCCCGCTGGCCTGGCTGGCCGACACCGGCGCGGACCCCAAGGTCCTCAACGCCAACGGCGGTGCGATCGCGCTGGGCCACCCGCTCGGCGGCAGCGGTGCGCGGCTGATGACCACGCTGATCTACCACATGCGCGACAACGGAATCCGGTACGGGTTGCAGACCATGTGCGAGGGCGGCGGCCAGGCCAACGCCACCGTGCTCGAGCTGCTCTAGCCAAGATCACATGCGTCGCACCGTCTTCGACCCGGAACACGAGCAGTTCCGCGAGGTGGTCCGGGAGTTCCTGGCCCGTGAGGTCGCTCCGCACGCCCGGTCCTGGGAGGCCGCCGGGATCGTCGACCGCGAGGTGTACCGGGCCGCGGGCAAGCACGGCGTGATCGGCTTCAACGTGCCCGAAGAGTTCGGCGGCGGAGGTGTCAGCGACTTCCGGTTCAACGCCGTCGTAGCCGAGGAACTGGCGGTGGCCGGGCCTGGTACGCCTGCATTCACCCTGCACAACGACATCGTGGCCCCGTACCTGGTCTCGCTGAGCACCCCGGAGCAGCAGCAGCGCTGGCTGCCCCGGTTCGCGTCCGGTGACCTGATCGGGGCCATCGCGATGAGCGAGCCGGGCGCGGGCAGCGATCTGGCCGGCGTCCGCACTCACGCCGAACGCGACGGCAGCGACTGGGTGCTGTCCGGGTCCAAGACGTTCATCTCCTCCGGCATCAACGCTGACCTGGTCATCGTGGTGACCCGGACCGACCCGACCGCCGGGCACCGCGGCTTCTCACTGCTGGTTGTGGAGCGGGACATGCCCGGGTTCACCCGGGGCCGCAACCTGGAGAAGATCGGGCAGAAGTCACAGGACACCGCGGAGCTGTTCTTCGACCAGGTCCGGGTGCCCGCGGCCAACGTGCTCGGCCAGCAGGGCCGCGGCTTCTATCATCTGATGCATAATCTGCCCGCCGAGCGGCTGTCGATCGCAGTCAGCGCGGTGGCCGGAGCCCGGGCGGTCCTCACCGAGACCGTGGCCTACGCCAAGAACCGCACCGCGTTCGGCCAGCCCATCGGCGCGTTTCAGCACAACCGGTTCGTGCTCGCGGAGCTGGACACCGAGCTCGACATCGCCCGGGTCTACGTGGACCGCTGCCTGGAAGCCGTGGTGGCGGGGGAGTTGACCGCGGTGGAGGCGGCCAAGGCCAAGTGGTGGACCACCGAGCTGCAGAAGCGGGTGGTCGACGCCTGCGTGCAGTTGCACGGAGGGTACGGCTACATGCTGGAGTACCCGGTCGCGCGGGCCTATCTGGACGCGCGGGTGCAGACCATCTACGGCGGCACCACCGAGATCATGAAAGAGATCATCGGCCGCGACCTGGGCCTGTAGCCGCGACCAGCAGTTCCTCGCCCGGTGGCCAGGTCCGGCCGCCGCTGCACGAAGGTGTCCAGGCCCGCGCCCAGCAGCACGTACTGACCAACCCCGCTGGCAGCATGGTCTTCGACCAGGTCCTCCACGAACCGGGACCGGACCACGATGCTGGCCCGGAACGTCCGCGTGCCGTCTGGGTGCATGTCACCCCGGTCGGCCACGAGGCTCATCCCTTGGCCGGAGCCTGCAGGCTCCACAGCCGGCCGTCCGGGTCGCGGACGGTCATCTCCCTGGTGCCGAAGTGGGTGTCCTCGAACGGGGTGACCACCTCCACCACGGGGTCAGCCTGGAAGGCGTCCGCGTCCGGCACCTTGAGCACGATCCGGGTGTCGGGCTGCTGATCTTCGGGCACCTCGGCGATGAACACGAACGGCCCGTTGCCGTTGCGCAGCTGCCCGGAGGAGTGCCCGGTGTCGAACTCCAGCTCGTAGCCCAGGCCCTGGAAGAACTTGGCCGCCTTGCCCCAGTTGTGTGTGGTCAGGAACACCGCTTCGATGCCCTCGGTCGTCATGTCAGCTCACCTTTTCCCCGGAGGATTCGTCGTGAGCGCCGTCGAGGTAGGCCCGCAGCGCGTCGGCCACCAGCGCCGACAGGGACATCTCCGACTCGATGGCCCGGTGCTTGACCTGCTTGATCAGCCCCAACGGCAGGTACACGTTGAACTGCTTCACATCCTCATCGCTCACAGCAAGCATGCTAGCAAACTAGTCAGCTAATGGGAAACCGATAGTGACCCGGGCACCCTTGGCCGTGGGAACGTCATTAAGGCAAGGTAAAACGCATGGAATCTGGACCGCAGAGCCTGCCCATCGACCCACTCGACCTGCTCCGCCAGCGGCGCAGCGCCAAGTGGCAGACCTACGCCCAGGACGTGCTCCCGCTGACCGTGGCGGAGATGGACGTCAATCTGGCCCCGCCGGTGGCCGAGGTGCTGGCGGAGGCGATACGTCGTTCGGACACCGGCTACGGCCAGGCCGCGCCGGACCTGGGCCGGGCCGTGGCCAGGTTCGCCGCCCGCCGCTGGAGCTGGGACGTCGACCCGGCCCAGGTCACCGGGGTGACCGACGTCGGGGTCGGCGTGGTGGAACTGCTCCGGGCCCTGACCCGGCCGGGCGACGCGGTGGTGATCAGCCCACCGGTGTACCCGCCGTTCTTCGACTGGGGGCCCGAGGCCGGCGTGCGGCTGCTGGAGGTGCCGCTGGCCCGCACCGGCGACGGGTGGCAGCTGGACCTGGCCGCGCTGGAGCGGGCATTCGCCACCCACCCGGCCGCCTACGTGCTGTGTAACCCGCACAACCCGGTCGGCCGGGTCCACCGCCCGGACGAGCTGGCCGCCCTGGTCCGGCTGGCCCGCATCTATCAGGTCACGCTGATCAGCGACGAGATCCACGGCCCCCTGGTGCTGCCCGGCGCGACGTTCACCCCGCTGCTCACCGTGCCCGGCGCGGCCGGCGTCGCGGTCACGGTCATGTCGGCCAGCAAGGCCTGGAACCTGGCCGGCCTCAAGTGCGCCGCCGTGGTCACGGCCTCGCCCCGGCTGGCCGCGGCCGTGAACCGCTTCCCGCCGGACACCATCTGGCGCGTCGGTCACCTCGGCGTGCTGGCCGCGGTGGCCGCCTACACCGAAGGCGGGGCCTGGCTGGACGACCTGCTGGTCACGCTGGACCAGCGCCGCGCCCACCTCGGCCGCCTGCTGGCCAGCCAGCTGCCCCAGGTGAACTGGCATCCGCCCGAGGCCACGTTCCTGGCCTGGCTGGACTGCTCGGCCATCGGCCCGGACGACACCGCCCGTGAAGAATTCCTCGACCGCGGCCGGGTGGCCCTCGAGCCGGGCCTGCGCTTCGGCGCCCCGGGCAGCGGCTACGCCCGCCTCAACTTCGGCACCAGCGAGGCGATCCTGGACGAGGCCATCAGCCGGATGGCCGCCGCGCTGAAGTGATCCAGTGTTAGCCTTACTGAACAAGCATTCAGCAAGGAGGCGGGACGGTGCCAGACTGGCCCGAGCACGCGATCTGGTGGCAGCTGCATACGATCAGCTTCACCGGCCCCGGGCCGCTGACCAGAATCGAAGCGTGGCTGGACTACCTGGTTGATCTCGGCGGCAATGGCCTGCTGCTCGGGCCCATCTTCGCCAGCGAAACTCACGGTTACGACACCGTCGACCACTTCCGGATCGATCCGCGGCTCGGTACCGATGAGGACTTCGGCCACCTGGTAGAGCAGTGCCGGGGCCGCGGGGTGCGGCTGCTGCTCGATGGGGTGTTCAACCATGTCGGCCGGGGGTTCGGGCCGTTCCAGGACGTGCTCGCACACGGCCAGTCCTCTGTCTACGCGCCCTGGTTCCACCTCAACTTCGACTCGGCCGACGCCGGCGCCAACGGCGCCGGTCCCGACGGGTTCGGCTACGCCGACTTCGAGGGCCACCGGGAACTGGTCGCCCTCAACCACGACGAACCCGCGGTGCAGGACTACGTGACCAGCGTGATGACCCACTGGCTGGACCGGGGCGCGTCCGGCTGGCGGCTGGACGCGGCCTACGCCGTGCCGGCCCCGTTCTGGCGTGCGGTGACCGGCCGGGTGCGGCGGTCCCACCCGGACACCTGGCTGGTGGGGGAGGTGATCCAGGGCGACTACATCGCGGCCGTGCACGACGGCGGCCTGGACTCGGTGACCCAGTACGAGCTGTGGAAGGGGATCTGGAGCTCGCTCAACGACCGGAACTTCTTCGAGCTGGCTCACACGCTGACCCGGCACAACGAGTTCGCGGCCGCGTTCTTGCCGCAGACCTTCGTCGGCAACCACGACGTCACCCGGCTGGCCAGCCGGCTCACCGATCCGGAGCACCTGCCGCACGCGCTGGCCGTGCTGTTCACCGTGGCCGGCTCGCCGTCGGTCTACGCCGGCGATGAGCAGGCGTTCCGCGGCGTCAAGTACGACCGCGCGGGCGGCGACGACGAGATCCGCCCCGCCTTCCCTGACTCCCCGGGCGGCCTGGCCCCGGACGGCTGGCCCACCTACCGGCTGCACCAGGACCTGATCGGGCTCCGGCGCCGTCATCCCTGGCTGGCCCGCGCCGCCACCGAAGTCCTGACGGTGCGCAACGAGGCCCTGGCCTACCGGGCCAGCCACCCCGGCGACGGCCCGGACCTGGCCGTGCTGCTCAACGTCTCAGCCGACAAAGTGTCCTTCGACCTGCAGGGCCGGGCCGCGCGATTCCTGCTCGGCAGCGACGACGCGGCCGCCTCCGGCGTGGTGGATGCGCACGGCTGGGCCATCCTGGAACTGGCCCGGCAGGCCGAAGCGTGAGCGAACCTGCCGTGCGGCGGATGGTCCCCGACCAGCGTCGCTCGACCATCCTGCGCGCCGCCGGGGACCTGTTCAGCCGGCATCCTTACGCCGAGGTGTCGGTGGCCGACATCGCCGCCGCGGCCGCGGTCTCACCCCCGTTGATCGTCTTCCACTTCGGCACCAAAAGGGCGCTCTACCTGGCCATTCTGGCCGCTGCCGCCGACGCCATCCGGGCCGGGCTGGCCGACCTGGCCGGGCCACCCTCCCTCGACCGGCTCCGGGCCGGTGTCCGCTTCTACGCCGATTACGCGCTGGCCCACCGGGCCGGTTTCCTTTCCCTGCTGCGCGGCGGCCAGGAAACGGCCGAAGCCGCCGCCATCGTCGAATCCGTCCGGGCCGACATCGCCGCCCAGATCGAGGCCGACCTGGCCGCGGCCGGACCCGCCCTGGCCGCCAGCCCCCTCACCCCGGTAGCCGTTCGGGCCCACCTCGGCTACGTCGACGCCGCCGTCGTCCACTGGCTGGCCCTCCCGGCCGAGCAGCGGGCCCAGCTGACCCCGGCCATGCTGGCCGACCTCGCCGCCGGCGCCTTTACCGGCGCCCTCGCCGTCCTAACCGGCTGACGCGAATATCTCGACAAGTTATTCGATAAAACTAGCAAATTGCTATGTAAAGCAATACTATGTTCGTATGGTAGCAGAGCT
Source organism: uncultured Streptosporangiaceae bacterium (assembly GCA_964250865.1). Classification (GTDB taxonomy): domain Bacteria; phylum Actinomycetota; class Actinomycetes; order Streptosporangiales; family Streptosporangiaceae; genus Bog-532. The sequence continues at coordinate 9,329 of CAXUJF010000197.1, forward strand.
GATATCTGCGGGCTTCCTCCCGCGGACGCCGCCCAGCTCAACGGCGGTGCCGACCACATCGCGCCCGGGTTCCGGCTTCGAGGCGGGCGGCGCGCTCGACACGTGTGTGCCCGGTGAGTCGCTGGCCCGGCGGGCCGACGCGGTCACGCGCGATGGCCGGCTGACCCAGCTGAATGACGACGAGCTGATCGGCGTGGTCCGGGCCTGGCGCCGGCTGGAGTCGTGGTGCAGCGCGGGCACGCTGGCGGCGCTCGCCGAGCTCGCACGCCGCCGCCCGGCCGCGCGGACCCCCTCCCCCCCCGCGGGGCAGGTGC
>CAXUJF010000198.1:0-2722 GCA_964250865.1 uncultured Streptosporangiaceae bacterium
CAGCTGGACGGTACGGGCTTCACCAGCCAGGTAGACGGCGCCCGGCTCGCGGGGAAGTTCGAGCCGGCGGGCGGCCTCCAGCAGCGTGGCCGACGCGACCGCGGACCGGCCGTCCCGGTACAGCCAGGACACGTCCGGGCCGAGCGGCAGCCGGTCATCCGGGCCGGCCACCTCCAGCACGGGATAGACGGGCGTGCCCGCGGGCAGGGCGGCCAGCATCGCCCCAAACGGGATCGACGCCAGCTCCTCCCCCACGAACACGTGATGCGGCGCGTCGTCCCGGAGCACGAACGAGCCTTCCGGGTGGCTGAACGTGACCGGCTGACCGGTCTGCAGCGCGCGGGCCCAGCGCGCACCGGGGCCGCCGGTGTCGTGGTCGAGGACCACCAGTTCCAGGCCGCCGTCGTAACGCCACACCGAGTAGGTCCGCAGGATGTCCCGCGGCCGTCGCCAGTTGTGCGGGTCCAGCAGGTCGGTCGTATGCACGCGGACCTGCTGGCCCGGCACCCAGTCCAGCCGGGCGACGTCATCGCCCTCGATCCTGATCCGGCGCAGGTGCGCGGCGGCCGGTTCGATCGAGGTCACCGTGCCGGTGGCCGAGAAGGCGCTGAGCACCCGGCCGCCGATCCGCCGGGGCCGGGCTATCGAGGGCGCCGTGGTCATGGCGACACGATATAACTTGACCTTTCGGAAGATCAAGCTATATCGCGACAATGGGGAACGCCCGGCCGGCGGCTCAGGTGGCGGCTCAGGTGGCGGAGTTGCGGGCCTTGAGGAAGTTGAGGGCGACCAGGCTGAGGACCAGCCGGTCGTCGTCGGTGAACATCTCGCCCCGGGTGTGGACCAGGCCGCGGTCCGGCCTGGACTTGGACCGCCGGGTCTCCACCACCGTGGTCCGGATCCAGAGCTTGTCGCCCGGCCGCACCGGGGCGGGCCAGCGGATCTCGTCGATGCCGGGCGAGGCCAGGCTGGCCACCCGCGACAGATAGTGCTCGACGTACAGGCGCATGAAGAGCCCGGCGGTGTGAAAGCCGCTGGCGATGATGCCACCGAACGGCCCGGAGGCCGCGTAATCCGGGTCCACGTGCATCGGCTGCGGGTCGAATTGCCGGGCGAACTCGATGATCTCGGGCTCGGTCACGCTGACGTAGCCGTACTCGTAGACGGCGCCGGTTACGTAGTCCTCGAAGTACCGGTCGGTGAGCGGGACCGCAAAGTCGGCCTCGCCCAGCGTACGCGTACCTGCTGCCTCAGCTGCTGCCATGGCGGCCATCTTGCCAGCCGGGCCTCCGGCGTCAGACGGCGCGCATGCGGTTGTTGCGGGCGTTGTGCTCGACTTCGGCCAGGCCCAGCACCTCCAGCACCGGCGGCACGTAGTTGCCGAACCGGCCGCGCAGTCCCTTCTTCAGGCCGTACCAGCCGCCGACCGGGTTGGCTGCGGACCGGCCCCAGGCCTCGACGGTGCCGTCGGCGGCGGGCTTCTGCTCATCCGCGTTGCCCAGCGGCACCCAGTCGCCGCGCTCCTTCAGCATGGCCTGCAGGTCCTCGATGCACCGCAGCTGGTAGCGGAGCTGGGTCGTGCCCACCTGGACGAGCAGGGCGGGCGGCTGGGCGTCGGGCTCGCGCCAGGCCTCGAAGTCGGACCGGCCGGGCGGCGTGCTTAGGATCCACGGATCGGACGAGGTGCCAGACCCAGCCACGGTGCTGTTCGTCACGGGTTTCCCCCTCAGGTAGCCGATGCTGGCCAGTATGGCAGGCAATACATGACATCTCTTGTCATGATTTCGGGATGGGATTCCTGTCATGAGAGCCAGCCGGCTCATGACCCTGGTCAACTTGCTCCAGGCCCGGGGCCAGATGAGCACGACCGAGCTCGCGGCCGCCCTGGAGGTCTCGCCGCGCACGGTGCTGCGCGACCTGGACGCCCTGAGCAGCGCGGGCATTCCCGTGTTCGCGGCCCGGGGCGGCACGGCGGGTTCACGCTGCTGGACGGGTTCACCAGCGAGCTACCCGCGGTCCGGCGGCCGCCGCGCCGCGCCACGCCCGGCCTGGCGGCAGGCCCTGCAGATGGCCCCGCGAGTGGCCCGGCGCGGGCGCTGATCCGGATCTCGCCGCGCGGCCGCCGGCTGGCCGCCCTGCTCGGCCGCCCGGACGGCCTGCGGCTGCGCCGCCAGCAGAATGCACTGGCGGACGGGGTGACTGAGGTCCCGGGCCGGGAAAGCGGCCCAGAGGGTGAGCGGGCGGACTGGGTGGAGGCCTGGATCCGGTTCGAGACGACCGAGGGGGCCGTGCTGGACCTGCTCGCCCTGGGCCCCGAGGTCGAGGTGCTCCAGCCGGGCGAGCTCCGCAGCGAGCTGCGCCGGGCCGCCCGCCGGATCGCCGCCCTGCACGCTGGCCCCGCCTGACGCCGCACGGTTATCACGCGGGCGGCTCTCGCTAAATACCGTGTGCGAGAACAGTCGCCAGGACGACAGTTTTCGCACACGCTAGCCGTCTTCCCCCCGCGGAACGACGCACGGGTGGGTGCGCAGGCCGGTGCGACTCCCATTAAATATTCAATAAAGGCTCACGGCTCCCAGTCACGGGCTGCTGGGGCGACGCACGGCGGTCACCCTGCGCCGCGAGCGTCGGGGATCTGGCTGCCCGGCCGCACGGCATGCCGCGGGGGCGGGGCCCCCCCCGCCCCGGCCCCGCGGGGGGGGGGGCGGAGCGGCGGGCGGGC
>CAXUJF010000198.1:2732-9639 GCA_964250865.1 uncultured Streptosporangiaceae bacterium
CCTAGGCGGCGCTGGCGCGCGCGCAGGCGAGGCGCGGCATCATGCCGCCCGAGCCGGCCGAGGCGCTCGGCCGGGCCGCGCGATTCGAGACTCTCGACAGCGCGGCGCTCGCCGCCAGCGCGCGCAACGTGGGCTACCCAGTGGTCGGGCTGGTCCAGGAGCTGTCACGCGCCGGTGGGGAGGCAGGGCGCTGGCCCCATTGGGGCGCCCCGCCCCCGGCCCCCGCGGGGCCCGGGGGCGCCGCCGCCGGGGGCCCGGGGTGGTCAGCGATCCTAGTGGAACGCGTCCCAGAGCTGGCTGGCGTTGCCGTTGGGGTTCTTGCCGGTGAGCTGGGTGCCGGCATTGCCGGGGTTGCCGTTGTGGCCGGGGTCGGTCATCGCGTCGCCGGTGGCCTCGTTGATCCATTCGCCGGCGCTGCCGGTCGGCGTGTAATCCCAGGCCTGGTTGGGCGAGCCGTTGCAGTACTGCAGCACCAGATCGGCATGCTGACGAGGCTCGGTCACGCAGAAGCCGGACAGGTGGCCGTTCGGGGCGTACTCGAACAGCTTGCCGTTGACGCCGGGAGTCGGGAACGGAGCCCGGCCGGCCAGGAAGTCCGAGGCGGAAGACCTGGAATTCTGGGGGTCGACCACGATCGGGGTGCCATTGTGCGCCCCGTAACCGCTGGCCGACATGACCAGGTTGGTGTTGTGCACCTCCGGGACGTAGCAGTACGCGCTCGCGGTGCAGTGGTTCGTAACGGCGCCGGCCATGGTGGCCGTCGCGAACGAGCCGGCCCCGGCGGTGGCGAGAATCCCGGCGGTGGCGATGATCCGTCGTGCACGTGACATCTGCGTCTTTCTCCTCTGTGACCCACGGTTAGGTATTGGTTACTTTCCGCAAGTAAGACGCCGTCAAACCCCTCTTGGTTCACATGAGTAGCCGAGTATTTACTCTGAGTAATTTCACGGCCTATGCCGGAACTGATCCGCGCGGAGGCGACTACCTGGCACTACGCGTCACGGTCGGCCGGCGCCGGTTGCCGAGAACGGGGATTGCGCCGCGGCTGTGGCCAACTCAGGGCCGTAACCCTGATGTAGGTCCATCACTCTCGGTGTAAACCAAACTCCGAAGCGTCGCGTCACACTAAGTGATCTTACGATTCCCTAGCGTCAGAGATCGGGAGCTTCCCGTGATCATGGAGGAGAAGAACTTGTTCAAGGTATCCAGGACCCGTCTCGCGGCGGGGGCCGCAACCATCGCGCTCGCCGCTGGCGGTATCGGCGTCGGAGTGGTCTCGGCGGGCGCGTCTACGACCGCCTGCGACAACGCTACCGGGGCACTGTACGAGTCGTGCGGTGACCTGGTGGCCGCCAGCGGCTACGGCCTGGCGGTGCAGACCCCGACGCACGGCAAGGTGAGCGCCGGCGCCCACATCGTCAGCAGCAATGCCGTCGCCACGTCGAAGACCACGGACTTCTACGCCCACAAGACCAACGGCAACGACAACGAGCGCGTGTTCGAATACGCGCCCAACGCCAAGCGGTCCGGCCTGTGCATCACTTCCTCACGGCGCGGCCTGACCCTTCAGGACTGCAACGGCAGCGCGAACCAGGAGTTCTACGGCGTGGGTGACACGCAGAACGACACCGGCAACACCAACGGCGGCCTGCAGTGGGTGAATGCGGCGACCGGGGGCGTCATCGACATCAGCAAGCAGAGCGTGACCCAGGAGGGGCTGTCCAGCTCGTCCCGTGACAAGGGCACTTACCTGCACTTCGTGCAGTAAGGTCCCGCATAACGGAGGCCCCCGCTCTGCCCAGCCGGGCAGAGGGGGGGTTCTTCACGTCATGGCTCAGCCGGTGTTCTGCAGGCCGGCCGCCACGCCGTTGACGGTGAGCAGCAGCAGCCGCTCCAGCTGCTCGCGCCCGGCCGGGTCGTCGGCGGCGGGGCCGCGCAGAGCGGTCAGGGCGCGCAGTTGCAGGTGCGACAGCGCGTCCACGTACGGGTCGCGCAGGGCCACGGCGCGCGACAGCACCGGCCGGCCAGCCAGCAGCCGGTCGTGCTCGGTCACGGCCAGCACCAGCCGCCGGGTCAGGTCGTACTCGGCCAGCACCCGGGCGGACAGGTCATCCCGGCGGCCGAGGGCCAGGTAGCGTTCGGCGATCCGGCGGTCGGTCTTGGCCAGGCTCATCTCGGCGTTGTCCAGCAGCACGTTGAACAGCGGCCACTCCTGGTAGGCCCGGCGCAGCTCGGCCAGACCCGGCCCGTCACCTTCGCCGCCGGCCGCGGCCAGGCCACTGCCGAGCCCGAACCAGCCGGGCAGGTTGACCCGGGTCTGCGACCACGCGAACACCCAGGGGATGGCCCGCAGGTCGTCCAGGCTGACCTGGGACAGGCCGCGGCGTGCGGGCCGGGAACCGATCCGCAGGCCGCCGATCTCCCCCAGCGGGCTGATGCGGGCGAACCAGTCGGCGAAGCCCACGCTCTCGACCAGGCCGCGGAACGCCTGCCGGGCCGCGTCGTCGATCAGGTCGGCCAGCGGGCGGAACCGGCCCGCGATCTCGCTGGCGTCGCCGGTGCGGTCCGGCGACGAGGCCAGCAGGACGGCCGAGGTGACCTGTTCCAGATGCCGGCGCGCGATCGCGGGCTGGCCGTACCGGGCGAAGATGACCTCGCCCTGCTCGGTGACCTTGAACCGGTCCGCCACCGAGCCGGGGGCCTGGGCCAGCACCGCCTGCCCGGTCGGGCCGCCGCCCCGGCCGAGCGCGCCGCCCCGGCCGTGGAACATGGTCAGCCGGACATCGTTGGCCTCGGCCCACGCGGCCATCTCGGCCTGGGCGTCGAACAGCCGCAGGGTCGCGCTGGCCGGGCCGAGTTCCTTGGCCGAGTCCGAGTAGCCGAGCATGGCCTCCAGCTGGCGGCCGCTGGCCTCGAGCCGCGCGGCCACCGGGGCCAGCGTCAGCATCTCGGTCAGCACGGTGGCCGCCTGGGCCAGGTCCTCGCCCGTCTCGAACAGCGGCACCACGTCGAGCACGGGGGCGTTGCCGTCCGGCATGGCCAGCTCGGCCAGCTCGTAGACGGCGGCGATGTCCGCCGCGGACCGGGTGAAGCTCACCACGTAGCGGCGGCAGGCCTCCACGCCGAACCGCTGCTGGATCCAGGCGATCACCCGCAGCGTGGCCAGCACCTCCTCGGTCTGGTCGGACAGTGCCGGTCCTGATTGGGCTGGTCCTGATTGGTGGCCGCCGTCACGCGCCTCGGCCAGGGCCCGGGCGTGCACCGCGCTGTGCTGCCGCACCTCCAGCTCGGCCAGGTGGAAGCCGAACGTCTCCGCCTGCCAGATCAGATGCTGCAGCTCGCCGTAGGCCTGCTGGGGGGCGCCGCCCGCGGCCAGCGAATCCTGGACGATCCGCAGGCCGGCCAGGAACTCCTCCGGGCTGCCGTAGGCCAGGTCGGCGTCGCGGCCCCGGGTGGCGTCCAGCCGGGCCGCCGCGTACAGCAGGTAGGTCCGGTACGGCTCCTGCGGCGAGCGGGCGGTGATCTCCCCGATCAGCTCCGGGTGGGCGGCCGTGGCCACGTCCAGCGCCCGGCGCAGGGCCGGCGACGCCGGGGTGGCCGCGTCGTACAGGGTGAGCGAGCGGCCGATCCGGCTGGTGGCCCGCTCCAGCGCGCGCAGCACGTGCTCGGCCTGGATGGTGGCGGCCTCGCGGGTGACCCGGGCGGTGACGAACGGGTTCCCGTCCCGGTCCGCGCCGACCCAGCTGCCGAAGCGCAGGAACGCCGGGACCCGGGTGGGGACGGCACCGCTGTCCGGGCCGGCCACCGCGTGGTCCATCGACCGGTACAGCGTCGGCACCACCCGGAACAGGGTCTCGTCGAACGCGGTCATCACCGTGCGGACCTCGTCGATCGGGTCCATCGCGTTGACCCGAAGCTGTGAGGTCCGCCAGAGCACGTCGATCTGCTCGCGCAGCTCGCGGAGGGTCTCGGTGCGGTCGGTGGCCGCGGCCCGCGGGTCGTCCAGCGCGTCGACCAGCAGCGAGATCCGGCGCAGCGAGGCGACCACGGCCCGGCGCCGGGCCTCGGTCGGGTGCGCGGTGAACACGGGGTGCACGCGCAGGCCGTCCAGCAACCCGTCGAGCCGTTCCTCGCCCTGGGTGGCCCGGATCTCCTGCACGGTGGCGCCCAGCGACTCCGGCAGCGGGCTCCCGTCGGTGTCCCGTTCCCGCAGGGCCCGGATCCGCTGGTGCTCCTCGGCCAGGTTGGCCAGGTGGAAGTAGACGGTGAACGCGCTGGCGACCTGTTCGGCCCGATCCAGCGGCCAGGCCGCCACCATGGCCGCGATGTCGTCCAGCGATTTGCTCTCCGGGTGGCGACGCGCCTCGATCACGGCGTGCCGGAGTTGCTCGACGTCATCCAGGAGGTCCTGGCTGCCGGCGTCGCGGAGCACTTCGCCCAGCAGGCTGCCGAGCAGCCGGACGTCGTGCCGCATCGGGCCGGGCATCTGGTGCCGGTCGAAGTCCCGGCTGGCCGGCCCGGGATCTGCTGGTGCTGTAGTCACGCGGCCAGCGTAGCGAAAGGGTCTGGACCACCCTCGATACGCTGTCCCCTATGACCAGTGATGCCGCTGACGCTCCTGAGCCCGCCGACGCTCCCGAGCCGGCCGCCGACCTGCACACGACCGCGGGCAAGCTCGCCGACCTGGACCACCGGCGCGAGGAAGCCGTCCACGCTGGCTCGGCCCAGGCGGTGGAGAAGCAGCACAGCCGGGGCAAGCTGACCGCGCGGGAGCGGATCGAGCGGCTGCTGGACCCGGACTCGTTCGTGGAGTTCGACCAGCTGGCCCGGCACCGGTCCACCGACTTCGGCCTGGACGCCAACCGCCCGTACGGGGACGGCGTGATCACCGGGCACGGCACCATCGACGGCCGCCCGGTCTGCGTGTTCAGCCAGGACTTCACGGTGTTCGGCGGGTCGCTGGGCGAGGTCTACGGGACCAAGATCGTGAAGGTCATGGACCACGCGCTCAAGGTCGGCTGCCCGATCGTCGGCATCAACGACGGCGGCGGCGCGCGGATCCAGGAGGGCGTGGTCGCGCTGGGCCTGTTCGCGGAGATCTTCTACCGCAACACGATCGCCTCCGGCGTGATCCCGCAGATCTCGCTGATCATGGGTCCGGCCGCGGGCGGCGCGGTCTACTCCCCCGCGATCACCGACTTCACCCTGATGGTCGACGGCACCTCGCACATGTTCATCACCGGCCCCGACGTGATCAAGACAGTCACCGGCGAGGAGGTCACGTTCGAGGAGCTGGGCGGGGCCCACGCGCACGCGGTCAAGTCCGGGGTGGCCCACTACCAGGCCCGAGACGAGGACGACTGCTTCGACTACGCCCGTGAGCTGCTGTCCTACCTGCCGTCCAACAACCTGGAGGAACCGCCCGTGGTGGGCGCGCCCGCCGACCCAATGGAGGAGATCACCAGCGCCGACCTGGAGCTGGACACCCTGATCCCGGACTCACCGAACCAGCCCTACGACATGCACACGGTCATCGCGGGCGTGCTCGACGAGGGTGAGTTCCTCGAGGTGCACGCCGGGTTCGCGCCCAACATCATCGTGGGCTTCGGCCGGGTGGCCGGCGCCTCGGTCGGGGTGGTGGCCAACCAGCCGATGCACTTCGCCGGCGCGCTGGACATCAGCGCCTCGCAGAAGGCGTCCCGGTTCGTCCGCACCTGCGACGCGTTCAGCATCCCCATCCTGACCTTCGTCGACGTACCCGGATTCCTGCCCGGCACCGACCAGGAGTGGAACGGCATCATCCGGCACGGGGCCAAGCTGATCTACGCCTACTCCGAGGCCACCGTGCCCAAGGTCACGGTGATCACCCGCAAGGCCTACGGCGGGGCCTACGACGTCATGGGGTCCAAGCACCTGGGCGGCGACGTCAACCTGGCCTGGCCGACGGCGCAGATCGCGGTGATGGGGGCCCAGGGCGCGGTCAACATCCTGTACCGGCGCGAGCTGGCCGCGGCCGACGACCCGGACGCGGTGCGGGCCCAGCGGGTGACCGAGTACGAGGACACCCTGGCCAACCCGTACATCGCCGCCGAACGCGGCTACCTGGACGCGGTCATCCGGCCGTCGGAGACCCGGGCCGAGATCACCCGGGCGCTGCGGTCCCTGCGGACCAAACGCCAGACCCTGCCGCCCAAGAAGCACGGCAACATCCCGCTTTGATCGCCTTTCGCGCCGGCCCTGGTCCATGACCGCCGACGCCGAGCGTTACCTGCGCCTGCTGGCCGAAGCCGAGTTGCGCCGGGGTGGGCCCGGGGACCGGCTCTCCGCGGCCGCCGGTGCGCTGGTGGTGGCCGGGGCCATCGACAGCGCAGCCGCTGCCGCGGTGGTGTCCGAGTACACCAGCGCCCCCGGCCGGCGGGGCAGGCCGCCGTTTGCGGGCCCGGTGATCCGTCCACTGCGGCGGCCGAGCCGGCCCTCGCCCTGGCCGTACCCGGGCGAGGTGCGGGTCGTGCCGGTCGGCGCCATGCTGCCCGGCCGCTACCAGCCACTGCACGTGCTCGCGCTGACGCTGGCTCCCGGCCACGCGGCCGTACTGACCGTGGCCGGCCTGATCGACGCGGCCAGCCGTCCGGCGCGCGATCAGCTGCCGATCGGGCCCTACGGGCCGTCAGAAGCCGACCTTGACCTGACGTTCACCGGCGACGACGGCACCCGGTACCCGCACAGGATGATCGGCGGTGGCACGAGCGACGGGGTCTGGTGGCGGCAGGACCTGGTGCTGCCCGTCGCGGCGGCCGATGCCGAGCGGTGGCTGGACATCGCGACCACCGACGGCTCGGTGTCGGCCCGGGTGAGCCTGACGGACGAGGTGGGCGCGGCAGACAGTCGCCCGGCCGACGGGCCGGAC
>CAXUJF010000199.1:0-9632 GCA_964250865.1 uncultured Streptosporangiaceae bacterium
GGCCCGGGCCGCCGACGCCGCGCCCGACGAAGCGGCGACGCTGCGGGCCGGGGACCTGGAGCTGGATGAGTCCCGCTGGACGGTCCAGCGGGCCGGGACCCCGGTCGAGCTGTCCCCGACCGAGTTCCGGCTGCTGGCCTACCTGATGCGGCACCAGGGCCGGGTGCTGAGCCGGGCCCAGCTGCTGGAGAACGTGTGGGGCTGGGACTACGCCGGGCAGTCCCAGATCGTGGAGACCTACGTCAGCTACCTGAGACGGAAGCTCGACCCGCTCGGGCCGCCGCTGATCCACACGCAACGGGGCGTGGGCTACAGTTTGCGGCCACCGCAGCCCGCCCCGAATCATGCCGTGCCGTCCAGGTCATGAAGCGTTCGGCCCGGCTGTCGCTGCGAGCCCGGCTGCTGGCTGGCCTGATCGCGGTGACGGCCCTGTTCCTGGTCATCATGGGCACGGTCAGCGCGTTCGTGATCGGTGGCCACCTGGAGGCGCAGTTCGACGACAGCCTGCTGGCCACGCTGAGTGAGACGCCGGCCCAGCTCCAGGCCAGCCCGGCCTACGCGGTCGCGGTCGTGGGCCCGCTGGGCCGGGTCGTCCCGTACGGCAACGGCTCCCCGGACACCAGCGCGCTCAACACCGGCCTGAGCGCGATACCGCTGGCCCAGCTCCGAGCCAGCGTCCGGGCCCACACCGTGTTCAGCGTCCCGGGTGGCAGTGGCCTGGCCGCGGCCGGCCGGCGGGTCACGGTCAGCGGCCGGACCGGTTTCATCGTCGTGGCCGAGCCGCACAGCCGGGTGGCCGACGGGGTGCGCACCCTGATCGTGGCCGAGCTGATCACCGGCTTCGCGCTGCTCGCGTTGCTGGCGGCCGGCGGGCGATGGCTGATCGGCCGGGGTCTGGCCCCGCTCAACCAGATGGCGACCACGGCCCAGCGCATCACCGCCCGCGGCGACCTGACCGCGCGGATGCCCGATCCCGGCGACCACGCCGAGGTCGGCGGGCTGGCCGACGCGATCAACACCATGCTGGACCGGATCCAGCAGGCGTTCACGGCCCGGTGGCGGTCAGAGCAGAAGGTCCGTCAGTTCGCGGCCGACGCTTCACACGAGCTGCGCACGCCGCTGACCACGATCCGCGGGTACGCCGAGCTGTACGGTCAGGGCGCGCTCGACCCGGACCAGCTGACCACCGCGATGCGCCGGATCGACGAGGAATCCCAGCGGATGAGCCGGCTGGTGGCGGAGCTGCTGGAGCTGGCCCGGCTGGACCGCAGCTCTTCGCTCAGCCTGACCCGGACCGATCTGGCCCTGCTCGTCCGTGACGCCGCGGCCGACGCCGCCGCGGTCGAGCCGGACCGCCCGATCTCGGTGCAGGCGCCGGATGAACTGGCCGTGGTGGCGGACGAACCGCGGATCCGCCAGGTGCTGGCCAACCTGCTGGCCAACGTGCGCGAGCACACCCCGGCCGGCACGCCGGTCGCGCTCCGCCTGAGCGCGCCCGGCGATGGCGCCCTGATCGAGGTGGCCGACGCCGGCCCGGGCCTGAGCCCGGACGACGCGACGCGTGCCTTCGACCGCTTCCACCGCGCCACCCAGGACCGTACCACCCAGGACCGTGCCACCCAGGACGGGGCCAGAAAAGACGGCGGCAGCGGCCTGGGATTGTCGATCGTGCAGGCCATCGCGGTCGCGCACAACGGCCAGGCTGACCTGACCTCGGCGCCAGGGCAGGGCACCCGGGTCCGCGTCTGGTTGCCCGCCGGGCCAGTGACGTAGTCTGGGTCAAGGACAATTGCGTCACCGAGGAGGGAACGTGACCGGGGTCATCCTGCTGTTCTTCATCGCCGTCCTCGTTGCGTTCTTCTGGAACAAGCTGCGCAAGCGAGCAGGCCTGGGCGTCTCGTCCAAGACCTGGATAGGCGTCATCTCGGTCTTTGTCGTGGTGGTGGCGCTGCTGTACGCCAACAGCGTGGGCCACGGCCACTAGGCCCGCTAGCTCGGCTGGGCGCCGATAGGTACCTCGAACCAGACGGCCTTGCCGTTGCGGGTCGGCCGGGAACCCCAGCGGGTCGCCAGCTGCTCCACCAGGTAGAGCCCGCGACCGCCTTCGTCGCTCTCCTCGGCCGACCGGATCCGTGGCAGCCGCATGTCCGCGTCGAACACCTCGACCCAGACGGCCGACGAACCACGCCGTAGCCGCATGGCGAAGTCCTTGGCCGTGCTGAACGGCGGCCGGCCCGGGATCATGACCGGCTGCGGGGCGTCCCACGACGAGGCCGGAGCGGACGACGCGACCGCGCCGGCCGCGACCGGCTCGGCCGGGGCCGGGTCCAGGTCGAAGTCGGCCAGCTCCCGGCGGGGGCGGGCCGCGGCCGCCGTGTGCAGCACCGCGTTGGTCACCACTTCCGACACCAGCAGGCAGGCCAGCTCGGCCTGGGCGCTGTCCATGCCCCAGTCCCGGAACGTCTCCAGGGCCATCCGGCGGGCCTCCGACACCATGACCGGCTCGGCCGGGAACATCCGCTCGCGGGCGTCCAGCTCGCCCGTCAGGGAACGGACGACGACGATGGCCATGTCGTCGTCGATGTCACCCGGCACCGATTCCTGGGCCGCGCGGGCGATGGCGTCGGCGCTGCCGTCGGCCGCCTCGCTGACCGCCTGGCACAGTATGGCCAGCGACTCGTCCTCGGTGTAGTGACCGGTACCGTCGGCCCGGGCCCGGCGATCGGTCAGCCCGTCGGTGTAGAGCACCAGCGTGGCCCCCGCGGGCAGGATCAGGCTGTCTTCCTTGTAGGTGGGCAGCCCGCGGATGCCCTGGCCGCGGACGCCGAGCAGCACGCCCTTGTCGCCCAGGTCCAGCTGGGCGGCCTGGCCGTCGACCACCAGCAGCGGCGCGTCGTGGCCGGCGTTGGCGTAGGTCAGCTCGCGTGACCACGGGTCGTAGACGAAGTAGGTGCAGCTCACCGTGGGCGGCCCCGGGGCCAGCGGGTCGCCGCTCGCGGGAGCCATGCCGCGGCACCATTCGTCCAGCTTGCGCAGGATGTCGGCCGGGGCCTTCTCGTCCTGGGCGAACGCCCGCAGCGCGGCCCGCAGCTGGCCCATCACCGCCGCGGCCCTGGCCCCCCGGCCCTCGACGTCGCCGATGACGATGCCGACCCGTCCGGCGGCCAGCGGGATGACGTCGTACCAGTCCCCGCCGACCTGGGTCTGGATGCCCTGGCCGTGGGTCTCCAGCGGTTCGGCGGGCACGTACCGGCAGGCCACTTCCAGCCCGTCCAGGCGGGGCAGTTCCTGGGGCAGCAGGCTCTCCTGGAACGCCAGCGCGGTCTTGCGTTCGGCCTCGAACAGCATCGCGTTGTCGATCGCGATCGCGATCCGGCTGGCGATGGCGCCGAACAGGTCCCGGTCGTCGGTGCCGTAGCGGCGTCCGCCGCGGTCGGTCAGCCCGGACAGGGCCAGGCTCATCACGCCCAGCAGCTCGCCCCGGGCGTACAGCGGCAGCGCGACCACCGACACCATGCCGATCTCGCGGCTGGCCCGCATGCTGTCCGCGCTGGGCGCCGGGTAGTTCTCTTCGGCCAGGTCGGACACGACGACGATCTCGGTCCGGGCCATGGCCTGCTGGCAGAAGTGACCATCCGGGTAGCGGACCTGCTCGCCGACTTCGGCCCAGCCCCCCGGCGGGGGTTCCCACCCGTGGGCGTGGGTCTGCACCCGGCGGACCAGCTTGTCGCCCTGGAACAGGTCGATGAAACAATGATCGGCGAACTGCGGGACCAGCATCTCGGTCACGTGCCGCAGCGTGGCGTCCAGTTCGAGCGAGCCACCCAGCTTCTCGCCGATCCGCTCGAGCAGGCCGATCCGGTTCCGCTCGGCCAGCGAGCCCCGGCCGGCCGCGCGGGCGAAGATACAGACGCCGTCGACGGCGCCCGACGGATGCCGCAGCGGGACGGCGTAGGCCCGGATCAGCCGTCCGGAACCGTCCCGGCCGGAGCTGACGAACGTCCCTTCCCAGGTCCGGCCGCGCAGCACGCTGCCGGTCAGCTCGGCTACCTTGTCCCGGTCCTCGCCGAAGGCGACGGCGAGCACAGACTGGCCGATGAACGGGCCGGCGTCGTCCGGAGCCTCGAACAGCCGCAGGGCGTAGGCGTTGACGTAGAGCAGATTGCTGCGCCGGTCGGTGACGATGACCGCCATCTCGGCCTGGTCGAGCAGCATCGCCGCAGGCAGGAAGGACTCACCCGCGTCCGGCCAGGGATTCATGCTGCCGCCCCGCAGTTGGCCGTCAGGCCCGCAGCGGCACCGCGGTCACGGCCGGGACACGAAGACGTGCGCGGCGATCTCGCGGGGCAGCTCGGCCTCGGCTCCATCAGCGCTGTCGTCACACGTCACTCGCACGCCATCGTCGCTTGCCGCAAGCATTACCTCACGTCCCGGTTGTATCCCGGTGCGCTTGAGTTTAAGCATCAGAGCGAGATCGCTTTGGATCTGTTCGCTAATCCGCTGCACGACGACGGGCGCTGGCTCCCGGGACGCGGCATTTGTCATTGCTTCGTCGCCGCTACCGCTGGCCTTCTCGTCGATCTGGTCCTTGACCGGCAGGCCCAATTCGTCGAGGCCGGGGATGACGTTGCCGTGCGGGCAGCGGTCCGGGTGGCCGAGCATCTCGAACAGGCGGCGCTCGACGTGTTCGGAGATGACGTGCTCCCACCGGCAGGCCTCGATGTGGACCTCTTCCCAGGGCAGCTCGATCACGCTCACCAGCAGGCACTCGGCCAGCCGATGCTTGCGCATGACCCTGGTGGCCAGCGTCCGGCCGTGCTCACTGAGCGACAGCTGGCGGTCGCCCGCCACGTGCAGCAGCCCGTCCCGTTCCATCCTGGCCACGGTCTGGCTGACGGTCGGCCCGCTCTGGGCCAGCCGCTCGGCGATCCGGGCACGCAGCGGAACGATCCCCTCCTCTTCGAGTTCGAAGACGGTACGGAGATACATTTCGGTCGTGTCGATAAGCCCCTGGGCGGTCACCTGGTCACTCCTCCTGCTGTGATGCTATGCCGCATCGGCGCCCAGTCGAACCCTGCGCCGCGACACCCCCGCCGGCCGGGCCGGGCCATTCAAGGCGAAACCCGTTTAATGGCCCACCCACCTGCCGCTTTGCGATACCGAAGCCGGTCGTGGAGCCGGCTTTCCCGCGATTGCCAGAATTCGATTGTTTGTGGTTCGAGCCGGTAGCCGCCCCAGAAATCGGGCATCGGCACCTGGGTACCCGCCGGCCACCGGCGCTCGAGTTCGGCCACCCGCTCATCGAGGTCCGTACGGGAGGCGATCACCTGGGACTGCCGGCTGGCCCACGCGCCGATCTGCGACCCCCGCCCGCGCGAATGGAAGTAAGGCTCGCTCTGCTCCATAGTCAGCGGAACGACCGGTCCTTCGACGGTCACCTGACGTCCGAGGCCGTACCAGGGAAACAGCACGCATGCCCACGAATTCCCGGCCAGGTCGGTGCCCTTGCGGGAGGTGCGGTTGGTGTAGAACACAAAGCCCGCGTCGTCATGGGCCTTGAGCAGGACGGTCCGGCAGCGCGTGTGCCCTTCGGCTGAGGTGGTGGCCAGCACCATGGCGTTGGGTTCCGGCAGACCAGCGTCGACCGCCTGGGCGAACCAGCCGGAGAACTGGTCGACCGGGTTGGCCGCCAGCTCGTCCTCGAACAGGGTCCGGGCACCACTGGCGCGGCCCGGCGAGTCAGCATTCTGCCTGGGCGTTTCCATGAGCGACGCTTCCAATCGCGGTGAGCGGGGCAGAGGCATCATCGCACGCCGGCGACGGCCGCGCCGGGCGCCATCAAGTAACAGGCTTGTTCACGGATAGCGAAGAACCGCCGTGGTTTTGGACTACGCCCGCAGCAAGTATTGAGCATGTTTACGACCGGTGAAGAACCGCAGTCGTTTCCTAAGTAATGATCCTCACATCGCCCGTGGGTATCGCAAGGTAGGGCTGGAGATATTGAATAAGAGAACCGAGATCTAGCGCGGCCTGGTCCGCGCGGTCCTGGCGCGCGAGCCCGCCTTGGCGCACGAGCCGTCGCGCCATAGCCAGGAAGAGGAGACACCGATGTCCGACTTCAAGCCAGGACTCGAGGGCGTGATCGCGTTCGAGTCTGAGATCGCCGAACCTGACAAGGATGGCGGCTCACTCCGTTACCGCGGAGTCGATATCGAAGAGCTAGTGGGCCACGTTTCGTTCGGCCACGTCTGGGGCCTGCTGGTGGACAACTCGTTCACCCCCGGCCTGCCCGCGGCCGAGGCGTTCAACCTGCCGGTGCACTCCGGTGACGTTCGCGTCGACGTGCAGGCCGCCCTGGCCACGCTGGCCCCGATCTGGGGCATCAAGCAGCTGCTCGACAGCGACGACCAGGAGGCCCGCGACAACCTGGCCCGGCTGACGGCCACCGCGCTGTCGTTCGTGGCTCAGTCCGCGCGCGGGCTCGGTCTGCCCGCCGTCCCGCAGAGCCGGGTCGACGAGGGCAAGACGGCCGCCGAGCAGTTCATGATCCGCTGGCGCGGCGAGCCTGACCCGCGGCACATCAAGGCGGTGGACGCCTACTGGACCTCGGCCGCCGAGCACGGCATGAACGCTTCCACGTTCACCAGCCGGGTCATCGCCTCCACCGGGGCCGACGTGGCCGCGGCCATGTCCGGCGCCATCGGCGCGATGTCCGGCCCCCTGCACGGCGGAGCCCCGGCCCGGGTGCTGGGCATGATCTCGGAAGTCGAGCAGAGCGGCGACGCCGAGGCCTGGGTCAAGCAGGCCCTGGACAAGCACGAGCGGCTGATGGGCTTCGGGCACCGGGTGTACCGGGCCGAGGACCCGCGCGCCCGGGTGCTGCGGCGGACGGCCAAGGAGCTCGGGTCGCCCCGCTACGAGGTGGCCCTGGCCCTGGAGAACGCGGCCCTGGCCGAGCTGCGGGCCCGCCGCCCGGACCGGGTGCTCGAGACCAACGTGGAGTACTGGGCCGCGCTGGTGCTCGACTTCGCCGAGATCCCGCCGAACCTGTTCACCTCGATGTTCACCTGCGCCCGCACCGCGGGCTGGTCGGCGCACATCCTGGAGGAGAAGCGCACCGGCCGGCTGATCCGGCCCAGCGCGCGCTACGTCGGCCCGGCGGCCCGCCCGGTGCGGGACGTTGAGGGCGCCGACGAGGTGCTCGACAAGGACGTCTGACCACCGGTACCAGCTGGTCCGGGCGCGGGCCGCCACCTAAATGCGTTGCCCCGCCCGGATAGGCTGGCCCGGTGACCAGCCTCGTCATCCCCCCGCAGATCAAGCCCGCCGACGGCCGGTTCGGCAGCGGGCCGTCCAAGGTGCGCGCGGAGCAGCTCGAGGCGCTCAGCAGCTCCGGTCCCCGGTACCTGGGCACCTCGCACCGGCAGGCGCCGGTGCGCTCCCTGGTGGGGCGGATCCGGTCCGGGCTGGCCGAGCTGTTCCGCCTGCCCGACGGCTACGAGGTCGTGCTCGGCAACGGCGGTACCAACGCGTTCTGGGACATCGCGGCCTTCAACCTCATCCGCCAGCGCTCCCAGCACTTCGTGTTCGGTGAGTTCTCCTCGACGTTCGCACAGGTGACGGACCGGGCGCCGTGGCTGTCCGGGCCGGTGGTGGTCCAGTCCGAACCGGGCACCCACCCGGCGGCGGTGGCCGCGCCCGGCGCGGACGTCTGCGCGCTGACCCACAACGAGACCTCGACCGGTGTGGCCATGCCGGTCCGCCGCATCGCGGGCGCGGACCCGGACGCGCTGCTCCTGGTCGACGCGACCAGCGGCGCGGGTGGCCTGGACGTTGACCCGGCCGAGTTCGACGTGTACTACTTCGCCCCGCAGAAGTCGTTCGCCTCCGACGGCGGCCTGTGGCTGGCGCTGATGTCCCCCGCGGCCCTGGACCGGGTGGCCGCGATCGCGGCCAGCGGCCGCTACGTGCCCGACTTCCTGTCCCTGCCGCTGGCCATCGACAACTCGGCCAAGAACCAGACCCTGAACACCCCGGCCGTGGCCACGTTGTTCCTGCTCGCGGACCAGATCGAGTGGATGCTGGCCCAGGGCGGCCTGCCGTGGGCCACGGCGCGCAGCGCCGAGTCCGCCACCCACCAGTACGGCTGGGCCGAGAACACCTCCTACACCACCCCCGTCGTGGCCCCTCCCGCCCCCCCGTCGGCGGTGGTGGGCACGATCGACTTCGCCGACAGCGTCGACGCCGCCGCCGTGGCCGCCACCTTGCGGGCCAACGGCATCGTCGACACCGAGCCGTACCGCAAGCTGGGCCGCAACCAGCTCCGCATCGCCATGTTCCCGGCCGTCGACCCGGCCGACGTGGAAGCCCTCACCACCTGTGTCGACTACGTGGTCGAGCGCCTGTAGGCCGCCACCGGCCCGGTCGCGGTGAGCGTGACCGGTGTACCGGGTCAGCCCGCGGCGGCCGGTCCGAGGAACGCGAGCAGCTCAGCGTTGAAGCGGTCCGGGAGTTCCAGGTTCGGCAGGTGCCCGACGCCGGCCAGGGTGACGCGGTGCGGCCGGCGCAGGCAGCCGGTGAGCTCGTCGGTGATCGCGGCGGTGGAGTAGAGGTCGTGGTCGCCGGTGCAGACGAAGGCCGGGAGATCCAGCTCGGCCAGCAGCGGACGGTAGTCGGGGCGCTCGGCGCGACCGCGGAGAGCGGCCGCGGCGCCCCGCGGGTCGGTGGCCAGCATCATGGCCATGACCTGACTGGACACGGCCTGGTCCACGTCGGGGCCGAACAGCCGGGCGGCCATGTCCTGCGCCATGAAGCGGATGCCGTCGCGTTCGGCGCGGTCCGCGGCGGTCCGGCGATCGGCCTGCTCGGCCTCGGTCACCGGCCGGGCGGTGGTGGCCACCAGACCGAGGGCCCACCAGCGGGCCGGGTCGGCCAGGGCCAGTTCCATGGCGACCAGGCCGCCCATGCTGAGGCCGACGGGGGCGGCGCGAGCTACACCCAGTCGGTCCAGCAGGCGAGCGACGTCCGCGGCCAGCTGGCTCATCGGGACCGTGCCCGGGGTGACCGGGCTGCCGCCGTACCCGCGCAGGTCGGGCGCGATCACGCGGTAGCGGCCGGCCAGCGCGGCCAGCTGGGGGGCCCACATCGACCGATTGAACGGATGACCGTGGAGGAGGACCACGACCGGCCCGGTCCCGGCCTCGTCGCAGGCGAGCTCGACCGTGTCCACCAGCCGATCGTATCCATCGCGGCCGCCCCCTTCGGGAACCGTACTGAACCGCCTTGCCGGGCCGACCGGCTGGGTCGCCTCAATGGGTCGGCCTACTGGCCGGGCGGCTCAGCGCACGATCGAGCCGACCACCACGGTGAGCACGAGCAGCGCGAGCACTGCGGGCAGCAGCCACCGGGGGATGCGGGTCATCCTCCGAGGGTAGCGCCGTTGAGGGTCCAGCGGCCGATAGGTGAGTAGCGGGGCCGGCCGCCGGGATGACTGCCGATCAGCTGGATGCGATCCACCGGCCACGACGGGCTCGCGTACCCGCTCAGGGCGGTCACCAGGTCGCGGACGTCGGCCGGGCTGCGGCCGCGGGTGCGGGCCAGGGTGAGGTGGGGGCGGAACGGCCGGCCCGGGT
>CAXUJF010000200.1:0-9599 GCA_964250865.1 uncultured Streptosporangiaceae bacterium
GGCCTGCGGGGGGATGGCGGCACTGATGAGCAGCGAGCGGGCTCAAGGGCCCGGCGCGAGCCCTGCCGGGAGGAACTGGGCAAATCGGCGCCGGCGTGCGGCGGAAATGGCCGCCCGTGCAACTTCCGGCCGGAGGCGATCGTTGGCTGAGCGGGGACCGGTCGGCCCGCGGGCCCGGCCCTGGCACGCTGGGGCTCGCATCGTCACAGGTCACGCGGGTGCGACCGGAAGCCTGAGCCGGAAGGTGGCGGAGTTCTCCTCAGCATTGCCAGTCCGGCAGAGACGATATCGGGAGGGCGATAATTAGCCTTTCACGCGCGACACATATAACGGGGTGGCGAGCTGGAAAGCCAGCGTTGAATTACTTCATTAATTATGTTCCAAATACCGAGAGCAGATAATTCTCGTCTTTTCGGTAACGGCGCGGGGCGGTCGGGCCTGGCCAACCAGCGCAGGCCGCCGGGACGGGCGTGGCAACCATCCGGGTACGAGCGGCGTCTTAAGGGGCATGCTGGTGACGTTGAGGTGAACACATCCGAGGGTGACCAAAGATGGTTGCAGATGCATAAAAAAACTCCACTGCGCGGGGTGCGGGCATATAGCCTGAGGCGCAGCGCGTCAGCATCGGCTTGGCGCGGCAGCCCGCCAGGCACCTGTTCTCTCAGCAGTCGCGTCGGCCCCGGAACTTGCTGGGGCGGCTTTGCCGTGCCCCGAGACACCCGGCCCGCGAAACTGTGCCACAACCGTTACTGATCTTGATGTGACTTAGTTCTGACCGAGGGAGCGAGGAGTAGGCGTGTCGAATTCGGGTTGGTTCCGCCGTCTGACCGCACAGCGCCGTCTGACAGCACAGCGGGGAACCAGTCGCTCGCGCGCGAGAAGGTCTCTGGTGATCACCGGCGTCGCGGCTGCGCTCGTGCTCGTCGCGGGCCTGGTCGTGCTGGCGGTCGGCCCGGGCCAGACACCTGTGCGGACCACGTCGGTGGCGGCGTCGCGGCACAGCGGCAGCACGTCCAGCACCAAGGCGTCGCCGAAGCCCGTGACCCCGGCGCCTGCGATCGAGGTGGCCTCGTTCACCCCCCGTTCCGGCGCGGGCACGGTCGACGGCACCAGCCCCATCACGGTCGGCTTCTCCGCCCCCTTGTCGGCCAGCACCCCGCTGCCCAAGATCTCGCCGGACACGCCCGGATCCTGGAAGATCAGCGGCAGCACGGCC
Source organism: uncultured Streptosporangiaceae bacterium (assembly GCA_964250865.1). Classification (GTDB taxonomy): domain Bacteria; phylum Actinomycetota; class Actinomycetes; order Streptosporangiales; family Streptosporangiaceae; genus Bog-532. The sequence continues at coordinate 1,217 of CAXUJF010000200.1, forward strand.
GTCTTCACCCCCTCGGTCGGCTTCCCCGAGCAGACCAAGGTGACGGTGACCATCCCGGACGGCACCTCCGGCATCCGGTCCAAGGAAGGCACGGACAAGAACGACGGCGGTTACCTCGCGGCCGCGTTCACCCGCAGCTTCACCACCGGCACGTACTCCACGCTGCGGCTCGAGCAGTTGCTGGCCCAGCTCAACTACCTGCCGCTGAGCTGGGCCGCCAGCGGGACCGCGATCTCGGGGTCGGACAACGCGGCTCAGATCGCGGCCGCCTACGACCCGCCGTCCGGCAGCTTCAGCTGGGACAGCGGCTACCCGTCCGCGCTGCACAGCTTCTGGTCGGAAGGGTCGGCCAACCTCATCGTCACCGGCGCGATCCGGTCGTTCGAGGACCAGCACAACCTGACCATGGACGGCGGGGCCGGGCCAACCGTCTGGGCCGACCTGATGAAGGACGTGGCCGCCGGGCACGACAACGGCAATGGCTACACCTACGCGCTGGCCAGCAAGAGCTCGCCCGAGACGCTGACCATCTGGCATGACGGCAAGCAGTCCCTGCAGACCGAGGCCAACACCGGCATCCCGCAGGCCCCCACCGCAGACGGCACCTTCCCGGTCTACGAGAAGCTGCCGTTCCAGATCATGAAGGGGACCAACCCGGACGGCAGCAAGTACGCCGACCCGGTGTACTGGATCTCCTACTTCGACGGCGGCGACGCGGTGCACTACTTCGACCGCGGCTCGTACGGCTTCCCGCAGAGCCTGGGTTGCGTGGAGCTGCCGGAGAGCTCGGCCCACTCCGCCTACGACCTGCTGAGCTACGGCAGCCTGGTCACCGTCAGCGGGTGACCAGGGCGGGCGCCCAGTCTGGCACCGGCTCGTCCAGTTCGGCGGGCGCCCCCAGGGTGGCGGCCAGCGTGGTCGCGAACCGGGTGGCCGGGGCGAGCCGGGCCACCCGGGCCGCCTCGGTCAGGGTGTCCACGTCGACCAGTTCCGGTGTCATGTGGATGCGCAGCCCGGCCTGGATCAGCCGGACCAGCTGAGCCCGCCCAGTGACCGGCTCGGACATCGGCACCCCGAGGGTGAGGTAGGGCGCCGGGCGGCGCAGGCCGAGCAGCCAGAACCCGCCGTCCTCGGCAGGCCCGAACGCGGCGTCGGCCATCGTGCGGACCAGCGGCTCCACCGCCGCCTCCAGCAGCCCCGCGGTGACCTGCGGGGTGTCCATGCCGATGAGCACGGTCGGCACCGGCAGCCCGGTGTAGGTGTCCCACATCGCGGCGGCGATCCGCTCGTCCAGACCCAGGCCCCGTTGCGGGATCACCTCGAAGCTGGGCGGCAGCCACGGCCCGGGCTCGCCCGCCAGGCACAGCACCCGGCGCACCACCCGGGTGCGGTGGACCGCCTCCAGGGTGTCGGTCAGCGCGGCCTCGGCCAGCGTCGCCGCCTCATGCGGGGTGAACGGCGGGGTGAGCCTGGTCTTGACCCGGCCCGGGACCGGCTCCTTGGCCAGCACGACGATCTGGGCGTCCAGGTCGGTCATGACGCGAGCACCTTGCGCATGTCCCGCACCGTCCGCATGGTGCCGCCCACCGTGCCGGTGACCTTCGATTTCCCGGTTCGCGCGTAGTACGGGACGTCCCGTTCACACACCTGCCAGCCGGCCTCGGCCGCCCGGACCACGGTCTCCAGCGGGTAGCCGAACCGGCGGTCGGAGATCGGCAGGGCCAGCAGGTCCTCCCGCCGGGCGGCCCGCATGGGCCCGATGTCGTGCACCCGTACCCCGGAACGATGGCGCAGCGCCGCGGCGATCACGACGTTGCCGAGCCGGGCGTGGGCCGGCCAGGCGCCCGCACTCTGCGGCCGCCGGCGGCCCATGGCCAGGTCAGCCCGGCCGTCCCGGATCAGCCCGGACAAGGCCGGCAGGTCGGCCGGGTCGAGGGACCCGTCCGCGTCCATGAAGCAGACGATGTCGGCCCGGGCGGCCTCAAGACCGGCGTGGCAGGCGGCGCCATAGCCGCGCCGCGGCACGGGCACGACCGTGGCGCCATAGGTCGCGGCGACCGCCGGCGAACCGTCGTCGGAGCCGTTGTCCGCCACGATCGGCCGGTACCCGGCCGGCATCCGCGACAACAGCCAGGGCAGGGCGCCCGCTTCGTTCAGGCACGGCAGGACGACATCGATCTCCATGGCGCGAATCTACGGCGGGAACCTGGCCCAAACGGGGCGAAAGCCCTTACGAAGCGGTGACGCCGCGCCGGGCCCACCTGATCGCGGCGACCTGCGCTTACGTACTGGTGACGGTGGGCTCGGACTGGCGCCCGCCGCGGTCCCGGCGTGCTTGGCTCCGGCCATGCGGGTACTCGTCACCGGCGCGGCCGGTTTCATCGGATCACACATTCTCGAGACCGCGCGGGACCTCGGTCACGAGGTGCGCGGGTACGACTCACTCACGCCGGCCGTGCACGATGGCCGGCCCGGCTACCTGCCGGACGACGTGGAGCTGGTCGTGGCCGACGTGCGGGACGCGGCGGCGGTCCGGCAGGCCCTGGCCGGGGTGGACGTGGTGTGCCACCAGGCCGCGCTGGTCGGGCTGGGGGTCGACTTGGCTGACCTGCCCGCCTACTCCGACGTCAACGTGACCGGCACCGCCACCCTGCTGACCGAGATGGGCCGGGCCGGCGTCGGACGCCTGGTGCTCGCCTCCTCCATGGTGGTGTACGGCGAGGGCGCCTACGACTGCGCCCGGCACGGCCGGGTCCGCCCCGCAGCGCGGGCCCGGGAGGACCTGCAGGCAGGCCGGTTCGAGCCGCGCTGCCCACAGTGCGGGCTGCACCTGCAGACCGCCACGATCAGCGAGGACGCCCCGCTGGACCCGCGGAACGCCTACGCGGCCAGCAAACTGGCCCAGGAGCACCTGGCCGCCAGCTGGGCCCGGCTCACCGATTCACGCGCCATCGCGCTGCGCTATCACAACGTGTACGGACCCCGGATGCCGCGGGATACGCCGTACTCCGGCGTGGCCGCCATCTTCCGGTCCGCACTGGAGAACGGCGTCGCCCCGAAAGTGTTCGAGGACGGCCGCCAGCAGCGTGACTTCGTGCACGTGACCGACGTGGCCGGGGCCAATCTGCTCGCGACCGGCGCGACCGGGAACGGGCCGGCCGGGAGCCTGCGGAGTTTCAACGTGGCCAGCGGCCACCCCCACACGGTGGGCGAGATGGCGGAAGCGCTGGCCGGTGAGTTCGGCGGCGGCCTGGTGCCGTACGTGACGGGAGAATTCCGGCTGGGCGACGTCCGGCACATCATGGCTTCCCCGGCCGCCGCCGAGCACAACCTCGGGTTCCGGGCGCAGGTGCCGTTCGCCCGCGGCGTCAGCGAGTTCGCCCGGGCCGAGCTGCGGGCATCGGCTCGCGTTTCCACCCCGGTGGCCTAACTCCGGGGCTGGCCGGGCTCCCGGGGCTGGCCGGTTTCAATCCCACCGGTACGTTGGCGCCAACGGTCCGGTCACCGCCGGTACGTTGGCGCCATTGGTCCGGTTGGACGTGTCAGAGGCCGGCTGGTACTGCGCGCTGGGTGCCGGTGCCGGCCGGATAGCCGGACGGCGCGGCGACTTGGTGGGCCAGCGGCAGCCGGATGAGGAACTGACAGCCCGGCCCGGCGTTGCGCACCGCGATCTGGCCCGCGTGCGCCTCGACGATGCCGCGGGCGATGCTCAGGCCCAGGCCCGCGCCCTCCTGCGGTCCCGGCGTGCGAGCCGCCTCGCCGCGGAACGCGACGTCGAACACGCGCGGCAGGTCATGCGGCGGGATCCCGCCGCAGGCATCGGCCACGCTGAACCGGGCCATGCCCTGCTGCACGTCGCCCAGGACCTCGACGGTCCCGTCGGACGGCGTGTGCCGGACCGCGTTGATGACCAGGTTGCGCAGGGCCCGGCCGAACTCGGCCGCGTCCACGTAGATCGGCATGCCGCGGACCGCGGACCCGGCCAGCCGCACCCCCTTGGCCCGGGCCACCGGCTCCGCACTGGCCAGCACCTCGGCCACCATGTCCTCCAGAGCGACCGGGCGCCGATTCAGCCGCAGCGCGCCGGCGTGGATCCGGGACAGCTCGAACAGGTCGTCGATCATCAGCGAAAGCCGGTCCACCTCACGCCGGATCTGGGTGTGGTAGGCACTGACCGTGCGCGGATCTACCACCACCTGGTCTTCCAGGGCTTCGGCCATCGCGCGCAGGCCGGCCAGCGGGGTACGCAGGTCGTGACTGACCCAGGCCACCAGCTCACGGCGGCTGGCCTCCAGCGCCCGCTCCCGGGACCGGGCCTGGGCCAGCCGCTCGTGCGCGGCGGACAGGCCCTCGGACAGACCGGCCAGCTCGGCGGGCAGCGCCATCGTGGGCGGGATGTACAGGCCACTGTCACCGGTCTTCTGCACCGCTTCGAGCAGCGCCCGGCTGGCTCGGGTGAGCCGGTGTCCCACGACCAGGGCCACGACGAATCCCGCCACCCCCGCGATGACCATCAGTTCCATCATGATCGAGCGGTATCCGGTGTCGCCCAGCATCAGCCAGGTGATGCCGCCCACGCCCGCCAGCGACGTGAGCACGGTGACGCCGGCGATCAGGACGAGCAGCACCCCGATCGACCGGCGGGACAGCGCGTGCAGGGCGAAGATCCCAATCGCGATGGCCACGACGGCGATCACCCCGGTGGTGATCGACACGTTGCGCAGATCGGACCAGGCCACGCCGGGGAACGGATCGGCCAGCAGACCGGCCGCCGCAGAGGCCTGCATCAAGCCGCCTCGGGCTCGTAGCGGTAGCCGACGCCCCAGACGGTCACGATCCGGCGCGGCAGGGTCGGGTCAGACTCGAGCTTCTCGCGCAGCCGGCGGACGTGCACGGTGACGGTGGAGGTGTCACCGAACGTCCAGCTCCAGACCTGGTTCAGCAGCTGCTCCCGGGTGAACGCCTTACGCGGGTTCTGCATCAGGAACACCAGCAGGTCGTACTCGCGCGAGGTCAGGGACAGCAGCGCGCCGCCCACCCGGACCTCGTGCGCGGTCAGGTCGACCGCCAGCTCGCCATCCCCGATGAGCCCAGCGGGCTGAGGGTCCGGCAGGCCGGTGCCGCGGGCCCGGCGCAGCACCGAGCGGACCCGCAGCGCCAGCTCACGCGGGCTGAACGGCTTGGTCACGTAGTCGTCCGCCCCGGTTTCGAAACCGACCAGCCGATCGGTCTCATCGCCCAGCGCGGTCAGCATGACGACCGGGATGGGCCAGCGGGCCCGGAGCCTGCGGCACACCTCCAGCCCGTCGATACCCGGCAGCATGAGGTCGAGAACGACCAGGTCGGGGGGTTCTTCTGCCACCCGCCGGAGCGCTTCTTGCCCGTCGCGGACGCACTCCACCTGGTGCCCGTCGCGGACGAGGTACCGTCCGACGACGTCAGCCACTGTGGGGTCGTCGTCCACGACCACGATCCGGCCCGGCGGGTCGGGGTTGTTCACCGCGGCCACCATTGTCGCTACGGCCTCCCGTTCGTAAAGTCGTGCCCTCACGGTAGATGGCTCCTACCGCACGGACCACCTACTAGGGCAAATCCGTCACGGCTCCGTAAGTTCAGTGACGAACATCTGAACGGATGAGCGGCCGGGTGTGGTTCAGCTGCGCGTTCGGCGAGACTGCCTTGCAGGGCACGACGTGCCATGTCGCAGGCGTATGAACGCCACGGGAGGAGACCGCGTGCTCGGCGAACTTTACGAGGCGGCGCTGGCCGGCGCCGTACAGGCCGAGGTCGAACACTCCGATGGCACCCGCGTCCCGCTGGCCGTCGGGCAGTGGCTGGAGATCACGCCGGGCGACTGGTCGCTGGTCGACCGGTGCCACGGGCCGACCCTGGACGTGGGGTCCGGCCCGGGCCGGCTGACGATGGCGCTGGCCGAGCGCGGCATCCCGGCGCTGGGCATCGACGTGACGCCATACGCGGTCGAGCTGGCCCAGTCGTCCGGGGCCTTCGCCATGCACCGCGACGTCTTCGGCCGGGTACCCGGCACGGGCCGGTGGCAGGCGGTGCTACTGGCCGACGGGAACATCGGCATCGGCGGAGACCCGGCCGCGCTGCTGCGCCGGGTCGGCGACCTGCTGGCCCCCGACGGTCACGCGCTGGTCGAAGTCCAGGCTCCAGGCGTCCCGCTGCGCAGTGACCGGGTCCGGCTGTGCCGGGAAGGCACGGCCGGCGACTGGTTCCCCTGGGCCTACGTGGGCGCCGACCAGATCGGCGACGTGGCCCGCGGCGCCGGGCTGGTGCTGCGCGAGACCTGGACGGCGAGCGGCCGATGGTTCGCCGCGCTCGACTGCGAGCCGGCCGCCGCCGCGGGCACGCTGGCGGACATGTTCGCGGGGACGTCGGCGGGGGCGTCCGCGAACATCCCGGCCGTGTCCGGATCATGACGGCGAAAGCGCGGGTCAGCGCGGTCGTCGCGGCCCTGGTGATCATCTGCGGGCTGGAGTTCCTGGTCGTCCACCCGGCCGCCGATCCGCTGCCCGTGCCGTTGCAGCCGCTGCCGCTGGTCACGGTGGCCTGGGTGCTGTTCGCCGCCGCGGCCTGGCTGCTGCGCGGCGTCCCGCTGCGCTGGGCGGTCGCGCTCATCATCATCGGCGCGGTCGCCATCCAGATCGTGGCTGTCTCGGGGCCGCCGCAATCCAGCACCGACCTGTACCGGTACATGTGGGACGGCCGGGTGCAGGCGCACGGCTACGACCCGTACGCCTTCGTCCCGACGGCGCCGCAACTGGCCCACATCAGAAACCCCTTCCTGTTCAACCACCAGGCCAAGTTCTGCGTGGGGGCCGGTATTCACGAGCCGGGCTACCCCGGTCTGACGCTGGCGCCGGGCTGTACCCGGATCAACCGGCCGACCGTGCCCACCATCTACCCGCCGGTGGCCGAGTTCTACTTCCTGGCCCTGCACTACGTGACGCCGGTGTGGGCGGGCTCGACGCCGGTGCAGGCCGCGGCGGGCGCGGGCGCGGTGCTGGTCACACTGCTGTTGCTGGCCGGGCTGCGGTGGCTGCGCCGGGACCTGCGCTGGGCGGTGCTGTGGGCCTGGTGCCCCACGGTCGCACTGGAGGCGGGGAACAACGCGCACGTGGACGTGGTCGCGGTGCTGCTGACCCTGGCCGCCCTGCTGGTGCTGGCCCTGCGCGGGACCCGGCGCCGCGGTGCCCTGCTCGGCGGCACCCTGCTCGGCCTGGCCATCGCGACCAAGGTGACGCCGGTGCTGGTCGGGCCGGCCGTGCTGAAACGCCGCTGGGCCAGCGTGACCGGCGCGGCCGCGGGCGCGGTGGCCGTGGTCTACCTGCCGCACGTGCTCGCGGTGGGCAGCAAGGTCATCGGGTTCCTGCCCGGCTACCTGCAGCAGGAGGGATACGACAGCGGGCAGCGGTTCGCGCTGATCGCGCTGATCGCGACGGGGAAGCTGGCCATCGTCATCGCGGTCCTGCTGCTGGCGGTGACCGGGCTGGCGGTGATCCGGTTCTCCGATCCAGACCGGCCCTGGCAGGCCGCTGTGGTGATGACCGGCATGGCGCTGATCGTGACCACCCCCAAATACCAGTGGTACGCGATTCTGCTGGTCATGCTGGTGGTACTGGACGGCCGGCCGGAATGGCTGGCCCTCGCGGCAGGCGGTTACCTGGGGGCCGAGCCTCATCTGGGCCGATGGCGAGAGGTCCCGCACGCCGTGGTCATCGGGTACGGGCTGGCGACGTTGTTCATCGCCCTGGTGACGTTGCTGCGCTGGCGGCTGGCCCGGCACCCGCAGGCCAGCGGGGTGGAGGAGCCGACCCGGCCAGCCGTCGCTGTCGGTACCGGGGACACTACGGAGCCAGTCTCGGCTCGCTGAGCCTCTTACCACCTGGTTACCGGACACTCTCGACGCCACCAGAATCGCGTCGCACCCGGCACATTGAACGTATGAGCCATCAGAGTCCCGGACGCCACCGGCCGCCCGCCGACGACCGCGGCGGCGTGCCCTGGCCTGGAAACCAGCCGGACGTCCACGATTACCCGGCCGGATACTCCGAACTGCTGGCTTACCGCCGGGCGGGCTACCCCGACTATCGGGCATCGCAGGGGTACCAGACGCCGCAGGAGTACCAGGCGCCGCAGGAGTACCAGGCGCCGAACGGGTACGAGTCGTCTCAGGGGTATCAGGAGCCACAGGGGTATCAGGAGCCGCAGGGCTACCGGACCAGCGCGGTGATCACCGAGCCGACCGCTTACACGGGACTGATCAGCGACGAGTTCGCCGCGCCGGTGATCAATCCGGCCCCGGGCGATTCGCCGCCGGCCAGCGGCGCGCCCAGCCGCAGGACCCCCCGGATCCAGC
>CAXUJF010000201.1:0-9596 GCA_964250865.1 uncultured Streptosporangiaceae bacterium
CGGCGAGAACGCACACTCAAAGAACGACGCGACCACGCAGGTTAAAGAACAAGCTAAGTGCGTGTTACGTTTGGCCAGCGGCAAAACATCACCCGGGTCTCCGAACTGAAGGTCAGCCGATGGCGCTGGCGATGATCTCGCGGGCCTGGTCCTGGATGGCGGCGAGCTGCTCCGGACCGCGGAACGACTCGGCGTAGAGCTTGTACACGTCTTCGGTGCCGGACGGGCGGGCCGCGAACCAGCCGGTGTCGGTGGTCACCTTGAGCCCGCCGATGGGGGCGTCGTTGCCGGGGGCCTTGGTCAGCTTGGCCGTGATCTTCTCACCGGCCAGCTCATCGGCCGAGACCTGGTCGGGCGACAGCTTGCCCAGGGCGGCCTTCTGCTCCCGGGTGGCCGCGGTGTCGATGCGCGCGTAGGCCGGGGAGCCGTACCGCTCGGTCAGCTCGTTGTACAGCTGGGACGGGGACTGCCCGGTCACGGCCTGGATCTCCGAGGCCAGCAGGGCCAGGATGATCCCGTCCTTGTCCGTGGTCCACACCGACCCGTCGCGCTGCAGGAACGAGGCGCCCGCGCTCTCCTCGCCGCCGAACGCCACCGACCCGTCCAGCAGGCCGGGTACGAACCACTTGAACCCGACCGGTACCTCCAGCAGCTTGCGGCCCAGGCCCTCGGCGACCCGGTCGATCATCGAGGAGCTGACCAGGGTCTTGCCCACCGCGGTGCCGGCCGGCCAGCCGTCCCGGTGCCGGTACAGGTACTCGATGGCCACCGCGAGGTAGTGGTTGGGGTTGAGCAGGCCCGCGTCCGGGGTGACGATCCCGTGCCGGTCAGAGTCGGTGTCGTTCCCGGTCGCGATCATGAACTCGTGCTGCCGGCTGATCAGGCTGGCCATGGCGAACGGGGACGAGCAGTCCATCCGGATCTTGCCGTCCCAGTCCAGCGTCATGAACCGGAAGGTGGCGTCGACGGCCGGGTTGACCACGGTCAGGTCCAGCCCGTAGCGCTCGCCGATCTCGCCCCAGTAGGCCACGCGGGCCCCGCCCAGCGGGTCGGCGCCGATCCGCACCCCCGCCGCCCGGATCGCGTCCAGGTCGATGACCCCCGGCAGGGCCGCGACGTACAGGTCCAGGAAGTCAAACCGGCCGGTGGTGTCCGCGGCCAGCGCCCGCGCGTACGGCACCCGCCGCACGCCCTTGAGCCCGCTGGCCAGCAGCTCGTTGGCCCGGTCCTGGATCTGCTTCGTGATGTCGGTCCCGGCCGGGCCGCCGTCGGGCGGGTTGTACTTGAAACCGCCGTCCGGGGGCGGGTTGTGCGACGGCGTGACCACGATCCCGTCGGCGCGGGCCCGGGGGCCGGACTCGTTGTGGGCCAGGATGGCCCGGGACACCGCCGGGGTGGGCGTGTAACCGCCCCGGGAGTCGATCAGCACGTGCACGCCGCCCCCCGCCAGCACCTCCAGCGCGCTGGCGGTGGCCGGCTCGGACAGCGCGTGCGTGTCGCCCCCCAGGTACAGCGGGCCGTCGATGCCCTGGCCGGCCCGGTACTCGCAGATGGCCTGGGTGGTGGCCAGGATGTGGTCTTCGTTGAACGTCGCGCTGAACGCGGAACCGCGGTGGCCGGACGTCCCGAACGACACCCGCTGCGCGGCGTCATCCGGATCCGGATGCACCGTGTAGTAGGCCGTCACCAGCTTGGCCACGTCGACCAGATCTTCCGCGGCCGCGGGCTGTCCCGCTCGGGCATCCACCATGGCTTCATCCTGACACGTTGTTCCGGACCGGGACAGGGCAGGCAGCGCCGGGCAGGCAGCACCGGAGCAGGCGCCGCCGGGCTAGACGGTTCGCCAGTCGTTGCTGGTCAGGTGAGAGCCAGCCTGCGGGCCCATCTGCAGCATGCCGCCGTCCACCACGTAGCTGGCTCCGGTGACGTACGAGGCCTGCGGGGAGGCGAGGAAGGCGATCACGGCGGCAACCTCGCGGGCGTCCCCGGGCCGGCCGAGCGGCACCCCAGGACGCTCCGTGGTGTGCGGGTCTTCGTCCTCCTGGCCGGTCATCGGGGTGGCGATCTCGCCGGGGGCCACGCAGTTGGCGGTGATGCCGTACTGCCCGAGTTCCAGGGCCAGCGTCTTCATCAGGCCACCGAGCCCGTGCTTGGCCGCGTCGTAGGCGGCCGAGCCGACCCGGGGCTGGTGCTCGTGCACGCTCGACACCGTGATGAGCCGGCCGCCCCGGCCGCGGGCCACCATCCGGCGGCCGGCCCGCTGGATGCAGGCGAACGCGCCGTCCAGGTCGGTGGCCACCACCTGCCGCCACTCGTGCAGCGTCATGTCCAGCGCCGCCCGGGCCGTCCCGGTGCCGGCGTTGTTGACGAACACGTCGACGCCGCCCAGCCGGCCGGCCAGCTCGTCCACCACGTCCCCGCACCGGTCGAGGTCGGAGGTGTCCAGGTGCGCCAGCTCGGCGGTGGCCCCGGCCTTGCGCACCTGTTCGGCGGTTTCCTTGGCGCCCGCCTCGTCGGAGTGCCAGGTGATACCGACATTCAGGCCGGCTTCGGCCAGGGCGACCGCGGTGGCCCGCCCAATCCCCGAGTCGGAGGCGGTGACGATGGCGTGACGCGGCGATGAGGTCATGGGCTGCTGACTGCCCCGCCCGGTCCCCGCCACACCTGTGCGGCCAGATAAAGTTCGCATAGGCGAAGCACCGGCGCCCGGTACGGGCGTCGGCGCGTGGATGTCGGTTCGTTGCCCCGCGCGTAGCCCCCAGGGCCGGCCCCTGGTGGCTTACGCGGCCAGTTCGGCGTAGCGGCCCTGGCCGGCCAGCAGGCTGTTGTGGGTGCCCGCTTCGACGACGTGGCCGTGGTCGAGGACGACGATCTGGTCGGCGTTGCGGACGGTGGACAGGCGGTGCGCGATGGTGATCGTGGTCCGGCCTTCGGCCAGGGCGTCGAACGCCTGCTGGACGGCGCGCTCGGTCTCGGTGTCGAGGGCACTGGTGGCCTCGTCCAGGACCAGGATGCGCGGGTTGCGGAGCAGGGTCCGGGCGATCGCGATGCGCTGCTTCTCCCCGCCGGAGAACCGGTGCCCGCGGGAGCCGACCATGGTGTCGTATCCGTCGGGCAGGCTGACGATGAGCTCGTGGATCTGGGCCGCGCGGGCCGCGTCCTCGATCTCGGTGTCGGTGGCGGTGGGCTTGGCGTAGCGCAGGTTCTCCCGCACCGTGGTGTGCAGCAGGTAGGTCTCCTGGCTGACCACGCCCACGATCGCGGCCAGGTCGGCTAGCCGAAGGTCGCGCACGTCGACACCGTCGATACGGACGGAGCCGCTGCTGGGGTCGTACAGCCGGGCCATCAGCGACCCGAGGGTGGTCTTGCCCGAGCCGGTCTCACCGACCAGGGCCAGCGTGCTGCCCGCCGGGACGTCCAGGTTGACGTCGCTCAGCGCCGAGCGGTCGGCACCGGGGTAGGCGAAGCTCACGTCTTCGAAGCGGACGTGGCCCGCGACCCGGGCCGGGTCGATGCCGACCGGGTGGGCCGGCTCGGCGATGTCCACCGGCAGGTCCAGGTACTCGAAGATCCGCGCGAACAGGGCCAGCGAGCTGATCACCGAGACGCTCGTGTTGAGCAGGCCGGTCAGCGGCCGGAACAGGCCGTTCTGCAGCGTGGTGAAGGCGATCAGGGTGCCGATGCTGATCACGCCGGCGGTGGCGGGCAGGCCGGCCGCCAAATAGATGATCGCGGGGATGGCCGCGAAGATGATGCTCAGGGAGGACATCCGCCAGCGCCCGGCCAGCTGGGAGCGGAGCTCAAGGTCGATGAGGCGGGCCGAGGAGGCGGTGAACCGCTGGATCAGAGCCGGGCTGGTCCCCATCGTCTTGGCCAGCTGGACGCCGTTGATCGAGAGACCTTCCTCGATGGTGACGTTCAGGTTGGCCAGCTCGCGCTGCTGCTCGGCGGTGATGGCCTTGCGCATGCGGGCGACCTTGCGGGTCAGGTAGATGGCCGGCGGCATCACGACCAGCGAGATCAGTGACAGCCGCCAGGACAGCACGACCATCGCGACCGCGGTGGCGACGGCGGTGGTGAGGTTGGAGGCGATGGAGGTCGCGGTGGAAGTGACCACCGCTTCCATGCCGCCGATGTCGTTCTGGATGCGGGACTGGACCTCGCCGGTCCGGGTCCGGGTGAAGAACGCGATCGACTGCCGCTGCAGGTGCGCGAACACGCTGGTCCGCAGCCCGTGCATGACCTGCTGTCCGACCTTGGTGCTGATCCAGGTCTGGACCACACCGAACGCGGAGGTGAGGGCGGCCACGGCGACCATGCCGATGACCAGCCAGGCCAGCAGCTGGAGGTTCTTGTGCGGCAGCGCGGTGTCGATGACCGCACGCAGCAGGAAGGGGGAGGCCAGGCTGACCAGAGAGGACGCCACGATGATCGCGGTGACCACGGCCAGCGGCCAGCGGTAGGGAATGAACAGGCGGCCGATCCGGCGCAGGGACACGTTGTGGGCCTGGGCCTTCTCGGCGGCGGTGTTGGTGCGGGAGCCGTTGCGGCGGCCGCGGGTACTGGTATCTCGATTCGTCTGAGGCGTAGCCAAATGCTTCTCTTTTCTGTCGGGTGACGGGGAAGGTGACCGGCCAGCTATTGCTGAGGTAACCTCACTATGAGGCTACAACAGCAGAGACGAGTACGCTATTCCTGTGAGTCAGGACCGTGAGGCCGCGAGCCGGGAGGAGCCGGCCCACGACCGGCAAGGCCGGCCGGACCGGCCCGACCGGCCGGATGAGTCGCTGGCCGACGCGTTCTGGTCCGTCGCGCGGCAGCTCCGGGAGACGTCCCAGGAGACGCTGGCCCCGTGGGACATCACCCCGGCCCACCTGCGGGCCTTGCGCGTGCTGCGACGGCACGGGACGATGCGCCTGTCAGAGCTGTCGGATCGGCTGCACATCGCGCCCCGCTCGGCCACCGAGGTCGTCGACGCGCTGGAAACGCGCGGCCTGGCGCAGCGCCGCCCCGATCCGGGCGACCGGCGGGCCACGCTGGCCGAGCTGACCGAGCACGGCGCCACCGTGCTGGAGGCCGTCCGGACCGCGGCCCGCGGGACCGAGGCGAACCGGGTCTTCGGCCGGCTCAGCGACGCCGACCGGGCCGAGCTGGCCCGCATCCTCCGCCAGCTGACCTGAGCGAGGAGCTATCGGGTTTCCTGACCTACGAGCGCGACGTGGACCGGCTGGAGACCGGGCTGCGGCTGATCCGGCAGCCGGCCGCCACCGAGGTGTTCGCGGCCACCGGGCTGACCGAGCGGTGGCCCGGACCCGGCGGCGACCTCCGCGGCTACATCCGGCGTGCGGTGGGCAGTTACTACCACCCGGCCGGCACCTGCCGGATGGGCACCGGCGCGGACGCCGTGGTCGATCCCGAGCTGAGGGTCGGCGGCCTGGACGGCCTGCGCGTGGCCGACGCCTCGATCATGCCGGTCATCACCAACGCCCACCCCAACGCGACCGTCCTGGCCATCGCCGAACGAGCCGCCGACCTGCTCCTCGACGCGGACTCGCCGTCGCGGCCGGTCCGCGCGTAACGGCCTCCGCTCAGCGCGGGCTGAGCACGCAGAACTCGTTGCCCTCGAGGTCGGCCAGTACGGTCCAGGGCAGGTCAGGGCCCTGCCCGATGTCGGCTGGAGTAGCGCCGGCGCCGCGCAGCCGGGTCACTTCGGGGGCAAATTCGTCGCCGAGGTAAGGCGCGACGTCGGGGTGCCAGCGGTTCTTGACCGTCTTGGTGGCCGGAGAGCGGACAAACTCCAGGTACGGCCCGACCCCGTCCGGTGATCGCAGGCTGGCGATTTTCTTTTTCGACCGCGTGATCGACCACCCGGCGGCCGCGGTCCAGAACCGGGCCAGGCCGGCCGGATCGGCGCAGTCGGTGACGATCGCCGCCACCGGGCCGGTGTCCATGTAGAGATCGCGCGGTTCCAGCACGCAGAACTCGTTGCCTTCGGGGTCGGCCAGCACGGTCCAGGGCACGTCGGGGCCCCCGGGCTGATGCTGCCCGATGTCGGCCGGGGTCGCGCCCATATCCCGCAGCTGGGCCACCAGCGCCGCCTGCTCGGCCGTGGACGTGCTGGCCAGGTCCAGGTGCACCCGGTTCTTGCCCTGCTTGGGGTCGGAAACGGGGACGAACACCAGCGGCACCGCCGAAGGATCGGGGTACTCGTAATCCCGTGGCCAGACATCGACCTCATCGTCGGTGACGTCACCGACGACCCAACCCAGGGCGTCGGCCCAGAACCGGCCCAGTGCGGCCGGATCGTGGGCGTCCACCACCAGGTCGACCAGACGGGTCGCCATCAGCTGCACCTCCGGGAACGGCGCTGAGTCGGACAGCATACGCTCGCTCTCGCCAGGCTCGCCCATGACCCGTGAGGCGGTGGGGAACCGTTCGGGGAATCACCCCGCCGCCCGGGGCGCTGACCTTCACGTGAAGAAGATCGGATTCCTTTCGTTCGGGCACTGGCGGGCGGCGCCCGGGTCACAGACCCGCACCGCGGCCGACGCGCTGCTGCAGACGGTCGAACTGGCTCAGGCGGCCGAGGAGCTCGGCGTCGACGGGGCGTTCGTCCGGGTGCACCATTTCGAGCGCCAGCTGGCCTCGCCGTTCCCGCTGCTCGCGGCCATCGCCGCGCGGACCAGCCGGATCGAGATCGGCACCGCGGTCATCGACATGCGCTACGAGAACCCGCTGTACATGGCCGAGGAGGCGGGCGCGGCCGACCTGATCAGCGGGGGCCGGCTGCAGCTCGGCGTGAGCCGGGGCTCGCCCGAGACCGTGCTGCGCGGGGCGGAATCGTTCGGTTACCTCGCATCGGAGGGGGAGACCGACGCCGACCTGGCCCGGCGCAAGACCGAGCTGTTCCTGACCGCGATCAACGGCGGGGTGGTGGCCCGGACCGACCCGGCCCGCACCGGCGTCAGCGGCGGGCTGGCCATCCAGCCGCAGTCACCTGGCCTGGCCGAGCGGATCTGGTGGGGGTCCGGCACCCGGGCCACCGCGCGGTGGGCGGCCCAAGACGGGATGAACCTGCAGAGCTCGACCCTGCTGACCGAAGACACCGGCGTGCCGTTCGATCAGCTGCAGGCCGAGCAGATCCGGCTGTACCGGGAGGCGTGGCGGGAGCAGGGCTGGGACCGCGAGCCGCGGGTCTCGGTGTCCCGCAGCGTGCTGCCCATCACCGAGGACATCGACCGGAGATACTTCGGCGGCCAGGAGCAGGAGGACCAGATCGGGCTGCTGGACGGGGTCCGGTCCCGGTTCGGCCGCACCTACGCGGGCGAGCCCGACCAGATCGCGGCCGAACTGGCGGCCGACGAGGCCGTGCAGGCGGCGGATACCGTGCTGTTCACCGTGCCCAATCAGCTCGGCGTGGCCTACAACGCGCGGATCCTGAGCACGATCGCCCGCGACATTGCCCCCGCGATCGGCTGGTCTGGCGCCCGCGCGTCAGCCGCTATTTAATGACGTTCCCGATTCCCGGCGGGCCGGCCCGAAAGGGTTCCCCGCGCGGGGCTCAGCGGCGTTTCCGCTCGTCCCGCAGCACGCGCTGTTCGATGCGCTTGAGCTCGCGCAGTTCGCCATCGATGGACTTGACCGCGTCGCGGAACTGCCGCGGGGTGGGGTTCTCCACGCCCGTGATGCGCTGCTTCAAGCGGTGGTCGAGCTGACGCCGCTGGCGTACCTCAGCGATGAACTCGCGCCACTTCTCACGCGCCTCAGCAAAGTCTCGCTGTATCCCGGGCCACAACGAGTCAGAGTCACGGCGCAGGCCTGACCAGAACTCGCGGCGGTTCGGCTCCGACGGCCCCTGGTCAGCTGGCACTTAACCAGACTAACTGGCGATGTCGTGCGGGGCGATAACCGCAGCCGGGGCGGCCAGCTGACGGCCTGGCTATGGTGAGGGCCCCGGCTATGGTGAGGGCATGTGCTGCTGTGCTGCCATGACGACCCGGACCGCCGCTTAGCGGCGGTGCCGAGGTTTGCCGTAACCGCGGCCTCATTGCCTGCCCCTGCCGGGGGCAGAGCCAGGATGTACCGCCGGATCAGTGTCCGGCCGGCCGTCACGCGCATGTTCCCGTGCTGCCGGGTCATCCTGCCTGATCAGGGAAGTCATGTCTGCATCGCAGCGTTCCGGTTCACCGTGCGGAGAACCATTCCCAAGCCCCTCCGCAGCCGGACCCGCCGTCACGCAGCAACCGCGTGCCGCCACCCTGGTCCTGATGGTCGGGCTGCCCGCGGCCGGCAAAACCACCCGGGCCGAAGAACTCGCCGCAACCCACCACGCGCTGCGGCTGACCCCGGATCACTGGATGATCCCGCTGTTCGCCGATTCGATGGCCGGCGGCAAGCGCTGGGTGCTCGAAGGCCGGCTCATCTCGGTCGCCCTGCAGGCGCTGCGGCTGGGGACCAGCGTCGTGCTCGACTACGGGCTCTGGGGCCGCGATGAACGGTCGGCCCTGCGCTGGCTGGCCCGCTCGGCCGGAGCAGCTTGCCAGGTTGTCTACCTGCCGGTGAGCAAAGACGTCCAGCTTGCCCGCATCGCACACCGCCAGGAAACGGCACCGCACCAGACATTCCCGATGACCGAAGCCGACGTGGACGCGTGGCGGCAGCAGTTCCAGGTGCCCGACGCCGCCGAACTCGACGGCGGCGAGATCCCCGCCCCGCCGGCCGGGTGGCCGGGCTGGTCAGCGTGGGCAGCACACCAGTGGCCCACCTGCGCCGACAGCTGACCCAACCGCCCGGTGAGACACCGCGCGCTGGCCGAGGCGAACCGCTGTGCCGCAGCCAGCGACACTAGGCAGGCCTCCCGCTCCAGCAGCTGCACGATCACAGTGTCCCGTTCACCGGCGCGTAGTGCCAGCCGATGACCCTGGTGCAGCCGGGGTGACGCGCCGCGGCCGTGACTGGAAGTGAGACGGGAAGCCCGGGGGGTCGCGGCGAAAATTAACCATGATCTGGACCGCGGGGCGTAACCAGCAGCTGGGCGAGCTGATCGCCGAGGTCTTTCAGGCCGCCGGGCCGGTGCCACGTGAGTACCGGGCGGTCATCGCGGGCGGCCCGCCCGGTGCGGACAAGGCGGACGCCCTGGCGCAGCATGGCACCGACCGGTCGCAGTTCCTGACCATCAGCGTCGGCGACGTGCTGACCCGGATGGCCCGCCGCGAGCTCATCCCCGCGGTACCGGGCCAGCCCCCGCTGGCCGGGGCCGAGCTGGTGCACGCCGAGGCTCAGCACGTGGCCAAGCGGATCGGGCTGGTGGCGGTCAACGACGGCTGGAACATGATCCTGGACGTGACGCTGGCCTCCCGGCCGTCCGCCGAGTCCTGGACGTACGCCCTGCGCTTCGGCGACTACACGGTCACCGCGGTGTACGCCGGGCTCGACGCCGAAGAATCGGTGCGCCGGGCCGCAGCCGCGTATCGCCATGATGAGGACGAGTACCGGCAGGGCCACGGTTACGGGGGACGGTACCTGCCGCCGGACGCGATCCGGGCCCTGTCCGGGCCGGCCGCCTCCGCCGCCCCGGACCGCCTCCGCGGGGTCGC
>CAXUJF010000202.1:0-9580 GCA_964250865.1 uncultured Streptosporangiaceae bacterium
CCGGGGAACCGCGCCGCGAACGGCTCCGGCCCCGGCCACCGCCAGCGCCACCGCCGTGTGGGGTCCGGGCGCCGGTCTCGCCGATGTCCTCTACCGCCTCGGCATCCAGGCCGGCCCGGCTTCGCAGCGCCCTGGGCAGCATGCCGGTCACCTGGCGCGGGATGTCCAGCTCGGTGTACAGATGCTCGGACGTGGAGTACGTCTCGGCCGGCTCGGCCTTGTTCAGGTTCAGCGCGGTGTCGATCAGCTTCCAGCGCTGCATGTCGCGCCAGTCCACGAACGTCACCGCGACCCCGTCCTTGCCCGCGCGGCCGGTCCGGCCGATGCGGTGCAGGTAGGCCTTGTCGTCGTCCGGGCATTCGAAGTTGACCACGTGAGTGACGTCGTCGACATCGAGCCCGCGGGCGGCCACGTCGGTGGCCACCAGCACGTCGACCTTGCCGCTGCGGAACGCCCGCAGGGCCTGCTCGCGCTGGCCCTGGCCCAGGTCACCGTGGACCGCGGCCACCGCGAACCCGCGAGTCTTCAGCGACCCGGCGACTTGGTCGGCGGCCCGCTTGGTCTGGGTGAACACCATGGTCAGGCCGCGGCCCTCAGCCTGCAGCAGCCGCGCCAGCACCTCGATCTTGTCCATCTGGTGGGTGCGGAACACGAACTGACGCGTCGTGGGCACCGCCGCGGACGCGTCGATCGTCTCGGCTCGCACGTGGGTCGGCCGGCGCAGGTGCCGCCGGGCCAGCGTGACGACCTCGCCGGGCATGGTGGCCGAGAACATCATGGTCTGCCGGTCGTTTGGGGTCAGCTGCAGGATGCGCTCGACGTCGGGCAGGAAGCCCAGGTCAAGCATCTTGTCTGCCTCGTCCAGCACCAGCATCTGCACGTGGCCCAGCTCCAGGTGCCGCTGGCCCACCAGGTCCAGCAGCCGGCCCGGGGTGCTGACCACTACGTCGACGCCGGCCCGCAGGGCCTCGATCTGAGGCTCGTAGGCGCGGCCGCCATACAGCGTGAGCACCCGGGTCCCCAGGCCGGAGCCTGCCATCCGCAGGTCGTCGGCGATCTGGCTCGCCAGCTCCCGGGTCGGCGCCACGACCAGCGCGTGCGGGGACTTGGGGGCAGCCGGCTCGCCCTCGGCCAGCCGCTGCAGCAGCGGGATCCCGAAGCCCAGCGTCTTGCCGGTGCCGGTCCGGGCCTGGCCGATGATGTCGTAACCACCCAGGGCGATCGGCAGGGCCAGCGCCTGGATGGGGAAAGTCGTGTAGATCCCTGCGCCCTCGAGGGCCAGGCAGATCGTGTCGGAGACGCCGAGGTCGCGGAACGGGACCGCGGGCGCGTCATCCGTGCGTGAGTCAGTGGTGGTAATCGTCTGCTCGGCCACCGCGTCCAGGCCGGCGTCGCCGGGACTGTCGCTTGGGGCGTCGGTGTCCTCCGGCGCCCGCTGCCCGGCCAATATTTCGCTTGTCAGGGGGTTCATCCTCCATCGATCCCCTCCTGTCTGCCGCCCCTCGGGCCGGCGGGCGAAAGGGTCCGTCGTCATGTCGCCGCGTGGTCAGGACCTTTGCGGCGCTGGTCCGTATCCGGGAGCGTTCTCTGGCTGTGCCGCAACCGCCAGCAAGAAATACCGCCGGCCAGGCCGCCGGCGCCAAGGTGGCCGCGCGCCTCTGTGCGCGCAGGTCATACCGTCTCGCTGATGCTGAAACAGCCGAAAACGCCCGCTGATCCAGCGACCGCTGCCAGCGCCTGGCTGGGCGCGCTGCGTTCGCCGCATCCGTACCACGGATAACGCAAAGTGTACCAGGGAGCTTCCCGGCCAGCTCACAACGCCACCACAAGTGTGGTAAGAGGACCAAAACCGGCTTCCGCAGCGCCGCCCAGTCAGGCGCCCCGTCAATCGCTCCGTCAGTTCCCGAACCCGATCGGCCGGCCCTCGGCCCCGATGAACTCCAGGTACGCGATCTTGTCCGCCGGCACCAGGACCTTGCCGCCCTTTTCCACGGTCAGCACGAACACGCCGTCGCTGGCCAGCGCGTCGGCCAGATCCTGCTCAATCTGCTCGGCCGATGCGCTGGTCTCCACGGCCAGCTCGCGCGGGGCGGACTGGACTCCGATCCTGACTTCCACTGTGCTCCTCGATGAGTTGGTCAGCTGCTGAGCAGTTGGTCAGCTGCTGAGCGGCCAGCCGCTGATCCCGCGCCAGGTGAGCCGGGCCATCAGCTGCTCGGCTTCTTCCTTGGGTATCTGCTGGCCGGTGCGCAGCCAGTATCGCGCGCTGACCTGAGCCGTGCCCACCAGGCCGACGCCGAGCAGATGCGCGGCTTCGACCGAGATGCCGGCGTCTTCCTTGATGACGTCGCTGATCATCTCCGCGCACTCCTGCACCGACCGGTCCAGCCGCTCCCGCACCGCGGGCTCGTTGCTGAGGTCGGACTCGAACACCAGCCGGTACGCGCCACCCTGGTTGGCTACGAAGCCGAAGTACGCCCCGAACGTCGCCGCCACCCGCTGCTTGTTTTCCGTGGTGGAGCTGAGGGCCTGGCGCACCGTGTCGATCAGCGCATCCACGCTCTCGTCCAGCAGGGCCAGGTAGAGCTCCAGCTTGCTCGGGAAGTGCTGGTAGAGCACGGGCTTGCTGATCCCGGCCCGCTCCGCGATCTCGTCCATCGCGGCCGCGTGGTAGCCCTGGGAGACGAAGACCTCCTGCGCGGCTCCGAGCAGCTGACGGCGACGGGCCTGCCGGGGGAGCCGGGCACCTCGCGGTCGTGCGTCGGGCGTTGCGGTCACCAGTGTCTCCGAAGGTGTTGTGCGGGCTGGCGGACTATCGTCCGCGTTTCCGGCCATGGTAAGGCCACGCAGCCGGGCCAGCCACTTTCCCGGTCAGGGCAATCAGTTTCCCGACCCTCAGCGGTAGTCGTCATCGTCGTTGCCGACGGTGATCTCCTGCTCCACCGCGTCAGCCTCGTTGGCGTCGAACGGCAGTTCCTCGCGCTGCGGCGGAACCGGTTCGCCGGTTTCGACCAGTTCACGGTCCTGCTCAGCCGCGTCGTCGACGGGCTTTTCGATGTCCATCTCGCTCAACTCGCGGCGCTCCTCGCATCGCTGTTGGCCACATTGCTCGGCTCGGGATCCCGCGGCTCAGGATCCCGCGGCTCAGGATCCTGCGGCTCAGGACCCCGGGACTCGGGGCCCCCCGGCTCGGCCAGAGCCGCCGGCCGCATCCCGGCGTCGCCGTTCTGCGTGCCGCCGGGCACCGCGTGGTCACCGTTGTCGGACCCGGCCGGGGTGCCGGTACCGTTCGGCCCTGTTCCGTTCGGCCCTGTTCCGTTTGGGGCGGTGCCGCTCGGTACCGTGCCGTTCGGCCCTGTACCCGCCGGCTTCGCACCTGCCGACCCCGTACCCGCCGGCCCCGTGCGGGCCGGCTCCGAGCCTTCGCGGCTGGTTCCAGTGTCGCCCGGCTGGGCCGTGAGCTTACCGGCCAGCTCCCGGAGTACCGGTTCCAAGGCCTCGCTGTAGGTGGGGAAGGCGTGCACGGTGTCGGCCAGCACCGGCAGCGGCACCCCGGCCCGGATGGCCACCGTGAGCTCACCCATCCAGTCGGGCGCGTTCGGCCCTACCGCGGCCGCGCCCAGCAGCAGCTTCGAATCGGGGTGCGCGTACAGCTCGACCCGCCCGGTCTCCTCGCCCGCCACCAGGGCACGGGCCGTGGTCTGCAGGTCGGCTCCGGCCGAGACCAGGGTGATCCCGGCTTCGGCCGCGCCCTGCGGGGACGCTCCGACCGCGAATACCGACGGCATCGTGTAGACCGCGCGGGGAATGGCCCGGTAGTCAGCTTCCCGGCGCCGGCCGAGGATGTTCGCGGCCACCACCCCAGCCTGGTAGCGGGCGGTGTGCGTGTGCGTGCCCAGGCCGGTCACGTCTCCGGCCGCCCACAGCCCGGTCGCCCGCCCGCTCGCCTGGCCGTTCGCCTTGGTCGCCTGGCCGTTCGCCTTGGTCGCCTGGCCGTTCGCCTCGCCCGTCGCCCGCTCGGCCGGCCCGTCCGTGGCCTGGTCCGCTGCGTGGTCAGTGGCCTGGTCAGTAGCACTGACACCGCCCTTGGCCACCACCCGGCAGGTGGTGTCGACCGGGATCGCGGTGCCCGGCTTGACCTCCACGCCCAGGGCGTTCAGGCCGAGGCCGCTGACGCGCGGCCGCCGGCCGGTGGCCAGTAGCACCCGGTCCGCCTCGATCCGGCTGCCGTCGGCCACGGTCAGCGCGAGACCCTCTTCGTCCAGCCGCTCGGCCTTGACCGCCGCGGAGCCCAGCCGGACGTCCACCCCGGTCCGGCGCAGTGCCTCGGCCAGGATCTCCCCGGTGAAGGTGGCCTCCGCGGGCAGCAGTACCTTCTCCGCCTCGACCAGCGTCACCTGGGAACCGAACGAGGCGTAGATCTGGGCCAGCTCACAGCCGGCCGAGCCGCCGCCGAGGACCACCAGTCGGCGCGGCAGGTCGGGGCCGCTCATCGCTTCGGCGCTGGTCCAGGCGCCGATGTCGGCCAGGCCTTCGATCGGCGGGGCCACCGGCTCGCTGCCGGTGGACAGCACCAGGTCGGTGTAACCGATTTCGACGGTCGGACCCGGGCCCGACGGCCCGTCCGGGCCTCCGCCGTTCTCCGGGTACGTGGTGACGGCCACGGTCCCGGGCCGGGTGACCTGACCGGTGCCGCGCAACAGCGTGACCCCCGCCTCGGTCAGCCTGCCCGCCGCCGAGCTGTCGTCCAGGTGGCTGGTCACCTCGTCCCGGCGGGCCACGGCGTTCTCCCAGGCCTCGCCCCGGCCGGCCGCTTCCAGCAATGTCTTCGAGGGCAGGCAGGCAAGATACGGTGACTCGCCCCCGACCAGGCCCGCCTCCACCAGCGCGACCGATCGGCCGCCGGTCGCGACTTCGGCCGCGACGTGCACGCCCGCGGTCCCGCCGCCGAGCACGACAACATCGAACTCGGGCATTTGGCTCACCATCCCCATCCCCCGCCCGGAACCGCGCTCCAGGCTGCGCAGGTGCCCTCATTGTCTCAGGCAGGGCCCCTGCTTGGCCGCGGAAGCCGGGGATCGGCCATCGTGGCTGGTGAAAGCCCTGTCATTGACCGTTTCCGGGCGCGTTTGCGGTCGTTTTAGGCGGTTTGTCGTACTCGGCCGGCCTGCGTTTTTACCGGCTGGACCGGCGGGGTACTACCCGGGCTATGCAAAGTATGTGGGCCGGGACGCTCGCGTTTGGCCCGGTAGACATCCCGGTCCGGCTGGGCCCGGCCACCCGCCCGCGGGAGCTCGCCTTCCGTCAGGTGCACGCGGCCGATGGCGGCCGGATCACGTTGCGCCGGACCTGTACCGCCTGCGGTGCCGACGTGCCCTACGCCGACGTGGCCAAGGCGTACCAGCGCCCGGACGGCGATCTGGTCCCGGTCACCGACGAGGAACTGGCCAGCCTGCCCCTCGAGGCCAGCCGCCGCATCGACGTACTGGGTTTCACTTCACCCGGAGCCATCGACCCGCTGCTGGTGTCCCGTAGCTATTTCCTGACCCCCGACCCGGCCCACGGGGCAGAAGCAGCTACTCAGGCCACTCAGGCCGCCCGGTCCTACGGCCTGTTCCAGGCCGCGCTCGAGCTCACCGGGCGGGTCGCCGTGGCCAGCATCACGCTGCGCCAGCGCGAGGCCCGGGCCACGGTCTGGCCCCGCGGCTCCGCCCTGGTCCTGCAGACCCTGCTGACTCCGGACGAGATCGCCGACCCCGGTCTCGGCGCGCCGAGCAACGGCGCCAGCCCAGCCCAGCACGCCGATCAGCAAGGCGATCTGGCCGAGCTCACCCAGCAGATCACCGCGATGACCCGCGACTTCGATCCAGCCGCCCATCACGACGGCTACCGCGACCAGCTAGAAGCCCTCATCCAGCGCAAATAACGCTCCGCGTCCAGCGCGAATAACCCGGCGTCGGCGCCCACGGCGAATGAAACTACTCGTTTGAGTGTTTTCGGTAAACGCGCGGTTGATTAACCTTGAACGCACGTAGTGGTCTGTTCACCTTGGCGGGGAGGCGGTCGATGGCACCGATTCCGGTGTGGCCTGGCGAGTTCGTTAGTCTCGGAGACACCCAGGTATACGTCCGGACCGCGCCGGCCACCGGAGCCACTACGACCACCACCAGCACCACCGCCGACACCGGCCCCGCCGAGCAGCCCACCGAGCAGGTTGTCTGTGTGCACGGCTTCGGCGGCTCCGCCAACAACTGGACCGACCTGATGGCCCTGCTCAGCGGAGCCACCCGCCCAGACCGCCAGGACCGCACCGACGACCCCGTCTTCAGCTGTGCCGCCCTGGACCTACCCGGCTTCGGGCTCTCCCCGCCCGCCGAGGCCAGCTCCACGGTCAACGGCCAGGCCGCGCTGGTGATCCAGCTCATCGAGCGCCGCGGCGGTGGCCCGGTCCACCTGGTCGGGAACTCGTTCGGCGGCGCCGTCTGCACCCGGGTCGCGGCCACCCGCCCCGACCTGATCAAGACGGTCACCCTGATCGCGCCGGCCATGCCGGACCTGTGGGTCCGCCCGGTCACGGCCCGCTTCCCCGCCCTGTGCGTGCCGAAGTTCGGTTCCTGGCTGCTCAGCCGGGTGCAGAAGATGGCGCCTCAGGCCCGGGTCGAGGCGTCGATCGCCACCATCTACTACGACGGCAGCTGCGTGCACCCGGACCGGATCGCGGCTGACGTGGCCGAGATCGAACGGCGGGACGCGCTCGGCTACGGCGACGCGGTGCTGATCCACTGCGCCCGCTCGATCGTGGCCGAATACCTGCGGCTGGGCCGGAACTCGCTCTGGCGGGACGCGGCCCGGGTCACCGCGCCGGCGCTGGTCATCTACGGCAGCCACGACAAGATCGTGGATCCGCGGATGGCGGGCCGTGCGGCCCGGTCGTTCCCGCGCAGCCGCGTGGTGGTGCTGCCGCGGACCGGGCACGTGGCCCAGATGGAGCGCCCGGAAGCGGTGGCGGCCGAGTTCCGCCACATGGTCACCGGCCGGGACCAGAGCTACGATCTGCGCGAGCCCGTCGCTGTGGGCGCCCACAACCATCCACTGGGGAATGAGCCGAAGGCCCTGCCAGTTATGTAAGTCGGCGCCCTCACGGTGCCGCGATCGCGACGATCTGATGGAGAGCGCTGTTCTGATGGAGAACACTGTGTCGGCTAACCCTGTGTCAGCTAACTCTGTGTCGTTGCCGCCCCTGGTCGAGCCGGCCGCTGACCTCAGCGTGGATGAGGTCAAGCGGTACTCGCGCCACCTGATCATCCCCGACGTGGGCATGACCGGGCAGAAGCGGCTGAAGAACGCCAAGGTGCTGGTGGTCGGGGCCGGCGGTCTCGGTTCGCCCGCGCTGCTGTACCTGGCCGCCGCCGGAGTCGGCACGCTCGGCATCGTCGACTTCGACGTGGTGGACGAGTCCAACCTGCAGCGGCAGATCATCCACGGCGTATCCGACATCGGGAAGCCCAAGGCCGAGTCGGCCCGGAACAGCATCCAGGAGATCAACCCGTACGTCGAGGTCGTGCTGCACGAAGAGCGGCTGGACTCCGACAACGCGCTGGACATCTTCCGGCCCTACGACCTGATCGTGGACGGGACCGACAACTTCGCCACCCGCTACCTGGTCAACGACGCCTGCGTGCTGCTGAACAAGCCCTACGTGTGGGGCTCGATCTACCGGTTCGACGGCCAGGCCAGCGTGTTCTGGGCCGAGTACGGCCCCTGCTACCGATGCCTCTACCCGGAGCCGCCGCCCCCCGGCATGGTGCCGTCCTGCGCTGAGGGCGGTGTCCTCGGCGTGCTGTGCGCCTCGATCGGCTCGATCCAGGTCAACGAGGCCATCAAGGTCATCGCCGGCATCGGTGACCCGCTGGTCGGGCGGCTGATGATCTACGACGCCCTCGAGATGAACTACCGCTCGGTCAAGGTGCGCAAGGACCCCGAGTGCCCGGTCTGCGGCAAGAACCCGACGATCACCGAGCTGATCGACTACGAGGCGTTCTGCGGCGCAGTCTCCGAAGAGGCGCAGGAGGCGGTCCAGGGTTCGACGATCACCGCCAAGGACCTCAAGAACATGATCGACAACGACGAGAACATCTTCCTCGTCGACGTCCGTGAGCCCAACGAGTACGAGATCGTCTCCATCCCGGGCGCGACGCTGATCCCCAAGGGCGAGTTCCTGTCCGGCGCCGCGCTGGAGAAGCTGCCCCAGGACAAGCGCATCGTGCTGCACTGCAAGAGCGGTGCCCGCAGCGCCGAGGCGCTGGCCGTGGTCAAGGACGCCGGTTTCTCCGACGCCGTGCACGTCGGCGGCGGTGTGCTCGCCTGGGTCAACCAGGTCGACCCCAGCCTGCCGACCTACTAAGCCGCACCAGCTCGAAAATAGTTCGCTCCCCGTCAGGGCGTGTGCCTATAGTGGCCACGCCCTGACGTCGTCCGAGGGAGATCCGTTGCGTCGGTAGAGGTTCCGCACCGCGCGCCGCGTTCCTGCCGCGCGCCCGCCGACCTCTCCGGAGCGCAGCATGTCTTTTTCCATCGTGGGCACCGCCCTGTCCTTCGCCTGGCCCGACGGCACCGTGGTCTTCGACCGCCTGGACCTGGCCATCGGGCCGGGCACGACCGGCCTCATCGGAGCCAACGGCTCGGGTAAGTCCACCCTGCTCCGCCTGATCGCGGGCGGGTTGCGGCCGCAGTCCGGCACGATCCGGACCGACGGTGACGTCGGCTACCTGCCCCAGGACCTCGCCCTGGGCGTGCGGGCCACGGTCTCGGACCTGCTCGGCGTGACCGAAGTCCGCCGCGCCCTGCACGCGATCGAGGGCGGCTCGACCGCCCCCGAAGACTTTGAACAGGTCGGCGACGACTGGGACGTCGAGGAGCGCGTCGCGGCCGAACTGTCCCGGCTGGCCCTGGACCACCTCGACCTGGACGCACCGGTGGGCCAGCTGTCCGGCGGCGAAACCGTGCTGCTGCACCTGGCCGCGCTGTTCCTGCGCCGTCCCGGGGTGCTGCTGCTGGACGAGCCGACCAACAACCTGGACTCCGACGCCCGCGGCCGGCTGTACGCGGCGGTCGAGTCGTGGCCCGGGGTGATGCTGATCGTCAGCCACGACCGTGAGCTGCTGTGCCGGGTCGACCAGATCGCCGACCTGTCCGCCGGGCCGACTGGGCGTGGCGGCCAGGTCCGGATGTTCGGCGGCAGCTTCCCCGCCTACGAGGAAACGCTCGCGGCCGAACGGGACACCGCCGAACGAGCCGTCCGGTCCGCGGCCGCCGACGTCCGCCAGCAGCGCCGGGATCTGATCGACACCCAGACCAAGCTGGCCGGCCGCGAGCGCTTCGGGCGGCAGCAGCAGGCCGCCGGCGGTCAGCCCCGCATCGTCATGAACGCCCGCAAGCGCAGCGCGCAGGTGTCGGCGGGCAAGCTCCGCAACACCCACGAACAGCGGTTGTCCCAGGCCGAGGAGAAGCTGTCCGAGGCGCAAGAAGCGGCCCGCCAGGACGCCAAGATCCGCGTCAGCCTGCCCGGCACCGCCGTGCC
>CAXUJF010000203.1:0-7780 GCA_964250865.1 uncultured Streptosporangiaceae bacterium
CTCCCACTCCCGCCCCCTTCGAGCGAGTCCGCAGCACGCCCCACCGTCCGGCCGAGTAAGTAGCCGGGACGCCAGCGCGGAAAGCCGATCTAACGGCACGGCGGGCGGGAACGGCGAGTCGATCTATCCGGCGGGCGAGTCCCGGGCCTTGTGCCCGGGCGAGCGGCCGGTCCTACCGCGAAATACCACCGCGGGCATCGGGGGGTTCAGGGAGGTCGTTCCCCCGGACGATAAGCGCTGTGGCGATCGCGGCTACGCCGTCACCTCGGCCGGTCAGGCCCAAGCCGTCGGTGGTGGTGCCGGAGAGGCTGACGGGGACGCCGGACAGGGCTTCCGACAGGACCTTCTCGGCTTCGGCGCGGCGCGGGGCGATCTTGGGGCGGTTGCCGATGACCTGGACCGAGACGTTGCCGATCGCGAAGCCGGCCTCGGTCACCAGCCGCAGGGTCTCCTGCAGCAGCGCTACACCGCGCGCCCCGGCCCACTCGGGGCGGGACGTGCCGAACTGGGCCCCGAGGTCGCCCAGGCCGGCCGCGGACAGCAGGGCGTCGCACATGGCGTGCGCGGCGACGTCGCCGTCGGAGTGGCCGGTCAGGCCCGTCTCACCGGGCCAGGTCAGGCCGGCCAGGTTCAGCACCCGGCCGGCGCCGAACGGGTGCACGTCGGTGCCGACACCTACCCGGGGCAGGCCCATCCCGCGCCCTGATTCAGTCATTACCGGGTCCGATCGCTTAATTGATAATCCGCGGCCGCCAAGGCACGGAATGTAACGGCGCAATTATGGCAGCCGGGAAAGACTCAGCCCCGGAACCCTGCCGGGTTCCGGGGCTGTAGATGTCCCGCAGGCCGTTGTCCGGGCCGAAATGCCCCGGACGGCCGCTGTTGTCGCTATGGCACCGGCTGCGGCGGACCAGAGGCGAGAATCTCGTCCAGCAGCGCTTCGGCCTTGTCCTCGTTGGTCTTCTCGGCCAGGGCCAGTTCACTGACGAGGATCTGCCGCGCCTTGGCGAGCATGCGCTTCTCGCCGGCGGACAGACCGCGCTCCTTGTCCCGGCGCCAAAGGTCACGGACGACCTCGGCCACCTTGTTGACGTCGCCAGAGGCGAGCTTCTCCAAGTTGGCCTTGTAACGACGCGACCAGTTGGTAGGTTCCTCGGTGTGCGGGGCACGAAGCACTTCGAGCACGCGCTCGAGCCCTTCCTGGCCAACAACGTCACGTACGCCGACGAGCTCCGTATTATCTGCGGGGACGCGTACGGTCAGGTCACCCTTGTCGACCTTGAGGACCAGATAGGTCTTATCCTCGCCCTTGATCGTGCGAGTCTCGACCGCTTCGATGCGAGCAGCCCCATGATGGGGGTAGACGACGGTATCGCCGACCTTGAAAGACATGTGGCAAGTACCCCTTCCGCTGAAGGCTATCTTACCACGTCGGCGGAGCCTGATTGAATGGCCTTTACCCCATAAGGCCAGGTCATCAGGACAATTTCGGCAGGCCTGAATTACCTCACGGCTAGGCGCAGGGCGCGGATGGGGTCCCGTCCTTAGCAATGCGTCACCAGCCGGCAGCACCTGGTATCCACCCAAACAGGCAGCGCCCGGGGGCCACAGCGGCTATTTAGTTCCATACTAGTAGGGACGTGGGAGACCCACGCTGGAGAGGTGCAAGCGTGTGAACCCTGGCGGAGAACCCGGGCGGGACGAGGACGGCCTGCCCCCGGTCGACGTCGAAATCCCGGACGACGCCCGGGAACTCGATCGTGAAGCGCTCGCGTACCAGCGCGAGCAGCGGGCCCGGCGGCGCCGGGCGCGCTGGTCCCGGCTGCTCGGCCCGCTGCACCAGCATGGCGCGATCCTGCCCCTGGTCGCGAGCTGTGTCGCGCTGTCGATGCTGGCCGGGACGCTGCTGTCGGTGTTCAGCATCAGCCCCGCCGCCGCCCCCGTGCTGTCGCACTCGGCCAACCCGGGGGCCAGCCCAGGGGCCAGCTCTGGCGCCACCTCAGGGACCAGCTCGCAGGCCAGCCCGTCCCGGCCCGTCACGGAGGCTAGCAGCCTGCCCCCGGGCACGGTCTACGTCGACGGCCAGGCCACCCCGGTCCGGGGCCTGGTCCGCGCGGTGCTGGTGCTGGTGCCGCGCAACTGCCGCTGCCAGCAGGCCGTGCAGCAGATCACCTCGCAGGCCGCACGGGCCGGGGTCCGGCGGGTGTACTTTGTCGGCACGGCCGACCGCATGACCGACGTCATCCAGCTGACCCGGACGGCCGGGCTGGGCACGGCCGTAGCGGTGAAAGACGCCGCGAACGTGCTCGGCGCCGCGTACCACCCTGCCGGGCTGACGATCGTGCTGGTCCAGGCGGACGCCACCACCTCCGTGCAACGGCACCTGGTCGCCGGGCGGTTCCAGCTCGAGGACCAGCTCCGGCAGCTCGGGATCACGGGCCAGGGAGCCTCGCCCCAGCCCGGCTCGGCCGCCGCGGTGGTGCCCACCCCGACCTGACCGTTCGACCTGATTAGCTGGCCTGACTGGCCGAACTGACGATAGGTGCCGCCCTGCTGGACGGTGCCGGGCCCGGGATCGCTACGATTTCCGACGTCCCGTAGTACTTACTGTCCCGAGCCTTGAGGAGGCCGGCCCGTGATCCGCAGCAGCCACGGCAGCAAACTGCTGCGCCGTCTGATGATCGGCGGTGTCGCTCTGGTCGTTCCCATCCTCGCCGGATGCGAGGCCGGGAACAACTCCCCGGTGCTCAAGTTCCATCCCGCCGCGGGTGGCGCCTACGGCAGCGCCGACGCGGTGAGCGTCTCCAACGCCTTCATCCTGGGCGGCCAGGGCAGCACGCCGCTGGCCAAGGGCAGCTCGGCCGGCATGTTCCTGAGCGTGTACAACGGCGGGGACAGCGCGGACAAGCTGATCAGCGTCGACGCGACCAGCGTGGCCAAGACCGTCCAGCTGACCGGCGGCTCGATCGCGGTCCCGGGCCAGAGCTCGGCCGACCTGAGCGGCCCGCAGCCCAAGATCGTGCTGCGCAACCTGAGCACGGCGCTGACCGGCGGCCAGACGGTGACGGTGCTGCTCACCTTCGCCAACGCGGGATCGGTGGAGCTGAGCGTGCCGGTCGAGGACCGCACCACGTACTACTCGACCTTCTCGCCGCCCGCGCCGGTGCCCAGCGCCACCAAGCGCGTCAGCGTCGGGGCCACCAGCCCGGCCGGCACCGCCCCGCCGAGCACGTCGGCGTCCGGGTCCGCGCCGGCCCGCGCGCCCCCCCCCCCCAGCGCCCCCCCGTAGCGCGGAGCTGAGGGCCCCGGTACGAAACCGGGGCCCGCGGCCCGAGCGGCCGGGTTACGCGGCGGCGGAGTCAAACTTGTAGCCGAGCCCGCGGACGGTCACGATGTGCCGCGGGTTGGCCGGGTCGGCCTCGACCTTGGCCCGCAGCCGCTTGATGTGCACGTCCAGGGTCTTGGTGTCGCCCACGTAGTCGGCGCCCCAGACCCGGTCGATGAGCTGCATCCGGGTCAGCACCCGGTCGGCGTTGCGCAGCAGCACCTGCAGCAGCTCGAACTCCTTGAGCGGGAGCTGGATCTGGCCGCCGCGCACGGTCACCACGTGCCGGTCCACGTCCATCCGGACCGGGCCGGCCTCCATGGCCGAGACCGTCACCTCGTCCGGCTCGCCCCGCCGGCGCAGCACCGCCCGCATCCGGGCCACCAGCTCGCGCGACGAGAACGGCTTGGTCACGTAGTCGTCCGCGCCCAGTTCCAGGCCGACGACCTTGTCGATCTCGCTGTCCTTGGCGGTCAGCATGATGACCGGCACGTTGGACCGGGACCGCAGCGCCCGGCACACCTCGCTGCCGGGCAGGCCCGGGAGCATCAGGTCGAGCAGGACCAGGTCCGCGCCGGTGCGGTCGAAGGCGCTGAGCGCGTCCGGGCCGGTGGCGCAGACGGCCACCTCGAACCCCTCTTTCCGCAGCAGGTAGGAGATCGCGTCGCTGAACGATTCCTCGTCCTCGACCACGAGCACACGTGTCACTGAGGTGCCTCCCGACGAACTGGTACGCGCACTAGGCGTGCTGGTCAGAGCCTGAGCTGGCATCGGTACTCCGCAATGGCAGCGAGATGGTGAAGGTGGAACCGGCGCCTTCCACGCTCTGGACGGTCACGGTCCCGCCGTGCGCCGCCATCACGTGCTTGACGATTGCGAGGCCGAGCCCGGTGCCGCCGGTGGCGCGCGAGCGGGCCGGATCGACCCGGTAGAAGCGTTCGAAGATCCGCTGCAGGTCCCGGGCCGGGATGCCGATCCCCTGGTCCTCCACGCTGATCTCCACCCGGTCCCCGGCGCGGCGGGTGGTGACCACCACCCGGGTCCGCTCCGGGCTGTAGGCCACGGCGTTCTCCAGCAGGTTGCGGATGGCCGTGATCAGCAGGTCCTCGTCGCCGTGCACGCCGAGGCCGCGGTCGCCCACGTCGGCCAGCGCGATCCCGCGGGCGTTGGCCTTCATCCGGCACCGGTCCAGGGCCTCGGCGATCACCGCGTCCAGCGGCACGGCCGTCGGGTCGGGCACCGGCTCGGCGGCCTGGATGCGGGATAGCGTGATGATGTCCTGGACCAGGTTGGTCAGCCGGGACGACTCCTGGCGCATCCGCCCGGCGAACCGGCGCACGGCGTCGGGGTCGTCGGCGGCATCCTCGACCGTCTCGGCCAGCAGGGCCAGCGCACCGACCGGGGTCTTCAGCTCGTGGCTGACGTTGGCCACGAAGTCCCGGCGGACTTCCTCGACCCGCCGGCTTTCGCTCTGGTCCTCGGCCAGCACCAGGACGAGGCCGTCGCAGCCGACGTCGCCGCCCAGCGGCGCGACCCGGACCGCGAAGCTGGTCACCCCGCCGTGCGGGCCACCCGGGGTGACCTCGAACTCGCCTTCCCGGATCTCGCCGTCCCGGCGGACCTGGCGGGCCAGGGCCAGCAGCTCGCCCGCCATCAGCTGCTCGCCTTCGACCAGGCCGAACGAGCGGGCCGCGTCACTGGCCTGCAGGACGCGATCGGAGGCATCCAGGACGACGGCCGAGGAGGACAGCACCGACAGCACCGACGCGATGCCTGGCGGCAACGGGGCGGCCGCCGGGCCGGCACTCTCCCGCCACCCGCCGTTGACCGTCTGCGCGCTTACCGGCATTGCTGCTCCCTCTGGGACTGAACCCCGCCGCCAGTCACCGGCGGCGTTGCATCGGAACAGCTCAGGCCCACACACCGGATCGTAAACGACCCCAGGCCGGGCACCACGGGGAGGGGCCTGTGACGTGCGACTATTACCGGACTGTTTCCCACTCGTCCATTATCCGGACATTTACGATTTCTTGCGCGCACACCTGATTGCCGCCTGGCGGAGGGGCGCTCCTCACGCCCTGGTCAGCGGCCCTGGTTCTTGACCGCTTCGGCCGCCTCGACGGCCGCCTGCGGGTCCAGGTAACGGCCGCCCCGCTTCACCGGCAGGTAGTCACTGTCCAGCTCGTAGGCGAGCGGGATGCCGGTGGGGATGTTCAGCCCGGCGATCTCGTCGTCGCTGATGCCGTCCAGGTGCTTGACCAGCGCCCGCAGCGAGTTGCCGTGCGCGGTGATCAGCACCGTCTTGCCCACGGCCAGCTCGGGCACGATCGACTCGTACCAGTAGGGCAGCAACCGCTCCTGGACGTCCTTCAGGCACTCGGTGCGGGGCAGCAGGTCCGGCGGGAGCAGCGCGTACCGCAGGTCGCTGGCCGACGAGAACGGGTCGCTGTCGTCGAGCGGCGGCGGCGGCACGTCGTAGGACCGCCGCCAGGTCATGAACTGCTCGTCGCCGAACTCCTCCCGGGTCTGGGCCTTGTCCTTGCCCTGCAACGCACCGTAGTGGCGCTCGTTGAGCCGCCAGGTCCGGCGCACCGGCAACCAGAGCAGCTCGGCCGTCTCCAGCGCGATGTTCGCCGTCTGGATGGCCCGGGTCAGCACCGACGTGAACAGCAGGTCCGGGCGGATGCCCGCGTCGCGCAGCAGGCCGCCGGCGGTACGAGCCTCGTCAGTTCCGATCCCAGACAGGGGCACATCCACCCATCCGGTAAAAAGTCCCTTGGAATTCCAATCGCTCTCACCATGGCGGAGCAGCACGAGATTTTCCATGGCACGAGTTTATCGGCCCGGACATCGCCCGGCGTGAGCCCAGGTGGGGTGGGAACATCAGCCAGAACGCCGGGGTTGCAGAGTCGGAGGTGCTTGCCCGTGCCGCGAAGCGTCCCGAGGCGGATCGCGACGATCAGTATTCACACGTCACCGCTCGACCAGCCAGGAACCGGCGACGCCGGAGGCCTGAACGTCTACGTGGTCGAGGTGGCGAAGCGGCTGGCCGCCCGCGGCATCGAGGTCGAGATCTTCACCCGTGCGGTCTCCCGAGACGCCCCGCCGGTCACCGAGCTGGCCCCGGGCGTACTGGTCCGGCACGTGACAGCGGGCCCGTTCGAGGAGCTCGACAAGGCCGACATCCCGGCTCAGATCTGCCACTTCACGTTTGAGGCGCTGCGCATCGAGGCGGCCTACGCGCCCGGCCGGTACGACCTCGTACACGCCCACTACTGGCTGTCGGGCCAGGTGGGCGCGGTGGCCAAGGAGCGCTGGGGGGTGCCGCTGGTGCAGTCCATGCACACCCTGGGCAAGGTCAAGAACGCCGCCCTGGCCACCGGCGACTCGGCCGAGCCGGACACCCGGATCCGGGGCGAGGCCGAGGTGGTGGCGGCGGCGGACCGGCTGGTGGCCAACACCGCCGAGGAACGGCGCCAGCTCATCGAGCTCTACGGGGCCGACCCGGCCCGGGTCAAGACCGTCCACCCCGGGGTCGACCTGTCCGTCTTCCGGCCCGGCGACCAGCAGGCCGCCCGCCGGGCGCTGGGCGTGCCCGCGGACGCGGTGATGCTGCTGTTCGCCGGGCGGATGCAGCCGCTCAAGGGCCCGGACATCCTGCTGCACGCGGTGGCCCGCATGGTCCGGGACGATCCGGCGCTGGCCCGCCGGCTGGCGGTGGTGTTCGTGGGCGGCCCCAGCGGGCTGGGCCGCAACGACCCCGACATGGTGACCCAGCTGGCCGCCCGGCTCGGCCTCTCCGGGGTGGTCCGGCTGGAGCCGCCGTGCGCCCAGTCCGAGCTGGCCGACTGGTACCGGGCCGCGACGGTCGTCACCGTGCCGTCCTACTCCGAATCGTTCGGCCTGGTCGCGCTGGAGGCGCAGGCCTGCGGTACGCCGGTGGTGGCGGCCGCGGTGGGCGGGCTGCGCACCGCGGTCCGGCACGGCGCGTCCGGCCTGCTGGTCGAGAGCCACGACCCGGCCGACTACGCCCGCGTGCTGCGCCGGCTGGCCGCGTCCCCGGCGACGCTGGACCGGATGTCGGCCGGCGCGCTGCGGCACGCCGCCGGGTTCGGCTGGTCGGCTTCGGTCGACCAGCTGCTGGGGGTCTACGCCGGGGCCATGGACGAGGCCCGGGCTACGGTGGAGGCGTGACCCAGATTCCGGCCGAGACGGTGGCGGCCACGGCCGGCCTGGGGGCGGCCCGGCCCCCCGGGGGCCAGCCGGCCGCGCCGCCCCGGCCGGGCTCGACTTCCCCCCGCCCCGCGTGCGGGCGGCGCGGGGCGCGGTCGCGGCGGCGACCGCCAATCCGCTCGCCTCCTGGG
The DNA here is from genome assembly GCA_964250865.1 of uncultured Streptosporangiaceae bacterium. Taxonomy (GTDB): domain Bacteria; phylum Actinomycetota; class Actinomycetes; order Streptosporangiales; family Streptosporangiaceae; genus Bog-532. The sequence continues at coordinate 7,690 of CAXUJF010000203.1, forward strand.
CCGCCATTGCGATGCTGCGCCGGGGCGGCGGCGCGATCGACGCCGGGATCGCCGCGCAGGCTGTCCTGACCGCCGTCGAGCCCAACGCCTC
>CAXUJF010000203.1:7790-9550 GCA_964250865.1 uncultured Streptosporangiaceae bacterium
GGGGGGCTCCGCGGGGGCCTGGGAGGTGGCCCGGGCTAGGGGGGCGGCGTGACCCCGATGCCGGCGGAGACGGGGGGGGCCACGGCCGCCATCGAGGCGGCCCTGACCGAGCTGGACCTGCCGTCCGAGCAGCCCAGCCCCGGCGCCTACCTGGTCAAGCTGGCCGGCGAGCACAAGCTGGCCACGATGACCTGGCTGATCGCGGGCCGGCACAGCCTGCACGTGGAGGCGTTCTTCTGCCGGCGGCCGGACGAGAACCACGCGCAGTTCTACCGGTTCCTGCTGGAGCGCAACGGCCGCACCTACGGCGTGCACTTCGCCGTGGACCAGGTCGGGGACGTGTACCTGGTCGGGCGGCTGCCGCTGGCCGCGATCTCGGCCGCCGAGGTCGACCGCATCCTCGGCTGCGTGCTCAGCTACTCCGACGAGAACTTCGACGCCGCGCTGGAGCTGGGCTTCGCCTCCGCCATCCGGCGCGAGTGGGCCTGGCGGGCCAAGAACGGCGAGAGCCTGGCCAACCTGCAGGCGTTCGCCCGGTTCGCCGACCCGGAGCACAATTCCGCGCAGTGACCGATCGGCAGCCGGCCGGGTCGGTAGTGTCGCGCACGGCTATGGTCTTGGTGTGGCTGGACGGCGAATTTCCGGGAAGAAAACGTGATCGACGCTGACTCTGCGGCCCCTGGCCCGGCGGCAGCCCGCCTGCGTGCTATGGGCGGTTCACCGCAACTCCCGTGGGTAAAGTGGCCATTGTGAATCGGCTTGGCGACCTAGAACGCGCGATCATGGACGTACTCTGGGGGACGCCCCAGTCACTCACCGTCCGTGAGGTCAGCGCACAGCTCACCGAACGCGACCTGGCCCACACCACCGTTATGACGGTGCTGGACCGGCTGGCCAAGAAGGGCTTCGCCCGGCGTGAGCGTGACGGCCGCGCCTGGCGCTACCGGCCCGCCGCAACCAGGGAGGCATACGTGACCGAGCTGATGCTGACCGCGCTGGATCAGACCGGTGACCGGTCGGCCGCGCTGGCCCGGTTTGCGAAGCTGGTCTCCGGGGCAGAAGCGAGTGCACTACGCGGTGCTCTGGACGAGATCGAAGGTGACGGCGGGGGCTGATGACTGGACCGGCCGACGCGGCCCTGCTGGCCGCTGTGGCCCTTGGTTGCGTACGGGGCTCGGCCGCGCTGGGAGCGGCCCGGTGGCCCCGGCGGTCACCAGCGGCTGCCATCCTGCTGTGGCAAGCGCTCGGCCTGGGCGGCGGTCTGGCCGCAGTCGGCGCGCTGATCGAAATTGGCCTGCCCGCCCGTTCCTCCAGCGTGGCCAACGGGGTGCTGCGGGTCTTCCGGATGTCCGCGAGCGGCGACCTGTTCCCCGCGGGCCATCCGGTGCTGCCCGTACTGATGCGGCTAGGCATGCTGGTGCTGGGGCTGGCCCTGCTGGCCCAGCTGTGCTGGGTGCTGCCCGCGTCGGCCATTACGGCGCTCCGCGCCCGTCGGCGGCAGCGGGAGCTGCGGGCGCTGCTGGGCCGGGGCGACCCCAAGGCTCCGGGCGCGCTGGTCGTCGACCACCCGGCCGCCGCGGCCTACTGCCTGCCCGGACTGCGGTCCAGGATCGTGGTCAGCGTCGGGGCCCTGGACCTGCTGCGCCCGGCCGAGCTGGCCGCGGTGCTGGCCCACGAGCGGGCGCACCTGCGCGAGCGCCACGACCTGGTCGTGCTGCCGTTCACCGCGCTGCGCCGGGCCTTCGGCTGGTCCCAGATCT
>CAXUJF010000204.1:0-9503 GCA_964250865.1 uncultured Streptosporangiaceae bacterium
GGGCGCGGCACCTGCCCGGGCAGCGCCTGGCCGGCGTAGGACTGGTCCCGCACCGGCGCGCGCCAGTCGGCTGGCACCGGCACCCCGGCCGTCTCGGCCACGAACAGCGCCACCCGGTGGTGGCCCTCGGTGTTGAGGTGCAGCCGGTCCGCGCTCCACATCCGCCGGTCGAGCAGCACCTGCATCGTCCACAGGTCGACCAGCACGCAGTCCCGGGCCGCGGCGATGGCGCGCAGGTGCATGTTGTACGCGGCGACCTTGCCCCGCAGCATCCGGATGACCGGGAAGGCCGACGGGTCGAACCCGGTGAACAGCAGTAGCTGGCAGCCGGCCCCGCGCAGCTGCGCCACGGCCGCATCGAACGTCTGGGCCAGCACGTCCGGGTCCGAGCCCGGGCGCAGGATGTCGTTGCCGCCCGCGGCCAGGCTGACCAGGTCCGGTCTGAGCTCGACCGCCCGCGGCACCTGCTCGGCCGCGACCTCACCCAGCAGCTTGCCGCGGATGGCCAGGTTGGCGTAGCGCAGGCCGGGCTGGTCCGCCGCCAGCAGATCGGCGAACCGGTCGGCCCAGCCGCGGTAAGCCCCCTGACCGGCCCCGTGACCGGGTATGCGGTCGTTCAGGCCTTCGGTGAAGCTGTCGCCCAGGGCGAGAAAGGAACCGGTGTTCTGCAGGGCTGTACGTCCGTCCATATCTTCATGATGCCAGCCTGGTGACGGTGCCCCCAGATGGGCAGACTGGTCGCATGACCTCACCGGTGACCTACACCGAAACACCACCGCCGTCCTTTTTGTTCGACCTGGACGGCACGCTGATCGACAGCGTCTACCAGCACGTCATCGCCTGGCGGGCGGCGCTGGCCGACCTCGGGATCGACCTGTCGGTGTGGCGTATCCACCGGCGCATCGGGATGAGCGGGGGCCTGTTCGTCTCGGCCCTGCTCCGGGAGACCGGCCTGTCGATGACCCGGGAGGAGATCGAGCGGCTGCAGCGCGCGCACGCGGACGAGTACCGGGCCCAGATGGACTCGGTGCTGCCGCTGCCGGGAGCGGCCGAGTTGCTGGGTTACCTGACCGAACGCGGCGTCAAGTGGGCCATCGCCACCAGCGGGAACGCGGTCACCGCCCGGCCCGCGCTGAAGCTGCTGGGGCTGCCGGAGTCCACCCCGATGGTCACCCGCGACCTGGTGCGGCACGCCAAGCCGGACCCGGACCTGTTCCTGGCCGCGGCGGCGCTGCTCGGGGTGGAGCCGCGGCACGCCATGGTGGTGGGGGACAGCGTGTGGGACCTGCTCGCCGCCCGCCGGGCCGGGGCGCTCGGCGTGGGCCTGCTGTCGGGCGGCTACGGCCGGGAGGAACTCGAGCGGGCCGGGGCCTACCGGGTCTACAGCGACCCGGCGGCTCTGCTGGCCCGGATCGACGAGGTCGGGGTGCGCGACTCCGACGACTGATTCGGTACGTATCTGGTCGAGATGGCAGGTTCAATGGAAGGGGTGCGGTAGAGGGAGGCGATTTGCCGTGTCAGCGGAGCGGCGGATCTTGGTTGGTGTACACGGGTCGCTGGGCAGCCTGCAGGCGCTGCGGTACGCGGCCGAGCAGGCCCGGAAAGCTGAGGCCCCGCTCATCCCGGTCGTGGCCTGGGTGCCGCCCGGCGGTGACCTGGCCGAACGACGCCAGCCGGTGTACTCGCTCCGGCAAATCTGGCGTGATGCCGCCCGCGGGCGGCTGCAGGACGCCTTCGACCAGGGGCTGGGCGGGCTGCCCGCCGACCTGTCGGTGGAGCTGATGGTCATCCGCGGCCCGGCCGGGCCGGTCCTGGTCGACGCGGCCGACCGGCCCGACGACCTGCTGGTGGTGGGCACCGGCCGGCGCGGCCTGCGGCGGTGGATCCGGCGTTCGGTCAGCCGGTACTGCGTGGCCCACGCGCGCTGCCCGGTGGTGGCGATCCCGCCCTCTGATCTGATGCAGGAGGCGGGGGGCCTGCACCTGTGGCCACGTAGGGGCGGGTCGCCCGAACTCAGCCACCCGGAGAACTGGCTCCGCCGGACCTCGTCCGGCTGAGCGGCGACACGCCACCACGGATTCAGGGGGCTCCGGCCAGGCGGCGCAGCAGGGCCGCAAGCCCGGCGCTGTCCAGGCCGGCCGGGCCCGCCGGACGGAAGAAAGCCTGGTCGGCCCGCTCGACCTCGGCGATGGCCTGCCGGGCTACCCGCTCCCCCGCCGGCGTGATGCGCAGCCGCAGGGCCCGGGTGTCCCGCGGGTCGGTCTCGCGGGCCAGCAGGCCCTTGGCCGCCAGCTTGCGGACCACCTCGGAGGTCATCTTTACGTCGGTGCCGGCCTGCCGGGCCAGGGCCAGCTGATTGGGAATCTGGCCGTGGTCGTTGAGCCACCAGGCACAGGACAGCAGCACGAACTGCACGTGGGTCAGGCCCAGCGGGATTAGCACGGCGGCGATCTCGCGCTGCCAGCGCAGGGTCGCGTGCCAGAGCCAGAACCCCGGGCTGTGGTCCGGCCCGCCGATGGGCACGCCGTGGGCCAGGTCGCCGGTCATACCGACGACTGCGCCGCGGCGCAGGCCAGCAGGCCGTCCATCGCTTCGGGGAAGTCGGCCGTGATCTCCGGGCCCAGCTGCGGACCCAGCTCGGCCGCGCCGTCGCCGGTGATCTCCAGCCGGTGCGTGATCCGGGTGCCGCCGGCGCCCAGCCGGGTCAGGGTGTGGCTGAACTCCAGCGTGACCGGACCGAACTCGGTCCGGTCGGCGTAGAACTCGGGCTCGTTGATGCCCACGATCGTGGACACGATCGGGTCCTGGCCCACCGGGGTCATCGACACCTGGGTGCCCAGCGCGAACGGGCCCTGCAGGGCGACGCGCTCCATCGAGGTGTCCCAGCGCGGCCACCGGTCGAGATCGCTGAGCACGGCCCAGATCGCCTCCGGGCTGACCGCCGTTTCCGCCGTGTACTCGTGCACCCACATCGACGTCACCCTCCTCGCCGTAGTCACATCATTAATTAATCTATGGGCAGATTATCTATGGACAGATCATCTTGCAAGGGGCTCCGGCGCCGGAATTTGTTCAGATGATTAACTCTGGGTAATCGATTGACCACTTATCGTTGAGGAATGCATGAGTTCTGTTAGGAAGCGCCGGGGCGTCGCATGGGGCGCGTTTGAACCGGCTTTTAGAGGGCCGCGACGCGGTTCTATAGCCATGGCCGGAGCTGAGCAAGGCTCTGGGCCTGAACTTCCCACTGAGGAGTGGCCGTGTCCGACGTGCTGTACGTGGCCCTGACGATCGTCGTCTTCGCCCTACTGTTCCTGCTGGTCAAGGGGGTTGAGCGGCTTGAGCGCTGAGAACTGGGTCGGCCTGATCGCGGCCGTCATCCTCACCTTCTTCCTCGTCTACGCCCTGGTCCGACCGGAGAAATTCTGATGAGCAGTTCCCTCGCGGGCTTGCTGCAGATCGTGCTCCTGGTCGCCGCGCTCGCGGTCTGCTACAAGCCGCTCGGCGACTACATCGCCCGCATCTTCACCAGCGACAAGCACCTGCGACCTGAGCGCGTGGTCTACCGCGCGATGGGCATCGACCCTGCGGCCGACCAGCGCTGGGGCACCTACGCCCGCAGCGTGCTGGCCTTCTCGCTGGTCAGCGTGCTCTTCCTCTACCTGATCCAGCGGATCCAGCACTGGCTGCCGTACGCCAACGGCATGGTCAACGTCAACCCGGTCCTGGCCTTCAACACCGCCGCGTCGTTCGTGACCAACACCAACTGGCAGAACTACTCCGGCGAGTCCACGATGGGCTACGCCACCCAGATGGCGGGCCTCGCGGTGCAGAACTTCGTGTCGGCCGGCGTGGGCATCGTGGTGGTCATCGCGCTGATCCGGGGGTTCATGCGCTCCCGGACCGACCGGCTGGGCAACTTCTGGGTCGACCTGACCCGGGTGATCTTCCGGCTGCTGCTGCCGTTCTCGGTCATCGGCGCGATCATCCTGATGGCGACCGGGGTGATCGACAACTTCGCCACCACCCACCTGATCCACTCGCTGGCCGGCTCGCAGCAGACCATGGTGGGCGGCCCGCTGGCCTCGCAGGAGGTCATCAAGGAGCTGGGGAACAACGGCGGCGGCTTCTTCAACGCCAACTCCGCGCACCCGTTCGAGAACCCGAACCCGTTCAGCAACTGGTTCGAGATCTTCCTGCTCCTGGTCATCCCGTTCGCCCTCCCCCGCACGTTCGGCAAGATGGTCGGCGACAACCGGCAGGGCTACATCCTGGTCGCGGTCATGGCCTTCCTGTGGCTGACCGCCGTGGGCGGGATCAGCTTCTTCGAATGGCAGCACGCGGGCAGCGCGCTGCACGCGGCGGGCGCCGCGATGGAAGGCAAGGAAACCAGGTTCGGTATCCCGGGCTCGTCCCTGTTCGCCGGCTCGACGACGGTCACCTCGACCGGTGCGGTGAACTCCTTCCACGACTCGTTCACCGCCTTCGGTGGCGGCATCGCCCTGTTCGACATGATGCTCGGCGAGGTCGTCCCCGGCGGGGTCGGCGCCGGCCTGTACGGCATGCTGATCCTCGCCGTCGTGACCGTCTTCATCGGCGGCCTGATGGTCGGGCGGACCCCGGAGTACATCGGCAAGAAGATCCGGCCGACCGAGATGAAGTGGGCCGCGGCCTACATCCTGGCCACGCCCTTCTCGGCGCTCATCGGAGCCGCGCTGGCGCTGGGCTTCAAGACCCCGCGGTCGGTGATCTTCAACAGTGGCCCGCACGGGCTGACCGAGGTCGTCTACGCCTTCACGTCGATGGCGAACAACAACGGGTCGGCCTTCGCCGGTCTGGGCACAGCCGCGACCTTTTACCAGGTCGCGGGGGCGATCGTCATGCTGGTCGCCCGGTTCGCGCCGGAGATCTTCGTGCTGGCCCTGGCCGGCTCGCTGGCCAGACAGCAACCGGTACCAGCGAGCGCAGGCACGCTCGAGACTCACAAGCCACTGTTCGCCGGCCTGCTGGTCGGCGTGATCATCATCCTGGTCGGCCTGACCTACTTCCCGGCGCTCGCGCTGGGGCCGTTCGCTGAAGGGCTGCACTGATGTCTGTCAACCAGAAAATCGACACCGCGGACGCCGCGGACCAGGCGTCACGCACCGCGCGCGAGCGGGAGAACTTGCAGCCACGGCGGGTGGGCGGCGGCCTGCTCGACCCGAAGATGCTGTGGAGCTCGCTGCCGGATGCGTTCAAGAAGCTGGACCCCCGGGTGCAGATCCACAACCCGGTGATGTTCGTGGTCGAGGTCGGGTCGGTCCTGACCACGTACTCGGCCATCATCCACACTTCGGCTTTCGCCTGGACGATCACCGTCTGGCTCTGGCTGACCGTGGTGTTCGCCAACCTGGCCGAGGCGGTCGCCGAGGGCCGGGGCAAGGCCCAGGCCGAGACTCTCCGCCGGACCAAGCAGGAGACCGTGGCGCGGCGCCTGGTCGACTGGACGCCCGGGCAGGCTCATCCCCGGGAAGAAGAAGTCCCGGGCACCCAGCTCACCCTGGGCGACTACGTGCTGGTGGAGCCCGGGCAGCTGATCCCGGGCGACGGCGACGTGGTCGACGGTGTGGCCTCGGTCGACGAGTCGGCCATCACCGGCGAGTCGGCCCCGGTCATCCGGGAGTCCGGCGGCGACCGTTCCGCGGTCACCGGCGGCACCCGGGTGCTGTCCGACCGCATCGTCGTCAAGATCACCTCCAAGCCGGGCGAGACCTTCATCGACCGGATGATCGGCCTCGTTGAGGGCGCATCACGGCAGAAGACGCCGAACGAGATCGCGCTGAACGTGCTCCTGGCGTCCCTCACGCTGATCTTCGTGATGGCCGTGGTCACGCTGCAGCCGATGGCCTACTACTCGGGCGCACCGCAGAACCTGGTCATCCTGGTCGCGCTGATCGTGGCGCTGATCCCGACCACCATCGGCGCGCTGCTGTCCGCGATCGGCATCGCCGGCATGGACCGGCTGGTCCAGCGCAACGTCCTGGCCATGTCCGGACGGGCCGTGGAAGCGGCCGGAGATGTCAACACCCTGCTGCTCGACAAGACCGGCACGATCACCATCGGCAACCGGGAGGCGGCCGAGTTCATCCCGGTAACCGGTGTGTCGGCCGAGCAACTGGCCGATGCCGCGCAGCTGTCCAGCCTGGCCGACGAGACACCGGAGGGCCGGTCGATCGTCGTGCTGGCCAAGCAGGACTACAACCTGCGGGAACGCGACGAGGGTGAGCTGCCGGGCGCGGATTTCGTCCCGTTCTCGGCGCAGACCCGGATGAGCGGCGTGAACCTGGCCGACGGCCGCGAGGTCCGCAAGGGCGCCTCCAGCGCCGTGCGCGAATGGGTCCGGGACAACGGCGGGACGCTCCCGGCCGAACTCGGCCAGACCGTGGACAGCATCTCCGGGGCCGGCGGCACGCCGCTGGTCGTGGCGGAGCGGGCCAACGGCACGGCCCGGGCGCTGGGCGTCATCTACCTCAAGGACATCGTCAAGCAGGGCATCGCCGAGCGGTTCCAGGAGATGCGCGCGATGGGCATCCGCACCGTCATGATCACCGGCGACAACCCGCTGACGGCCAAGGCCATCGCGGACGAGTCCGGCGTGGACGACTTCCTGGCCGAGGCCACGCCGGAAGACAAGATGGCCTTGATCAAGAAGGAGCAGGCGGGCGGCAAGCTGGTCGCGATGACCGGTGACGGGACCAACGACGCCCCGGCGCTGGCTCAGGCCGACGTGGGCGTGGCCATGAATACCGGGACCTCGGCGGCCAAAGAAGCCGGCAACATGGTCGACCTCGACTCCAACCCGACCAAGCTCATCGAGGTCGTCGAGATCGGCAAGCAGATGCTGATCACCCGGGGCGCGCTGACCACGTTCTCCATCGCCAACGACGTGGCGAAGTACTTCGCGATCATCCCGGCGATGTTCGCGGGCGTGTTCCCGGGCCTGCAGAAGCTCAACATCATGCACCTGCACAGCCCGCAGTCCGCGATCACCTCGGCGATCGTCTTCAACGCACTGATCATCGTGGCGCTGATCCCGCTGGCCCTGCGCGGCGTCCGCTACAAGCCGTCGTCCGCGTCGGCCATGCTGCGGCGCAACCTGTGGATCTACGGCGTCGGCGGGCTGATCATCCCGTTCGCCGGCATCAAGATCCTCGACCTCATCATCCAGTTCATTCCCGGATTCAGGTGACAGGCGTGAACCGTCTTCCCTCGCTCATCGGGCAGCACATCGCGGCGTTCCGTGCGCTGCTCGTCTTCACCGTGCTGTGCGGCATCATCTACCCCGTCGTCATGTTCGGCGTGGCCCAGGTGGCCTTCCACGGGTCGGCCAACGGCTCGCTGGTCAGCTACCACGGCAAGGTCGTCGGGTCCAGCCTGCTCTGCCAGGAGTTCACCGACGCCAAGGGCAACCCGCTGCCGCGGTACTTCCAGCCGCGGCCGTCGAACGCGGTGAACCCGGCCTCCAAAACCGACTACGGCTGCGACGCGGGCTTCTCGGCCGCCTCGAACCTGGGGCCGAACAGCCCGACCCTGCTGAAGACCGTGCAGCAGCGCCGGGCCCAGATCGCGGCGTTCAACGGGGTCAGCCCGGCCAGCGTGCCGCCGGACGCGGTGACCTCCTCCGCGTCGGGCCTCGACCCGGACATCTCGCCCCAGTACGCCGACCTTCAGGTCAACCGGGTGGCCAAGGCCCGGGGCCTGAGCGCGGCCACCGTCAAGGCGCTGGTCACCAAGGACACCCAGGGCCGGACCATCGGCATCCTGGGTGAGCCCCGGGTGGACGTGCTGACGCTGAACATCGCGCTCGACAAGCTGACGAACCGGTGAGCGCGGTAGCCCCGGTCCGGGCCGTACCCAGGGCCAGGACCGGGGCCCGGGTGCTGCTGGTCGAGGACGAGCCGGGCCTGCTCCGGGCCCTGGTCATCAACCTGCGCGCACGCCAGTACGACGTGGTCACCGCGGGCAACGGCCGGGAGGCGCTGGCTACCGCGGCTGGGCGCTCCCCGGACGCGGTGATCCTCGACCTGGGCCTGCCGGACATCGACGGGACCGAGGTCATCGTCGAGCTGCGCCGGTGGTCCAAGGCCCCGATCATCGTGCTGTCCGGCCGGGCCAGCCCCGGCGACAAGATCGGGGCCCTGGACGTGGGGGCCGACGACTACGTGACCAAGCCGTTCTCCATGGCCGAGCTGCTGGCCCGGCTGCGGGCCGTGCTAAGGCGGGACGAGCCCGGACCACCCGGGGGCGCCACCACGGTGGCCGTCGGCCACTGCGTCATCGACCTGACCGCGCACACCGTGGTGCGGCACGCGGAGGGGGAAACGGCCCGCCGCGACGGCGGCGAGCCGGTCCGGCTGACGCCGACCGAGTGGCGGATCCTGGAGAGCCTGGCCCGGCGACCGGGCCAGCTGGTCAGTGCCCGGCAGTTGCTGGCCGAGATCTGGGGGCCGGGGTACGAGCTGCGCACCAATTACCTCCGCTTCCACATGGCCCGCCTGCGGCGCAAGCTGGAAGACGACCCGGCCCGGCCCCGGCACCTGCTCACGGAGCCCGGCATGGGTTACCGCTACCGGCCGTGACCAGGCAGCCGGCCCAGATTAGTTGGCACGGCACGGTTCAATAGGAGAGGTCATGGCCACATCGCAACCGGGTGTTACGGAACGGGGGTTCCTGCGCATCTACCTCGGCGCGGCCGCGGGGGTGGGCAAGACGTTCGCCATGCTCGGCGAGGGACACCGGCGGGCCGAACGCGGAGCGGACGTGGTGGTCGCATTCGTGGAGACGCACGGTCGCCCGCAGACCGCCGCGCTGCTGGACGGCCTGGAGGTCATCGGTCGGCGGCGAATCAGCTACCGCGGGGCCACGTTCGAGGAGATGGACCTGGACGCGGTGCTGGCCCGCAAGCCGCAGATCGCGCTGGTCGACGAGCTGGCCCACACCAACGTGCCCGGCTCCCGGCACGAGAAGCGCTGGCAGGACGTGGACGAACTGCTGGACGCGGGCATCGACGTCATCTCCACGGTCAACGTGCAGCACCTCGAGTCGCTGAACGACGTGGTGCAGAAGATCACCGGCGTGCCCCAGCGGGAGACGGTCCCGGACGCGGTGGTGCGGGCCGCGGACCAGGTCGAGCTGGTCGACATGACCGCGGAGGCGCTGCGGCGGCGGATGGCGCACGGCAACATCTACCCGGCCGAGAAAATCGACGCCGCCCTGACCAACTACTTCCGCACCGGGAACCTGACCGCCCTGCGCGAGCTGGCTCTGCTCTGGCTGGCCGACAAGGTGGACGAGGGCCTGCAGAGCTACCGGGCCGCGCATGGCATCCAGGGCACCTGGGAGGCGCGCGAACGGGTGGTGGTCGCGCTGACCGGCGGCCCGGAGGGCGACACGCTGGTCCGGCGGGCGGCGCGGATCGCGGCCCGGCTGTCCGGCGGTGACCTGCTGGCCGTGCACGTCAGCCG
>CAXUJF010000205.1:0-9502 GCA_964250865.1 uncultured Streptosporangiaceae bacterium
GTGCGGGAAGAGCTTCACGGTGCGCTCGGTGGTGGAACTGGCGCGGGCGCGGAACGCGACGGTGGTGCTCGCCGCCCCGACCGGCCGCGCCGCCAAGCGGCTGGCCGAACTGACCGGCCACGAAGCGGCGACCATCCACCGCCTGCTGAAGCTCCAGCCTGGCGGTGACCCGGAATTCGACGCGAGCAACCCGCTGGACGCCGACCTAGTCGTGATCGACGAAACCTCGATGGTCGACGTGATCCTGGCCAACAAACTGGCCAGGGCAGTCGCGCCGGGGGCGCACCTGCTGCTGGTCGGGGACGTGGACCAGTTGCCCTCCGTCGGCGCCGGGGAAGTGCTGCAAGACCTGATCCAGGCGCAGACACTGCCCGTCGTCAGGCTGACCAAGATCTTCCGGCAAGCGCAGCAGTCAGGGATCGTGATCAACGCCCACCGGGTCAACGCCGGGCGCCCGCCGTACCCGCCAGCCCCCGCACCGCCCGGCGCAGCACCCAGGGCTTTTCCTGACTTTTACTGGTTCAACTCGGACGAGACCGAGGCGACCGCGGAGCTGGTGGCGGACATCGTGGCGCGCCGGATACCGGCCAAGTTCGGGCTCGACGCGCGCCGCGACGTGCAGGTGCTGTGCCCCATGCACCGCGGGCCGGCCGGTGCGGGCAGCCTGAACCTGCTGCTCCAGGAAGCGCTGACCCCCTACCGCGAGGGAGCGCCCGAACGGCGGTACGGCGGGCGCGTGTTCCGGGTCGGCGACAAGGTCACCCAGCTGCGCAACAACTACGACAAAGGCGCGGCCGGCGTCTTCAACGGCACGACCGGGGTGGTAACCGGCATGTCACTGGAAGACCACGCGCTCACCGTGCGGACCGACGAGGACGAGGAACTCGGCTACGACTTCGACGAACTGGACGAGCTCGCGCACGCGTACGCGGTCACCGTCCACCGGTCGCAAGGGTCTGAGTACCCGGCCGTCGTGATCCCGCTGACGACCGGCGCGTGGATGATGCTGCAGCGGAACCTGCTCTACACCGCAATCACGCGCGCGACGACGCTCGGCGGCCTCGCGGGCTCCCGCCGCGCGCGCGCCGCGGCGGTACGCACGGCCGGCGCCGGCCGCCGCCACACGGCGCTGGCGCACCGCCTCCAGACCGGCCGACCATGACCGCAGCGCCCAAATGCTCAACTAGCCGCGGGTGTCCCTGGCGGGGACGCCCTGCGGGCGTGAAAATGGGGGTGGTTGCCCGCCGGCGTCGCGGCCGCTTGGTGCTGTGAGCCCGTCAACTAGTCTGATCGCCGGGAGCCACCTCCAGGGTCCTGCATTGTTGCCGTGAGCACGCGATTCCGCCTTGTTGTCCCTGCTGGCTCCTGCGGGCAGCCGCCGGAATCTGATGGCTGCACGGAGGGAGGGCCTGGTGGAGGAGATCGCTGAAGAGACTGCCGGATTGGTGGCGCGGGTGGCTGCGCTGGATATCGGCAAGGCCGAGCTGGTGTGCTGCATACGGGTCCCGCACGAGGACAAGCCGGGCCGGCGTCGGCCGGAGGTCCGCACGTTCGCCACGGTGACCCGGTCGCTGCTGGAGCTGCGGGACTGGCTGATCTGCCAGGGGGTGACCTTGTGCGTGATGGAGGCCACGTCCACGTACTGGAAGCCGCCGTTTTACCTGCTGGAAGACGCCATCGAGTGCTGGGTGGTCAATGCCCGCGACGTCAAGAATGTGCCGGGCCGGCCGAAGACGGACCGGCTGGATGCGGTCTGGCTGGCCAAGCTGGCCGAGCGGGGGATGCTCCGTCCCTCGTTTATCCCGCCGCCGTGGCAGCGGGAGCTGCGGGACCTGTGCCGTTACCGGCGCACCCTGGTCCAGGAGCGGACCCGGGAAAAGCAGCGGGCGGAGAAGCTGCTTGAGGACACTCAGATCAAGCTGTCCTCGGTGATCAGCGACATCTTCGGTAAGTCCGGCCGGGCGATGCTGGAGGCGCTGATCAGCGGCCAGCGTGACCCGGCGGTCCTCGCGGAGCTGGCCCTGGGCCGGATGCGCGGCAAAAAGAGCGTCCTGCAGGAGGCACTCACCGGGCACTTCCGCGACCACCACGGTTATCTGCTGCGCATGATGTGTGACCGCGTTGATGCGCTCACCGCCCAGATCGATGCGCTCACCACGCGGATTGATGAGGCGCTTGCCCCTTTCGCAGCCCAGGTGGCCCAGCTCGATGAGATCCCCGGCGTCGGCAAGACCGGCGCTCAGGAGATCATCGCTGAGATCGGGACTGATATGGCCCGCTTCCCCACCGCCGCCCACCTGGTCTCATGGGCCAAGTTCGTGCCCCGGGCCAGGCAATCCGCCGGCAAGAACAAGCCGGGGTCCACCGGTAAGGGCAACCCGTGGATCGCCGCCACCCTCGGCGAGGCCGGCATGGGTGCCGCCCGGACCAGGACCTTCCTGGGATCGCGCTATCACCGGCTGGCCCGGCGCCGCGGCAAGCAGCGCGCCCTGGTCGCGGCCGGCAACTCCATCCTCACCATCACCTACTACCTGCTGTCTGACCCGCGGGCCCGCTTCACCGACCTTGGCCCGGACTGGCACGACCGGCTTACCCCGCTGCGACGCAAACGCCAGCTCATCGCTGAACTCGAACGGCTATCCGGCAAAAAGGTCCTGCTCGCCGAAGCCGCTGCCTGACCTGCCTCCGACTCCATCCGGCTCCGCTACGCTCCGCCGGATACTGCCGCCTGCCCACCTGAACTCCTATTTTCGATTCAGCCGCCCGGCCCCACCCGAGCACTGCTCAACTACCCCGGAAATACCAGCTCACGGTGCTCATCTAAATCGGTTCCCTACAGCTGTCCTGGCGTGTCCGAACGCGGGTCCAGGTGCCTGTCTCCCCGAAGGCGCCACAGCCTGGGCGCGCGTTGTCATTACAATCAGAAGCAGGTTCGCCAGCCACGCTTTTGGCGGCGCGCTGGCACGCGGCGCGCCGGGCAACGGTCAGGCGTGCTGGCCGCGCTGGAGCGAGGAGGCACGGTGCCGCTCCCTTGGATCATCGCCGGGGCCGCCGTCGGCCTGCTTGCAGGCCCGCGGATACGGGCCAGCGTGTTCTTGCGCAGCACCGGGGCTAGCGAACCCTCACGCAGCGCGTGCCCGGCCTGCTCGCATCAGGTCCTGCCTGGCCGCTGGCGGTGGTGGCCGGTGCTGCCGGTCGCCGGGCGCTGCACCGCCTGCCGGACCCGGATCGGCCCGTACCCGCTGCTCGCCGAGCTCACAGCCGGGCTTGCCCTAGCCGTAGTGGCCGCCCGCGCGACTTCGGTCTGGGAACTGGCAGCACTGGCCTGGCTGGCCCTTGTAGCCGTCCCGCTCGCCCTTATCGACATCGCCGTGCACCGGCTCCCAGACTCGCTGACCGCCGCCGCGTTCGCTGGCACGCTCGCCCTGCTCGTCGCAGCGGCGCTGGCCGACCATCAGCCCGGCTATCTCGCCCGCGCCGCGATCGGCGCTGCCGCTCTCGCCTGCTTCTACATGGCCCTGTGGCTGATCAGGCCGGGCGGGATCGGCCTCGGTGACGCTAAGCTCGCGGCCAGTATCGGCCTGGTCCTTGGCTGGACCAGCTGGCAGGCGCTGCTTACGGGCACCTTCGCGGGGTTCGCGCTGGCCGCCGTCTACGGCGGCGTGCAGATGGCCAGGAACCGGGCAGCGCGGACAAGCCAGCTGCCGCTCGGGCCCTTCATCCTCCTAGGCACCCTCGCGGTCATCGCACTCTTATACAGACGCAGGAACTCAGGCAAGGCCGCGTTTCTTGGGGTGCAGCTGCGCCTGAGCTGTACTTTGCAGTCGTAACCGAGATGGGCGGCATCCTGCGCGGGATCGTGTACGCCTAACTTAGCCGTATCGATGGCTGAAACTCAGAAAGAAGCCTACTTGAGTAATTCCGTTCTACCAGGTTAATCTCGCTCGGCGAGGCTTTGCCGGGGTTATTCGCTGGTCCCTTGCCTGGTGCCGTAATCTGAATATAAGATTCATCGTTAAGGAAACCCTGTTGCGGTGGGAACCCAGATCGCGAATCCAATGTCTGCCGCATAATTAGCCTGAGCGGTAAACGTGCTGGGTGTGCACGTTGAACGGTTGAAGAACCGCCTTTTCCGGGTAGGGGGAACCCTGCGGACATCCGGTGCCTTTGGGCAGCAGGTCGTATGCCGTTTCGGGGATCACAAAGGCATCAGAAACAAATTGCGGTTCAGAACTTTCACCCGACGAAACAGCTGCGGCGCGTGACCGAAATCTCTGCGGCTGTTTTGCTACCATCAGCCACCGGCTGGTAACCCATGTTCGTCAGATGTCGAACCAGTCTCATCCGCTATCTAGGCACCCAGGCCATAAACGGAGAAGCCAACAGAGCAGTCGTTGGGAAAGCAGCCGTCCGTTTCATACGATTCGCCCGGACCCTGACGAGTGTTGACGCCGTCAACACTTGCAGTGATGCCTACATAGGGCACATTGCTGTCTTGCGTCACGGGGCAGGCAGATCAGGCCAATCTTGGAGGGTTAAGCGGCTCAACCAGGTTCATGAGTGAGATTATCAGTGTAGCGGCGGCGGCTAGCGCTGTAATAGCCGATCCCCAATCGTCCCATCTTTGCGTCGCGGTTCCACCATCGTTATTAGATTCGTCACCCTTATTTTTGAATTTACCATTCTTCCCCTTTCCATCCCCAGGCAAAAACGCCACGCCTATGGTGATCAATGCACCGACGATCGCATCAACCTGCGCAGCTGCAGATGCGCCGTACAGGATTCCCCAGCGCACGGCAGAACTCGTAGTACCAGCGCGATGATGCCGATAACGATCAAACAGTTGCCCGCATATCGCTTTGCATTCAACCGCTTGGGCGCCTGAGGCTAGCTCATATGTCGTTTCCGACCCTTTATGCGCGCTGCGTTATAACGCTTTTGAGTGAAAGCGATAAGTGACAGGAAAAGTTTAAATAGTTGGCGTCTAATCCGAGTCTGTAGCTCATGAATGGAGTACTCGCGAGAATCCGTCTTTTAAGCGTTATCGGTAACAAGGCCACCCGCGCTTGTCCACGCAGTGGGACGGCATTGCCGACCCCTGAAATGGCACTATTGCGTTGTGCTTCCCATGGTGTGCTGGGGCGTGCTCCCGGTGCCTTGCTGGCTTACATGGTGAGCGTGAGGTCGTCGAAGGCGATGTGGAGACGATGGCCGGTCGGGGTTTCGGTGGCGATGTCGTAGTGGCCGCGGCGCAGGTTCTGGACGAACACATGTCCTGCAGCGAGGATCCGAGCGGAACGGGGACGCTTGAGTCCGCGCATGGGCCGTAGTCGTGCCTTTAGCCCGCCCGTGGTCTGAATCGATCGGGTTGTTCGCGTGCCGCTCAACTGTGTGCAGGGCCGAGGGCGCCAGCTCATCGAGCCCCCGCGGGTAGACCGGGCGCGGTCGGTGATGACTTCGGCTGGGACCGTGCCGGCGCGTAGCGCACGGGTGAAAAAGCGCCGGGCGGCGGCCAAGTCGCGACTGGCCGACAGCAGGACGTCGATGATTTGGCCGTGCTGGTCAACGGCACGGTAAAAGTAGGTCCGCGCCCGGCGACCTTGACATAGGTCTCGGCGACGAACCACCTATCGTCAGGAGCGTGGTGGCATGGCCGCCCCGCTTCGACGAACTCCGGGGTGAACCGCTGCACCCAGCGGTAGATGGTGACGTGGCCGGCGGTGATGCCGCGTTCGGCCAGCAGCTCTTCCACGTCTCGGTAGGACAGGCCGTAGCGTAGATACCAGCGGACCGCGACCGAGATCACCTCGGGCGGGAACCGGAAGCCAGCGAAGACCGGGGTTGCGCGAGGTGCCGTCGTTAGCCCAGTTTCCGCAACCCGTGATCGACCAACGCAACAGCGTCCGCACCACAGACACGATGGCGAGTAAAGCGGGTGGGGCGCGACCTGCCCAGGCGGCACCGCTACGTGAAGCGGGGGCCAGTGGCCCAGCCGACGACGACCCACCGCTCACCAGCGTCCGTTCGTACGGCACGGTGATAAAGGGGCGCTGGGAAAACCACCGCTCCGCCCGTGCCTGGTCGAACGATCTCGCACGCACCCGGGCGCGGCCACATAAATTCAGTTCCGCCACCCTCAAAATCTGCGTTTAGCGTTATGACTATCGAAAGCTTTCTGAGCTCGCCGACGGTCCACTCGTTGTCTGCGTGCCAGGAATACTCACCGCCCGCAGTATAGTGCAATATTTCAAGTGTTTCCAAATGATCGATCACTATACCAAGCTTGTTAGCCGCATATTTGAAGGCCCGCATAACAGCGTTCTTGACCTCTTCGTCCTTAAACTGGCGCCCGTCCACGACGCGGATCTCGCCTTCGCTGCAGGCTCCGCTGAGGTCTCGTAGGCCATCACCATACTTCTCGATTACAAGCCCCGGATTCGGAATAGTCGCATTGAAGACAACCCACGGCCTCTCCGTTTCGTACGTCTCGTATTCGCTATTAACCAGGTTTGACATAGAGTTTTCCATCTTGAGTACTCGCTCCCTTCGCCAACGCATGGTTGCCCACAGCTATGGCCTGACGAGCACCAGGCCGTAACCGACTCGCGTCCTGGGAGTCATTAGCCTGACGGATGCCCGCGCGCACCAACACTACACCGAGGTGAGCTCAGCGGGTTTCAGCTGATGTACAGGTTTCAGCTGATGTATTTGTGCTCGAATTGGGTGATGGCAAGGGTGGAACGTGTTATCTATGTGGTGCGGAGGGGGCAGGCGGTGATGTTGTGGAGAACGCACAGTGGCCAGTGCAGGTGGGCAGGGCAAACCAGCGCTCATGGCAGCACAGGTCGCAGAGCAGGGTGTTCCTGATCTGGATGCAGGGGCCGAATTCCTGGTTCACCCGAACAACATGATCGATTTAGTCAGTACTGGTAACAGCGCTCTCGCGGGCACGCGAAAACACGCTGTCGCCTGGGATTATGTAAATTCTCCGGCTGTCCCAGGGTAAACGTCACGGACAAGCCCTTGACAATAGGGGAGAACTGACTACGGTCTGAATTGCCAGGTTCTCAACGGACAGTCGAAGTGGTCCTGAATTCGCTCCGCCTGACCCGTTAGCCCTGGTAAATTTCCTAGGCGCGAAAGGAGGCATTCGGATGCGTAAGTGGCGTAAGTCATTGGGCGGCAAGCTCAAGAGGGGCTTCGTTCTGAAGCCGTGGAACTAGCGCTCATCTAGAAGGGGATCCGGGACACGGCTCAGTTTAGTCGCTTAACGCGAGCCGCCGACCGGATCCCCGGCGGCGGCATCCGCAAATTTTCACTATCCCGGCCGAGGAACCGAAGAGAGGCGACATGGTTAACTCTGGTGATGCTCATATCTTCCAGCCTGTTCGACCGACTGCGGACGACGAAGGACTTCTGGCCAAAATCGAGAGCCTCGTTGAGCCGGACGAGTTCGGCACGGCAGCGTGGCCCAAGCGACAGCAACGTATCGACGATGTCGTGGACGCATTATCTCACCTGGCCAGCCTTATCGCCGCCGAGGGCGTCTTCGGGCTTGCTCTCAGCCATCCAGATCCTTCTCTGCGCTCGGCACTGATTCCCGCTGTATGCCGTTGGCTTCCCTATCCCCTGGCGGCGGACACGCTAGAGGGGCTGGTCCGCGACCCTGATGACATTGTCTGCCTTCCAGCGATACGCGCGGTCGGCGACGAAGCCGTCGAGTACGTCATCACCTACTTGCAGACGATCGCCGGATGGCCGTCCGGGACGGCTGTCGCCCCGCAAAAGCCCGTTGGAATGGGCGCGGCCAACGTCCACCGCTCTTTCCTCAAGTTGCTCGACGTTATGAGCCTGGATGAGGTGGAGCAGCTCCGCCTGTTCTACGAGGAGAACGGCCGCCTACCGAACGACAACGCCAGCGCGCTCCAGATCCCGGAAGACGTTCTTCGCCGGGCTCGCGCTGAGTGCCCGCCGGACATGGTTTACGTTGCGGCCGGCCAGACGAGAATTGGCCTTTCTCCTGAACAGGTACCAGATCGGACGTTCGGCTGGCAAGATTCCGCTCCGGCCCGTGATGCATGGCTACCGCCGTTCCTGATCGACAAATACCCGGTGACCAATGCCGAATACGACAGGTTCTGCGAGGACGTTGCCCGTTCAGAGCACGAGTGGTGCCACCCGCAGGAGCCGGCCGGCAAGCGGCATGAACGCAACACGGCTGGGGATTCACGCTTCGGCCCCGATCACCCCGCGACAGGGGTGGACTGGTATGACGCTGTGGCCTACGCCCGCTGGGCTGACAAGGACCTGCCTACTGAGTACCAGTGGGAAGTCGCCGCGCGTGGGCCTGACGCCTCGATCTGGCCCTGGAGCGGCGGGTGGAACCCGCAAGCTGCCCGCTGGGCAGGCCAGGTATTTGATCCAGCTCCCACATCGCTCGACAGCTGGCGCGAGGCCTTGACTCAGGTCAGGCAGGGCTCGCCGGCAGCCTTGACGACGCCGGTAACAGCCCACGAGCAGTGGGCGAGTGGCTACGGCATGGTCGATGCGGTCGGCAACGCCTGGGAGTGGACGCGAACTGAGCGGCGTACCGGACGGCCATTTATGCTGTCGGCGTTCATGCGCTCCGCTACGCCATACGCCGTGACCCTGAAAGGCGGTGCATGGAGTTCGCTGCCCGGTCTCATGTACCCGTCGTATCGCGGCCACGACGGCCCGACATGCCGCCACAACGAAATCGGATTCCGGTGCGTTAAGAACCTTGCCTACCGGCACTTGCGGGACGGACGCCGTCCGGGAACCCGCTTCAACTCCCTCATTTCCTAGCCAGGAACAGGAGAAACCGTGGTTGAGGCCGACGCAGCCCAGCGCCTGGAGTACTCCGAAGAAAGCCGGTACTTCACCCGCGCCCGCGGGCTCTGGCAGGCAGACAAATGGCTGTGGGACGACGAGTTCCTCCAGGGCATCCTCATGCCGGCCATGAAGATCAGGCCCGGCAGCAGATTTCTTGATGTAGGCTGCGGCATCGCCGGGCTACCTCGGCGCATCTACAGCGCCCTAATGCCTGGGGGCGCTGTAAGCGGCATCGACATCGGCAGCGATGCGGTCGAGGAGGCGAACGCCTTCGACCACGCACGGGGATTCGAGAACATCAAGCTGGCCTGCGGCGACGCCCGTAACCTGACAGACTTCTACGCGAACGACAGCTTCGACGCGGTTCTCGAGGTCGGGGTGCTGTGCTCGCTGAGGGAACCGACAGAAGTCCGTGACGTACTACGGCAAATGGTGCAGGTATGCAAGCGTGGGGGAACTGTGTGCTCCTGGGAGCTCGACTTCCCCTTGTTTATCTTGGAAGAGCAGGGTGCCATCGGGCGTTTTCTGCGGACCTGGACCGAGTCGTTCGCCGACGGGGCGCTCAAGCTTGGAAACGGCGACCGGCGCATTGGCTGTCAACGGTCATTGGGAAATCCGGTTGGGTGGTCTTGGTTTCTCCGGGCTGGCG
>CAXUJF010000206.1:0-9424 GCA_964250865.1 uncultured Streptosporangiaceae bacterium
ACGGAGAAGCAGAACGGGATGCTTCCCTGCCTGACCCGGTAGTTCTTCGACCATTCAACGTCTACCGCTGCGAGCAGCCCCGTCGCGGGCAGGCAGACGGGGGCATGCCCGGCCGGCACGTTCCCGGCGGTGATCATGCGCGCGGCCCGGGGGCCGGTGCCGGGGCTGGGGCTGGGCCGCCGGCGGGCGCGGCCGGGTCCAGTCCGGGCAGGCAGTCCCAGGCGCAGGCAGCCATGGCCGCCTTGGTGTCGAGCATCCCTTCCCACTGGTATCGGCCGTGGTGGCGGGCGGTCAGCAGCGCAATCGCCAGAGCCCGCTCGACCGCCCGGGTTACCGGGTGCCAGGCGCAGGTGCGCGCGGCGGCGGGCACGGCGATGATGCCGGCCTGCTGGCAGGCCTGCCCTAGGGACGGGTTCCCGGGCAGGTCCAGGCTGGCGTCGAACAGCGCGGCCCGGCCGGGGACCGGGGTGCGGGCGCCCCACTCTGCGGCCACCGCGCTGATCCCGCGGCAGGCGCTGCCGCTGCCGGCTTGCTGCAGCAGGTCCAGGTCGCGGGCCAGGTCGTAGCCGGTCAGGACGGCTGCGTGGCGGCGGCCTTGCATCAGGTCCAGGTCAGCGACCCGGGCTACCTGAGCCGTGCCCTCAAGGCTGCCTGCGCTTGCGGCGCGGAACCCGAATGCCAGCGTCGCGGCGGTAACGGCCACCGGGCGGGTGCGGTGCAGCGGCAGGTAGGCCACCGCAACGGTAACGGGCACCAGCTGATGGCCGGCCAGGGCGGGCCAGGCGGTAAAGGCCGCCAGGCGGGGCGCCGGGCGGCGGTAGAGCTGCTGCCCGGTCCGGTAGGGGTCATCGGGCCAGGCCAGGTTGGTCCAGGTGCGCATCAGGTGCCACTGCGGGTGGCGGCGCAGATGCTGGCGCCGAGGTACTTGGCGTAGTGGCTGGCCTTGTAGGGGTAGCGGTCCCAGATCGCGGTGACAGGCTCTTCGAGCAGGTTGCCGAGCTTGAGGAACAGGTCGGGCTGGTCATAGACCGGCCACGCCTGGGCGGCGCCGTCCGGCTCGATGACGATCATGTGGCCTTCGGTGTCTGCTGTCCACGGGGTCATCCGCACCGCCGGCCGCCAGTCGTGCACGGCGCGCAGCTCCCGCAGCCGCTCGAAGGTGTCGCGGGCCTCGTCCAGGCTGATGAACTCCCGGTCGGCTAGGCCCAGGGCGTTGCCCTTGCGCAGCGGCAAGATGAGCTTGAGCTTGCCCGCGTCCAGCACGTCGGCGATCTGGTACAGGTACGGCAGGCCATGCACGGTGGAGCGCAGCACCACGGCCGACAGGGAAAGCGGCAGGCCGGCCTGCTGGAAGGCGCGGACCCCGGCGATCACCTTGTCGTAGTCGCCGCGGACGCGGGAGAACAAGGCCCGCGGCCCGTCGAACCCGACGTTGACGAAGGCAACCTTGCCCGCCAGCCGGGGCGCCAGGGCCAGCCCGCGGGTGGCGTTAGTCGGCAGGCCGATGATGAACGGCGCGTACATGTCCACGATGTCGACCAGGTCGCGGCGCAGCAGCGGCTCCCCGCCCGACAGGAACACCCGCTGCACCCCGGCCAGGTTGGCCGCGATGACACCGAGCTGGGCCAGGGTCGGGTCACCCATGTGCAAGGTCTCAGAGCAAAAAGTGCAGTTGAAGTCGCACCTCTTGGTCACCTGTACGATCACCGACAGCGGGACGCGGGCAGCCCCGGCCAGCTCCGCCGGGGATGCATCCCCGCTCAGCGCGAAGTGATGCCCGGCGGTGAATGCCACCGGCCCGCTAACGGGGACATGCGGCCGGGCGAGCAGCTCCGGCACCGGAAGCACGGTCAGGCCTGCGGCCTGCGGTGAGGGCGGGCTGATCATGAGTTCCTGCCTTCGTCAGGGGCACCGCCGTCGGAAGACGGCACCCTGCCCTCCAGGGTCGCCGCCCGGCCCCCGGGCATCACTCCCCGCGCCCGGGAACAAGTGATTCCCGCCCACCGATGCCTCCTGCCTGCGCAAACGGGGATGCCGACCCCGTCTAGTTCCCGCTCGCTGAACAGCAGCAGCTGCCGCCCGCGATGGAAGGGTGGCGATCGGACTAGTGACCGGGCTGGCAGGCGTCGGCGGGAACCACACTTTCCCGCCGACGGTAATGACAAGCCCGCTGGCCTGGTGAAACGCTGCGGGCACCCATACCGCCCGCCGGCCCCCGCACGACAAGAGCCGCAAACACGGCCGGACCAGGGCGCAGCCCCCGCCAAAGCCAGGAGGAACTGAGCATGGCATCAGCAAGCGGCGAGCAGGCCGCCGCCAGCGACCCGGAAGCCATCCGCTTCGACACGACGGTCGCCCACCCGGCCCGGATCTGGGACTACTGGCTGGGCGGCAAGGACAACTGGCCCGCCGACCGCGCCGCCGGCGACGACGTCGCCGAGGCGGTCCCCACCGTCAGAGAGGTTGCCCGCGCCGACCGCCAGTTCCTGGCCAGTGTGGTCTACCACCTGGCAGCCGACCTCGGGATCCGCCAGTTCCTCGACATCGGCACCGGCCTGCCCACCGCCAGTAACACCCACGAGGTCGCCCAGCAGGCCGCCCCGCAGTGCGTCGTCGTCTACGTCGACAACGACCCCGTCGTCCTGGCCCACGCCCGGGCCCTGCTGACCAGCGCCCCCGGCGGCGTCACCGCCTACATCGACGCCGATGCCCGCGACACCGATTACATCCTGGACCAGGCCGCCCGCACCCTCGACCTCACCCAGCCGACCGCCGTCCTGCTGCTGGGCATCTTGCTCTTCATCCCTGACGCCGACGACCCCTGGGCCATCACCGCCCAGCTGATGAACGCCCTCCCGGCAGGCAGCTACCTCGCCATCTCCCACGGTGCCAGCGACGTCCGGGCCGAGTCCACAGCCGGGGCCAGCACCCGCTACAACAAGCACTCAGCCACTCCCATGCAGCTGCGCACCCGCGACGAGTTCAGCCGGTTCTTCGACGGCCTCCAGCTCACAAGCCCCGGTGTAGTCCCCATCGACCACTGGCCGCACGCCACAGCCGGCACCCGGCAGCGGCCCCTGCCCGCGTACGTGGCCCTGGCGCGCAAGCCGTGAGCGGCAGGCAGTGCTCTAGGTGACGCCCAGGCGGCCTGCGACCCGGACGCGGGAGCAACGGGAAGCCGTGCCGCCTAGTTCAGCAGTTTTCCCACGTCACAGTCCCCTATCAACCGGGAACCACACAGTCCCCCCACAGGGAGTGATTCGGCGGTGACCATTCTGCGAGCGTGTAAGCGTGGCCGGGCTCCCGCTCAGCCCTGACCTTCGGCTCAGGCCCCCAAGGAGCAGTGAATGACGTTGACCGCCGCCCGCGAGCAGTCCGCAGCATGCCGCTTCGGCCCGGAGCTGACCGAGGTGAGGCGCGCCCGGGAAACACTCAGGAAAGCACTGTCCGACTGGGGCCACGGCGAGCACCTGGACCTCGCTGAGCTCATCCTCAGCGAGCTGGTCACCAACGCGATCCGCCACGGCGAGGGACCAGTAGACGTCAGCATGTCCTGCCAGGGCAGCTGCCTGCACCTCACCGTTCATGACTACGGACCTGGCCGCCCGGTCCGGCGCACAGTGACCGCCGGAGAGGAGTCCGGCCGCGGCCTTGAGGTGGTCGACGGGCTGCTCGAGCTGCAAGGCGGGCGCCGCACCCTGCTGCCAGACCCAGCCGGGGGCGGCAAGACAGTTCGCGTCGCTCTCAACCTTGCGGACCAGCTGGCCAACGGCAACCGGCTGTCCGGGTTGTCAGGCGACTAATCAACTGAACACCATCAGGTCACTCTCTTGCTAACGGCCGGAACCACGATGACCAGCAGCTCGGAACGGCGCACCGAGTCGAGGCCCGGGGCCTTAGCTGGCCCGTTGACGCTCCGCAGGGTCGGCTGAAGACACTCCCGTTCATCCCTCTTCCGCCTAAGGCGACGGCAAACGAACCGTACTTGATCACATCAGGAGTGACATGGAAAGGGCACTGATTACCGGCGTGGCCGGGTTCATCGGGTCGCATCTCGCGACTGAGCTGCTGCGCCAGGGCTGGCTTGTGACTGGCCTGGACATACGTTCTCCTGGCAGCGACCCGGTGGGCGCCGAGAACATGGCCGGGCTGCACGCCCATCCGCGGTTCCAGTTCGTGGCGGGTGACGTGACGGCCGCAGACCTGGCCCGCGTCTGCGAGGGGGCCAGCGCGGTTTTCCACCTGGCGGCCTTGCCTGGCGTCCGGCGCTCGTGGGGAGACCGGTTCGGCGACTACCTGGCGTGCAACGTGCTGGGCACTCAGCGCCTGCTGGAGGCATGCGCCGCCGCCGAGGTACCGCGGCTTGTGTTCGCCTCGTCCTCCAGCGTCTACGGGCCGGGCAACGGCAAGCCCTCGGCCGAAAGTGACCTGCCGGCGCCGCTGTCGCCGTACGGGGTGTCAAAGCTGGCGGCGGAGCGGCTGTGCCTGGCGTACGCAAGCCAGCCAGGGGCGGCTACCAGCGTGGTAGCCCTGCGGTACTTCACGGTGTACGGCCCCCGGCAGCGGCCGGACATGGCGTTCATCCGGATCATGCGGGCCGCGCTGTCGGGTCGGCCGGCTGCGCTGTACGGGTCGGGCGCGCAGCGCCGCGACTTCACCTACGTCGCCGACGCGGTGGCCGCGACGGTAGCGGCGGCGGCCGTGGACGCGCGGGCAGAGGTGGTCAACGTCGCCTCCGGCCGCAGCGTGCCGCTGTCGCAGGCGCGTGATGATATCGCCCGTCTCGCGGGCGCGGAGATTACTGCGCACCGGCGCGTCGCCCAGCCCGGCGACGTGGACGCGACCGCAGCTGACCTCACGAGAGCACGTCAGCTGATCGGCTACCGCCCGGCGGTCGGCTTGGAGGAGGGGCTGCGCCTGCAGTGGGAGTGGCTCGCCGCCCGGGAGGACCGCGCGGCCTTGGCGATGGCGGGAGCAGCCCGGTGACGCTTACCCTTGAAGCCTCCTCAGCCAGCGAGCTGTTTGCCCGCGCGTGCGAGGCGGTGCTGACCAGCGGCAGGGCGGCGGAGCCGCGCGGGCTGGCAACGACCGAGGTGCTCGGCGCGGCCCTGACGCTGACCGACCCCCGCCGGCGGCTGGTGGACCTGCCCCCGGTGCGGGTGATCAACCCGGCGTTCGCGGTCGCCGAGGCGATGTGGATCTTGTCCGGGTCCGACGAACCGTGGATCTACCTGTTCAACGAGCGGCTTGCCCAGTACGCCGACGACGGGCGGCTGATGGGCGCGTACGGGCCGCGGCTGCGCCGCTGGCACGGCACGACCGACCAGCTCGCCCAGGCCCGGCAGGCACTGGCCGAGGACCCGGGCACGCGGCGGGCGGTGATTACCCTGTACGACCCCGAGGTCGACGCGCGCGGCCACAAGGACGTGCCGTGCACCCTGGGGTACCGGTTCTTCCTGCGCGACGGGCTGCTGCACATGCACACCTCGATGCGGAGCCAGGACCTGTGGCTCGGCTTCTGCTACGACATCTTCGCCGCCACCATCTTGCAGGAGCTGATGGCCGGGTGGCTCGGCGCGGGACTCGGGCCCTACCGGCTCAGCATCGACTCGCTGCACCTGTACGACCGCGACCTCCCGGCCGCGCGCCAGATACCGGCCGCCGGGCCGGGGCCGCGGATGCTCCCGCTGGCCATGCCCTGGGAGACCCTCGACGATGTGCTCGGCTCGGTCATCGCGGGCACGCCGCTGGGCAGCCCCGGCCTGTCGGAGCTGTCGCGCGTCCTGGCCAGCTACCGGGCGCGTAAGGCCGGGGACAAGGAGACCGCCGCCATCGCGGCCAGCGGCGACGGCCCGCTCGCCAGCGCGCTGCAGCGCTGGTACGAGCGCGCCAGGGCAAGCCGGCCCGACTCGCAGCCAGCGGAAAGGGCGAACCGGTGAGGGCGCCTAACCGCCAGCACAACGTCCTGGGGCTGTGCTCGTTCACCCACGACTCGGCCGCCGCGCTGATCTGCGGCGGGCAGCTGACCGGCATGGCCGAGGAGGAGCGGCTGTCCGGGGTCAAGCACACCCGCGAGTACCCCGCCGCCGCCGTCCAGTGGCTCCTGAGCGAGGCCGGCCTGAGCGCGGCCGACATCGACGCAGTCGCCTACAACTTCGACGGGCGCCGCTACCTGGCCGGGCTGGCGGGAACGCCCGGGCAGCTGCTGGACCCGGCGACCCGCGCGCGGGCACTGCCCCGGGCAGCCAGCCTCGCCGTCGTCTACCACCGCTACCGCAGGCGGATGCAGGCACTGCGGGGCCTGTTCCCGAACGCCCGGATCCAGGCCGTGCCGCACCACCGGGCACACGGCCTGTACGCGCTCGCCGCTTCGGGATTCAGCGACGCGGCCGTGCTCATCATCGACAGCCTCGGCGAAACCTGCACCACCTCAATCGGATCGGGGCAGGTCCTCCCGGACGGGCAGATCCGGTACCGGGTCAGGGAGCAAATAAGCGACCCGGCCTCACTCGGCTATGCATACGGCGCCGTCACGATGCACCTCGGCTGGCGGCGCGGCGACGAGGAGGGCACCGTGATGGCCCTCGCCGCCACCGGCGACCCGGCCCGCTTCCGGGACCTGCTCGCCCGCGCGGTCCCCCTGACCACGGCCGGGTTCGCCCTCGACCCCGGCCTGTTCCCCCTGCGCGTCCTGCGGCACGGCTGGCCCCGCGTCAGCCCGGCCTTCATCTCGGCCTCCTGCCCGCCGCGCGACCCGTGCGAGGACATCACCCAGGTGCACGCTGACCTGGCCGCAGCCCTGCAGGAGCGCACTGAGCAGGTCATGATCCGGCTCGCCAGCCGTGCCCGGGAGGTCACCGGCGCGCGGCAGCTGTGCCTAGGCGGCGGGGTCGCGATGAACTGCGTCGGCATTGGCAGGATCCTCGCCGACGGCGAGTGGGACGAGGTCTTCGTGCCGCCCGCTCCCGGCGACTCCGGTACCCCGGCCGGCGCGGCGCTGGCCGCCTGCCAGGACCCCGCCGCCGCAACCGCGGCCCTAGCGAGATCCTGCTACCTCGGGCCCGCCTACCCGGACTTCACGCCCGCGCCATGTCCCGCCCCGGGGCTGGCCGCCCGGCAGGTCACCAGCCCGTCACGGTTCCTGGCGGAGCAGCTGGCAGCGGGCAAGATCACGGGGCTGTTCCAGGGGCGGCTGGAAGCCGGGCCGCGGGCACTGGGTAACCGCTCCATCCTGGCCTCGCCGCTCATCGCGGACGTGGCCGGGCGGCTGAACGCAGCCGTGAAGTTCCGCGAGCCGTTCCGCCCGTTCGCCCCCGTCATCCTCGCCGAGCACGCCGCCCGCTACTTCCGGCTGCACCAGCCCAGCCCGTTCATGGCGATCGCGGTGCCGGCCACCGCCCTGGCCCGGGAGAAGGTCCCGGCCGTGGTCCACGCCAACGGCACCGCCCGGGTGCAGACCCTGGCCAGGGACGACAACCCGTTCCTGGCCGAGGTCCTTGACCGGTTCACCGAGCTGACCGCGGTACCGGTGCTCATCAACACCTCACTCAACGTCAAGGGCAAGCCGATCAGCGGCACCCCGCAGATGGCAATCGACTGCCTGGCCACCAGCGGCCTGGACGGCCTGATGCTCGACCGCGGATGGTGGGTGGAGAAGTGAAGATCGGCTACAGCTTCTGGGGATTCCTCGGCCCCGGCATCACCGACACCCCCGACGGCGGCAGAAGCCACCGCCGTCCCCTGGTCGACGGCCTGGCCGCAGCCGGGCACGAGATCGTGTTCCTTCAGCGCAACCGCGACCTGCACGAGGCCGGCCTCGACCTGCGCCGCCTTTACGCCTGGGACGAGGGGCTGCCTCCCGTTGACGCGCTGTTCCTGGAATGGCGCTGGCCGGTCCCAGGGCGCTCTGCCACGCCCTGCGGGAGCCCCGGGCACACCTGCGACCTGCACCGCCAGGACCAGCTCATCCGGCACTACACCAGGGAGGGCAAGGTCCCGACGATCGTGTGGGACAAGGATCTCCAGCTCACAGCCGCCTCACCGCTGCGCTCCCTGCCGAACGTTACCGTCTGCGAGGCCGGCCTGCGGACCTCCCCGGGCGCGGAGAGCCTGCTGTTCCCCGTCGCCGACAGCGCCCTGAGCACGGCAGACCCCGTCGCCCTGGCGGCGCGGCCCCGCCCGCTCCCGCTCGTCTACGCCGGGAACCAGTACGACCGCGACGAGGCATTCAGCCAGTACTTCGCACCCGCCGCCCGACGGCTACAGCACCGGGTGGCCGGCAAGTGGCCCCGCACCAGCGCCTGGCCGCACGTCAACTTCACCGGCCGCTGCCCCTACCCCGAGGTACGCGAGCTGCACCTGTCGGCCCTGGCCACCGTCCTGCTGCTGCCTGCCCGGTACACCCGGGCCGGGCAGATGACCCAGCGGCTCCCCGAGGCCGTCCTCGCCGGGTGCCTGCCCGTCACCCCCGCCAGCAACCCGTGCGCGCCAATCTTCACGCCCGCGGCGCTCCACGCCGCCAGCGGCGCCGAGGCCGCCGGGATCGTCACCGCGCTGCAGAGCATGAGCGGCACCCCCGCCCACGCGGACCTCATCGGCCGGTCAATCGCCAAGCTCGGCATCTTCCGGCTGTCCCGCCAGGTCGCGACAATCAACCGCATCCTCAGGAGGCTCACCGATGCCACTTCCGCGTGCCCGCCACCGCACCCGGCCCCCGCTCGCTAGGGTCGGGAA
This sequence comes from uncultured Streptosporangiaceae bacterium, assembly GCA_964250865.1. Taxonomy (GTDB): domain Bacteria; phylum Actinomycetota; class Actinomycetes; order Streptosporangiales; family Streptosporangiaceae; genus Bog-532. The sequence goes on from CAXUJF010000206.1 coordinate 8,734, forward strand.
CCGTGGACCGGATCGCCATCATGGGCTGCGGGGGCAGCGGCAAGTCCCACCTGGCCCGCCGCCTCGGCACGGCACGGGGGATCACCCCCGTGCACCTCGACGCCCGCTACTACGACCAGGACTGGAAACCCCTGGACCAGGAGTCGTTCGCGTCAGTCCAGCGCGACCTGGTCGCCGCGCCCCGGTGGATCATCGACGGCAACTACGCCTCCACCCTGCCCATCCGGCTCCAGGCAGCCGACACGGTCATCTTCCTGGACCTGCCCGGCTGGACCTGCCTGTTCGGCATCCTCCAGCGCCAGGCCCGGCACGGCGGCGGCCAGCACCAGGCCAACGGCGAGTACAACCGGATCACCTGGAACTTCGCCCGCTACATCATCGGCTATCGCAAAACGATGGCACCCCGCGTCCGCGCGCTGATCGCCGAGCACGCCGGCGACGCGCAGGTCACCGTCCTGCGCAGCCGCCGCGCCGTCAGCCGCTACCTCGCCGCGCTGCCGGCCGCGCCCGCAGCCAGTGCCGGCCATGAGGAGCCCCGCTAGCCCCTTCACCGACCCCGCCCAGGTTCGCGGGCCCCTGTACGCCTCACCCGGCCGGCTGGCCCGCCGCACCAGCGCCCTGCACCGGGCCCGCGTCAGCGGGCGCCACGCCGGCGAGGTCATCGCCGACCTCGCCGCCGAGGCAGCCCCGC
>CAXUJF010000207.1:0-9404 GCA_964250865.1 uncultured Streptosporangiaceae bacterium
GTTCTGGCCCGAGGCCCAGGCCCAGGCCCAGGCCCAGGCCTGGGGCGGGCCCGGCGCTGGTCCGGATCCGTCCGGGACCGATGATGACGAGCAGCCCCGCGCGCCCCGAGTCCCGCGCGACCCGGAGGCGGCGGCCCGGTCGATCTGCCTCCGGCTGATCACCATCGAGCCGCGCACCCGGTCGCAGCTGGCCGAGGCCATGCAGCGTAAGGACATCCCGGCCGCGGTCGCCGACGGCATCCTCGACCGGTTCACCGAGGTCGGCCTGATCGACGACCAGGCCTTCGCCCGGGCCTGGGTGGAGTCACGGCATCACAGCCGCGGGCTGTCCCGCCGCGCGCTGTCCAACGAGCTGCGCCGCCGCGGGGTCGCCGACGATGACGTGCGCGAGGCGGTCGAGACCCTCGACCCCGACCAGGAAGTGGCCACTGCCCGGCAGATCGTCGAGCGCAAGCTGCGATCGACCCGGGGCCAGCCTGCCGACGCCCGAGCCCGGCGGCTAGTGGGCACGCTGGCCCGTAAGGGGTACGGCGCGGCGCTGTCCTACCGGATCGTCCGTGAGGCCCTGGAGGCGGAGGGGATCGACGAGCCGGGGCTGGCCGATGCTCTCGATGACCCCGGCCCGGAGCTGAGCTTGGAAGAAGAGGGCCACAGATGACGCCGGACGGGTCAACCGGGTGGGTCCGATCGGGTTCCATCGGTCTTTACGTGGGGGAATGCCCCCAGCACGGCCTCGGGGGACGTTCGGCACGCAGTGCCATCTGTGCCAGGAGCTTGCTCAAAACGTTATCTGGCCTTAACCTCGCGGCAGCGAGGTGTTACTCCGCGCTGCGCGGATGACCATAGAACAACTTCACATGCCGCCCGGCCGCTACCCGCGGCCACGCACTAGCGACAGGCCGGCCGCCGCCAGCGGTCTACGTCGGCGACCCATAGTTAGGTTGCCCGCGCCTGCGTGCAGAACCCCTCGCGCCAGGGCATATTCCCTGGTATCGCACTTGCGGTGCCCGGTAACTCGGGGCCTGATGAGCGGAAGGGGTGACTGTGAACGGCGTAATTTCCTTCGTGTTCATGGCGATCGGGCTCCTCGCGGCGGTATTCGCGCTCGTCGTTGTCTGGCGCAGATCCGGGACCGGCACGCTGAAAGCCCCGGCCGCCACTGCGGGCGACAGCGTTGTCTACAGCGCCGCCTCCGCCCCGCTGCCGTCCGCCAGCACTGAGGCCGGCACCAGCGCCGCCGCCACGGCCACCGCCCCCGCGGCCGTCCCGGGCACCGTGGCCGTCACGCCCGCCGAGGCCGCCGCTGCGGCCGAGAGCCTGGAGGCCGCTCGCCGCGAGGCCGACGAGATTCACACCCGGGCCGAGACCGAGGCCGCCGCGCTCAGATCCAAGGCCGAGGAAGCGGCCGGCCAGGCCGACCAGGGCCGCCGCGAGGCCGAGGAACAGCTCCGCGCGTTCAGGGAAGAGATCCGGGAACTCCGCAGCGACCTCGAACGGCGTGAGAACCGGCTGGCCGACCGGGAACAGCGGCTCGACAAGGAACTGCACCGGCTGGAGGACCGCTCGGCCGAGCTGGACCAGCGCCAGCGTGAGCTCAACGAGCGCGCCGCCGACATTGACCAGCTGGACGCCCAGCGCACCGCGACCCTGGAACGGGTGGCCGGGCTGACCGCCATCCAGGCCAAGTCCGAGCTGGTGGGCACGATCGAGAACCAGGCCAAGCGCGAGGCCGTCCTGATGGTGCGGGACATCGAGCACCAGGCCCGGTCCGAGGGCGAAAAGCGGGCCCGCAAGGTCGTCTCGCTGGCGATCCAGCGGGTGGCCACCGAGCAAACCAGCGAGTCCGTCGTCTCCGTGCTGCACCTGCCGGCCGATGAGATGAAGGGGCGGATCATCGGCCGCGAGGGCCGGAACATCCGGGCCTTCGAGTCGGTCACCGGGGTCAACCTGATCATCGACGACACCCCCGAGGCGGTGCTGCTGTCCTGCTTCGACCCGGTGCGGCGGGAGGTCGCGCGGCTGACCCTGGAACGGCTGGTGCTGGACGGGCGCATCCACCCGCAGCGCATCGAGGAGGCCTACGAACGCGGCAAGGCCGAGATCGAGCAGCTGTGCGTGCGGTCGGGCGAGGATGCCCTGGTCGAGCTGGGCATCACCGGCATGCACGAGGAGCTGGTGTCGCTGCTCGGCCGGCTCCGGTACCGCACCTCGTACGGGCAGAACGTGCTCAAGCACCTGATCGAGTCGGCCCACATCGCCGGGATGATGGCCAGCGAATTGGGCATGGACGCCGGGCTGATGAAGCGGTGCGCGGTGCTGCACGACATCGGCAAGGCCCTTACCCACGAGGTCGAGGGCAGCCACGCCCTGATCGGGGCGGAGATCGCCCGGCGGTACGGCGAACCCGACGACGTGGTGCACGCAATCGAAGCGCATCACAACGAGGTCGAGCCGCGCACGGTCGAAGCGGTGCTGACTCAGGCGGCCGACGCGATCAGCGGCGGCCGGCCCGGGGCCCGGCGCGAGTCGCTGGAGTCCTACGTCAAGCGGCTGGAGCGGCTGGAGCAGATCGCCAGCGCGCACGAGGGCGTGGAGAAGGTGTTCGCCATGCAGGCCGGCCGGGAGATCCGGGTCATGGTCAAGCCGGACAGTGTGGACGACATCCAGGCCCAGGTCATCGCGCGCGACATCGCCAAGCAGGTGGAGGAGGAGCTGACCTACCCGGGCCAGATCCGCATTACCGTGGTCCGCGAGTCCCGCGCCATGGAGTTCGCCCGCTAAATCCGAAGTAACACCTCAGGCGCGTACCCTGTAAGGCGTCATGGACGCCTCCCCTCGCACCTATGAGATCCGCACCTACGGGTGCCAGATGAACGCGCACGACTCCGAGCGGCTCGCGGGCCTGCTGGAGGGCGCGGGCTACCAGCGCGCGGCCAGCGACGCCACCCCGGACGTGCTCGTTTTCAACACCTGCGCCGTCCGCGAGAACGCCGCCGACCGGCTGTACGGCAACCTCGGCCACCTGCTGCCGGTGAAGAACGCCACCCCCGGCATGCAGATCGCGGTGGGTGGCTGCCTGGCCCAGATGGAGCGCACCGCGATCACCAAGCGGGCGCCCTGGGTCGACGTGGTGTTCGGCACCCACAACATCGGCGCCCTGCCGGACCTGCTGGAACGGGCCCGCGAGCGCGAGGAGGCCCAGGCCGAGTTCGAGGAGACGCTGGCCACGTTCCCCTCGGTGCTGCCCGCCCGGCGCGAGTCTGCCTACGCCGCCTGGGTCGCGATCTCGGTCGGCTGCAATAACACCTGCACCTTCTGCATCGTGCCCAGCCTGCGCGGCAAGGAGAAGGACCGCCCGCCCGGGGACATCCTGGCCGAGGTGCGGTCGCTGGCCGCGGACGGCGTCATCGAGGTCACGCTGCTCGGTCAGAACGTGAACTCCTACGGGGCCGAGTTCGGGGACCGGGAGGCGTTCGGCAAGCTGCTGCGTAGCTGCGGGGAGATCGACGGGCTGGAGCGGGTCCGCTTCACCTCACCGCACCCGCGCGACTTCACCGACGACGTGATCGAGGCCATGGCGGAGACGCCGGCCGTGATGCCGCACCTGCACATGCCGCTGCAGTCCGGTTCTGACACCGTGCTCAAGGCCATGCGGCGGGCCTACCGGCGGGACCGCTACCTGGCCATCCTGGACCGGGTCCGCGCCGCTATCCCGGACGCGGCCATCACCACCGACATTATCGTCGGCTTCCCGGGCGAGACCGAGCAGGACTTCGAGCAGACCCTGGACGTGGTGCGTCAGGCCCGGTTCGCGGGCGCGTTCACGTTCCTGTACTCACCGCGGCACGGCACCCCGGCCGCGACGATGGACTCACCGGTGCCGCCCGAGGTCGTGCAGGAGCGCTACGACCGGCTGGTCGCGCTGGTCAGCGAGGTCACCTGGGCCGAGAATAAGCGCCTGGTCGGCCGGACCGTCGAGGTGCTGGTGGCCGAGGGGGAGGGCCGCAAGGACGCCGCCACCCACCGCCTGTCCGGGCGGGCCCCGGACAACCGCCTGGTCCACTTCACCCCGGCGGACACCACGCCCCGCCCGGGGGACCTGGTCACGGTGACGGTCTCCCGCGCCGCGCCGCACTACCTGGTGGCCGACGGCACGCCCGCTGCCGTGCGCCGCACCCGGGCCGGCGACGCCTGGGAAGCCCGGCTGACCGCCCGTAATCCTGATCAGGGAAATTCAGAAAACGTCCCAGGTGGTCTTCCCGACCGGCAGCCTGTGGCTCTGGGCATGCCCGCGCTGTCCCGCCCGGTCTGACCGCGGTGACGCAGCCTGACGGCGGGTTTCCCGAGGTCGACGGCTTCTCCTGGGCTACGGACACGATCCTCGGCGACGCGGCCTGCCTGACTCTGACCGAACCGGCTACCGTGGACGCGGTGGCGCGGGCTTTCGGCGGCGATCCGGCCCAGCGGCGGGAACTGAGGCTGGACGAAGCGGCCGAGGAGCTCTCCGAAGCCCCGTGGGTCGCGCTGCGCCCGATGGGTTCCTGGATCTTGGCCGTGGAGCTGAACGGCTGGCAGGGCTCCCGGCCGGAGATCCTCGAACGGGTCTCCGCGGGCGGCCGCGCGGTCAGCGCGTACTGGAACGTCAACGGCCAGACCCAGTTTTCCTACGCCGCCGCGGGCCAGCTCCTGAGCGCCTTCGACGCGGTCTTCCCCGAGCGCCGCACCGGAGCCGACCCGGATGTCCTGGCTCCGGCGCGCGACGGCCTGCCCTGGGCCGACGCGCTGCCGGTCCCGCTCATGCTGGCCCTGCTGGCCCGGGTCACCGGGAGCCCCCTCGATCCGTCCTGGCTGGACGGGACCCTGCAGGTGCTCCCGATTGAGGCCCTCGCCGAGGCGGTGGACGCCGGGATCGACCCGGACACCGAGGAACTGACCTACGATTATCCGCTGCTGGCCTGGCAACTGCGGCACGCCGCCGGGCCGGGGCAGCGCGCGGCGGCGCTGGCCGCAGCCCGGCATGCGATCAACCTGGCCGGCCTGGCCGACGACCCCGCGGTGGCGCTGGGGCTGCGCGGCGTCCCGGAAGCCGCCGGCCAGTTGCAGAAGCTGGCCACCCGACTGGACCGGGCCTGCCGGAGGAGTGGCGGGGACCCGCAGCCGATGGGTCGCTTCTGGGCTGTCACCGCACTGCGGGAAGCGGCCAATCCATCGGCCCTGGCCGCCGGGTTCCGCGCGGTCACGGCGGCCGAGGGCACCTCAGCCGCGTTCAGCGACCAGCCCGCGGCCCAGCCCGAGATAACACTGCCCGAGATGACACTGCCCGAGATGACACTGCCCGAGGTGGTGCTGGCTCAGCTCGGTGACCCACCGGCGCCCGTCGGCTCGCTCGGGCTGACCGCGAAGGCCGGCCCCCAGCCCGCCGACCGCTACCGGTGGACGGCATCCCACTGGCTGGCCCCGGTCGGGTGTATCACGCTGGTGAAGCAGTGGTCGGCGGCCGAGACGGTGCGGGCCTTCGGCGGTTCGGCCGAGGCCGCGGTCCGGGGCCGGCCCGGTCTGTACCACCCGCCGCTCTCCGCCCTGCGGGACCAGGACGGGTGGGCAGTGGTGACTGAGGCCCGCGAACTGCCCGGCCTTTCCTCCCGCTACGAGGCCATCAACGGAACCGAGGCCATGGCGGTCTCCTGGTCAGCCCGGGGCCGCAGCCTGTTCCACTACGTGGTGGACGGGCAGTTCGTCGCCGAGTTCGATCCGCAGCGCCCGGAACTGCGGGAGGGCGACGATCCGGCGGTCCTCGATGATCTGCTGGCCGGGCTCCCGCCAGAGGCCTGGCCGGATGACGCGGCCCGTTCGCTGCCGCTGCTGCTCGTGCTCGCGCAGCGCCTGACCGGGCTGGCCTACGCCCCGGAACTGCTCGACGAGGAGCACCTCCTGGCCGTCCTGCCAGCCCGGCCGTATTAGCCGCTACCGCCCGATCACCAGGACCGGGATCCGTTCCTCAGGACGGCCAGTACGTAGAACGCATCGTCGTCGATGACCCGGTCGCCCGAGTAGAAGGTGCTGGTGATGCCACCCTGCGCCTGGTTGGCCGAGGCTGGTACGGCCACCGCGGAGAAGACGTGCTGGAACGCCGCTCCCTCGAACGTGCTGGCCAGCGGGAACTCGTCACACTGCTGGCCGCTCGCCCGCCGCACCCCCCGGCAGGCGGCCCGGTTGTTCGCCCTGATATCCGCCGCGTTGACGTCGCGGGTGAGCACCCGGCCGTTGGCCTTGACGCTCGCTGGGACACCCCACGCTATGGACAGCGTCCGCTGGGCGTTGAAGATGTGCTGGGCCACCGGCTGCACCAAGGGATGGGTCAGGGCGCTGTAGGTCACGGTCGGCCTGAAGTCCTCGTTGACGCAGCCGTCTTTCGCGGTGGCCAGGGTGTCGCAGCGTCCGTGCAGCTGGCCAGTGTCGGTGGCCTCCGTGGCTGGCTCGGTGCTGATGTCCTCCCAGAAGACGCCCAGGTCCGGATTCATCAGGTTGTCCGTCCGGGCGGTGGTCGACGACCGGCCCGCGTCGGACTCGGTCCACTCGAACGAATGCCGGCTCCCGGGGGTGATGGCCACTGGCTGCGGATCGGGCACGGTCGCGCTGGTGGCGGAGCAGATATTGGCGAAGATGTCGCAGCTCGACTCCAGGTCGGCGGTCACCCCCTTGGCCAGGGTGCCGGATGCGCCAAGACGGTAGCCGAGTCACCATGCCGTGCGCCCAATTTCCCCGCGACGTCCGGAAGATGTCCCACTGCTGGTCTTCCCACCAGAAAAATCCGGTGGGTACCACGAACGGCGGGCTGGTCGTGGTCCGGTAATTGACGGCCGCGAAGACCGTGTCCGCACACGATGTCACGCGATCTGGATTGGCGGTGGCGCTCTTGGAGAAGGCTTCGACATTGCTGAAATGGCATCGGGCCGGTCCGGCGGTGGGTATCGCTGCCGCGGCGTTGGGCGCCTGCGACGGCGTCAGGGCCTGCATGTCTGCGGACCGCTCGGTGCGCGCCGCGGCGGGCAGGTCGCTGAGCGGTACCCGTTCGGTCACCGAGCACTGCTGCGACACGCCTGGTTGCGACGGCGTGGGCTGGCACGTGGCCTGGCTGGTGTCGATGGTCAGCTGTTGCCCGTTCCCCGAGCTGACCACGACCGGTGGCGATGACGTGCCGGCGTCGTTACCCCTGGCCGGCGCGGCCAGCGCGGTGGCGGCCGGCAGCGACAGCATGGCCAGCACCGCCGCCAGCGCCAGTACAAGAGATCTTTTCCTCACTAGCTTCTCCCCGTCTGATCTTGTTGAATTCAACAGACAGGTCCACGATCCAGCCTTCGTTAGGGCCTAGCCAGCCGGGGAAATTACGTGACTGAGGACTGGGGGCGCCGGGTCGGTGCCGCCGCTGGGCCGACCGCCCGCCAGCGGGAGGTTCTCCGTGGGGTCGTCAACGGCTTGACCGCGAAAGAAGTGGCCCGGCGGTTGGGGATTTCTGCCCGCACGGTGGAAGGTCACCTGCACGCCATGCGGCGGCTGACCGGGGCTCGCACCACGGGAGAGCTGTGCGGCTTGAGCGTCGCCCGGGGCTGGGTCACGCCGCCGCAGCCGCCCAGTGAGGCCGCGGCGGATCCCGGTCGGCCGTGTACGGAAACCGCCGAAACGTGTCCGGAAACCCCTGGGCCGCCGAGCCGTGGCGGCCGGCCCACGGTCATGACGCCTCAGCGCATCGTGGCCGCCCGCGAGCTGCTCCGCACCCACACGGTCAAGGACACGGCCAGGAACCTCCGCGTGAGCCGCAGCACGCTTTACGCCCACATGGACGTGATCACCGCGCGGGATCCCTCAGCGGCCTGATTGCGAGCCGGCCGCGTCTTCACCGGCTTCGTCCGCCTCGGCCTCCGGCGCTGGCTCCGCTGGCGGCTCCGCCGGCGCAGGCTCCGGCGGCGGGTTGAAGCCCACCTCGATGTGCTCGAAGCCCTTGCTGCGCTGAGCCTTGGCCTGCCCGGTGTAGGCCCGCTCGTCGCCCTTGGTCAGCGCTACGTTGTCGGTGAACGGGGTGAGCAGTGACCGGGGGTGCATGCGGCTGACCCGCACCACGTTGATCTCGATACAGATCAGCAGGGCCATCGCGGTCAGGAACAGGTAGGCCAGCAGCCCGAGCACGATGGCGAACACCTGGTTGGTCGCGCTGGCGTGCCGGACCACGTGGTTGACGTAGACGACCCCGAACGACTGGAGTAGCTGCCAGGCCACGGCCGCGCCGATCGCGCCCGGCAGCACGTCGCGAACGGAAAGCCGCCGGGCGGGCGTGAACCGGAACGCGAAGATGGCCATGGCGATGTTGATCACCACCGAGACCGCCAGGACCAGGTACTTCTCCACCGTGCCGAGGGCCCCGACCCCGCCGTTGCCCGCGATCGACAGCGTGGTCGTGGTCAGGATGCCCAGCCCGGTGACGGCCAGCAGGACGATGCTCCGGCCGCGCGCCTTGAGCGGATTCGGGCGGCTGTTGCGGGCCACCCCCCACATCGTGTTGCTCGCGTACTGGAAGGCCTGCGCCACCCCCAGCGCGCCGTAGACCGACCCGGCGATGCCGATGATCAGGCCGGCCGGGCCACCGCTCAGGTGCTCCGGCTTGGCCAGCTCCTGGCCGACCACCGGGAACTGGGTCAGCGCCGAGGAGAGCAGCTGGTGCTGCAGATGCGCATTCCCGCGCAGCACGACGCTCAGCACGGTCGAGGCGATCAGCAGCAGCGGGAACAGGGACACGAAGGCGTAGTAGGTCAAGATCGCGCCCAGGTACGTGCCGAAATCGTCGAAGTACTTGTAGAGCACCGCTAGCGGGAAGCCCGCCCACGAATGCCTGCGCTGAAACCGGTCGGGACCGCCCACTATTGCCACACCCTGCTCTTACCCGGGGTTTCGGGCCTCATCCAGTGGAAGACTGATGGCATGGGCGAGCGGGTGATCGTGGTCGTCGGCCCGACCGCGGCCGGCAAGTCGGGGCTCGCGGTGGCCCTGGCCCAGGCCCTGGACGGCGAGGTCATCAACGCCGACTCCATGCAGGTGTACCGGGGCATGGACATCGGCACGGCCAAGCTGACCCTGGCCGAGCGGCAGGGAGTGCCGCACCACCTGCTGGACGTGTGGGACGTCCGGCAGACCGCCAACGTGGCCGGCTACCAGCGGCTGGCCCGGGCGGCCATCGCCGATATCACCGCGCGCGGCAAGCGGCCCATCCTGGCCGGCGGCTCCGGCCTGTACGTGCGGGCCGCGCTGGACGACCTGACCTTCCCCGGCACCGACCCGGACGTGCGGGCCCGCCTCGAGGCCGCGCTGGACGGCCGCGGCGCCCCGGCCCGGCCCCCCCGGCTGGCCCCCCC
>CAXUJF010000208.1:0-9352 GCA_964250865.1 uncultured Streptosporangiaceae bacterium
CCCCGATACCAGCAAACACGCCCCCGTAATAATTGATCCGGGGGCCGTTCGTGCTGCTTGTGACCAACGGTCTGGTCACAAGCAGCACGTGTCAGCAGGTCGCGAGGTCGCGGCGGGGTGGGTCTATTGGGCGTTGCCATCCGGGCTGCACCGGTCGAAATTTGGCTTCGGCCAAGATGAGTGAATCTTGCGGCATTATCACTGCCGAACATGAGTAATCCCGTCCGTTGTGTCGTACAGACCTGCGGAATCGGGGGTGCCCGTGCCGGGTCACGTGACGTTCAGCGGCTGCGGGATATGTGCGGCTCGAAGGTCTCGGTTCCCACCGCAGGGGCGACGGCGCGACGCTCGGCAGACGAGGACGATCCCAGCCGGTACCGCTGCATGAATATTCAGCGGGAGCAGGTCGTTGCGTGCGGTTTGATACTGCGCTCGACCGGCCCCTCATGGCATGTGTCTAGGCTGCGGCGACCTGCTCCGCAAGTGGATCGGTTTGCGGGGCCGGCAGGAGTGGCGCAGTGCTGGCGTGGTGATCGCGGCAGGCGCCTGCCCGGGAGTGGTTCCTAGGTGTCTTTAAGGTCACTGGAGGGCCGATCTTGGGCGCCGTCTGTGGACTTGGGGTGTCCCATCGGAGGAGGGAACACCCCATGATGGTTTTGCGTCATTGTCTCGCGATTGTGGGAGTTATCACCGCGATCGCATCTGCGAGGGTCAGTGTGAGCCGGACCTCGATGCATCAGGGCGACGGCGATGTCGGCCAGTGCTAGCCGCGACGAGGCGGTCGTGCTCCGCCGCGTCGACAGGGGCGGGCCGGGCACGAAACGCGGCATCCGCCTGATATGCGTGGAAGCGGCGCTCGCTGTTGTTGCGTTCGCGGCGCTGTGCGTCTTGGTCCTGTCCTTCGCGCCTCAGTTGGGTGTAGAGCCCGATGATGGTGCCTACCGGGCATCGATCGTGGCGATGACCGAGGGGCATTTCCTGACCCTGTCAAGCGCGCAGGTAAATGCCCTGGCCGGAAAGCTGGGCGACGGCATGGGCGTCCCAAACCAATGGGTCGAGCTATCCGGCGGGCGGTATATCAGCGAAAAGGATCCCGGCTATCCGTTCCTTGCGGCGCCGTTTCAGGCGCTCGGCATCATCCGGTGGGCGCCGCTGTTCTTCGGGGCACTGGCCTGCCTTGGGCTGTTCATCGGCGCCCGGCGCTGGCTCGGGCGCTTCGGCGGCCTGGCGGCGGTGGGCCTGTACTGCTCATCTGGGGCGGCGCTGCTGTTCGCCTGGCGCGATTACATGCCGACGTTCACCGACGCCTCGCTGATCGCGGCGGGCTCCGGGTTCCTGCTGTGGGCGCTGCTGGCCACCGACGGCAGTCCCCGGCGGCACACCTGGGCCGGCATCGCCGGGTTCGCGGCGATCGAGATCGCGGCTTTCGTCCGCTACACCGACATCGTGATACTCGGCTGCGCCGTCGCGACCGTGATCGTGGCGTGGCGGCTGCGGGCCGCCAGGCTGCCCCTCCGCACGCTGTGCTGGTGGCTTGCCTCGGTCGCCGTCTTCGGCGCTGGCATGGCCATCTTCGATGACCTGGTCTACGGTGGCCCGCTGACAACCGGGTACCAGCCCGGTGAGGTCACGTTCGGCCTCGGCGCCATCGTGCCGAATCTGCAATACATGCCGGCGCACTTGATGCAGGCCATGCCGATGCTGGTGCTCGGGCTGGCGGCGCTGGCGTGGATCATTGTGCGGGGGCTGGTGCTGCGCCGGGCCGACGGCCAGGCGGGTGCGGTGGCCCGTCGCGATCTGTGGGTCAGCTTGGCCCTGGCCGCGTCGTGGTTGGCCGTCTGGGGCCTGTACTCCGCGTACTTCTGGACGAATGACCCTTCCGAAGACACCTTGCAGACGGCCAGGTTCTACGTTCCGGCGATCGGCGCGATCTCTCTGCTCGGCGCGTGGCTGGTGACCAGGATTCCTGGCTGTGCATGGCTGGCCGGGCTGACGTCAGCCGCCGTTGTCGCGGCGATGTTCGGCCTGGGCGCGTGGTCCTTCCACGCCATGGTCGCGCCCCGGCTTGGCCCCTAGCCGGTCTACGTCAGCGGTCATCAGGGGCAGCGGGTCCCCGGGCCCGTCGCCTCGCTGGCGTACGAACATCGATAGGCGGTGAGCGTCCGCCCGTTACCTGCGAATGCCTCGCGCGACAGCGGGCAGGGGTCGTTTGGGCCTGGGGGAGGCGTGGCGCCGCCGACGCAGTCCTGCGCCTGCCCGGGACTGGTTCCTAGGTGTCTTTAAGGTCACTGGAGGGTCGATCTTGGGTCCCATCTGTGGACTTAGGGAGCCCATTCAGAGGACAGGAGCGCCCCATGCTGGTTCTGCGTCATCGTCTGGCCATTGCGGGAGTCATCACTGCAGCGGCAGTTGCCGTCCCGGCCGCCGCCTTGGCATCCGGATCCGGTTCACCGCCCGGCAAGCCGACGCCACCGCAGGCGTGTGCCGCCAGCGCCTGCAAGTCCAAGGCCCGCCATGCGGCCGCCATCACGTCCGCGGCGCCGTCCCAGCTGGCCGCGTCTGCAGGCATCAGCACGGACCGGCTGCGGGCCGGACTGGCTGCCGCGAAGCGGGCCGGCGGCAGCACTGCCGCGGGCATCGCGGCTTTCGCCGCATCGGCCGGGGTCTCGCAAGCGACCGCACAGCCGGTGGTGCACGCGGTGTTCGGAACCCAGGTCGACCGCGGCAAAACCGGGGGGCCGCCGATCGGGGCGGCACTCGCGAGCCAGCTCGGCGTAAGCACCAGCGCGGCCCAGCGCGCGGTCAATCAGCTCGACGCGCTAGGCGAGGGCGGCGTCGACCCCGCCAGCCCAGCGTTCGCCGCGATCGCCCGCGATCTCGGCGTGAGCCCGGCCCGGCTGGCCGCTGGCCTGAAATCAGTCAAGCAAAGCGAGGCCGGTAAGTAGCCAGTGCCGGCGTCCGCCAGTCTCCGCATACTGGATCACATGCGGGTTCTGGTGGTCGATGACGACGCGGCTGTGCGCCAATCGCTTTCCACCGCGCTCGGGCGTGACGGCTACGAGGTGCTGGCCGCCGACGGTGGCAGCGCCGCGCTCGCCCGCATGGCAGCAACGAGCGTCGACGCGATCGTGCTCGATGTGGCGATGGCCGAGCCGAACGGCCTCCAAGTGTGCCGGCGGCTTCGCGCCCGCGGCGACCGGACGCCGATCCTGATGCTCACCGCCCGCGACCTGATCGATGATCGCGTCGCCGGGCTGGACGCCGGCGCCGACGACTACCTGGTCAAGCCGTTCGCGCTCGCCGAACTGCGTGCCCGCCTGCGCGCACTACTGCGCCGCAACGCAGCCAGCGCCGAACGGCTCAGGTACGGCGACCTGGTGCTCGACCTCGCTGCGGCACGGGTAACCCGGGGCGGGCGGGAAGTTTCCCTCACCCGCACTGAGTACCTGCTACTCGAACTGTTCCTGCGCAACCCCGGCCGGGTGCTCAGCCACTCGCAGATCTTCCAGGCAGTATGGGGCTACGACTTCGGCATGCGCTCGGACAACCTCTGGGTGTACATGGGCTACCTGCGCACCAAGCTCGAGGCCGCCGGCGAGCCGCGCATCCTGCACACCGTGCGCGGGCTCGGCTACGTCCTGCGAGATGCGCCGTGACGCTGCGGAACCGGATCTCGGTGGCGGCGGCAGCCGGGGTGCTGATCGTCGTCGCCCCGGTCAGCGGCGTGCTGTACTTCTCTTACGTCGCGAGCCTGCACTCCCGCGTCGACGCAACCCTTATCGACGCGGCCCAGCAAGCCTCCGGTATCGCCCGGAGCATCAAGCAGTCGGCCGCCGGAAGTCAATCGCCCCCCGACGTCAGCAAGCCAGTCACCGTCGGCAGCGTGGAAATTCAGCTCTTCCCGGACCCGGTGGCCGGCCAGGCCGCCTTGTTCAGGCCACTCGACAGCCGCGATGTCGCGGTAGCCGAGCAGGCGCTGCCCGCGTACTTCGCCGACGCGCGCGACGGCGCTCAGCAGTTTCGCGTCTATACCGCCGCCATGCCCGAGCCTGGCGGTGGGCTGGTGGGCGCCAGCCGGGCGGCGAACGCCGCTGACGGCGCGCTACGCACCGCGGCCCAGCTACTGGCCGCGCTCACCGTAGCGGCCACCGGCACCACCTACGGCGCGGCGCGGCTGACCGCGGGCCGCATCCTCCGGCCCATCGCCCAGCTCACCGCGGCCGCCGAGCACGTCACCCAGACCCGCGACCTCACCGCCCGCCTCGACTCCACCGGGACCAACGATGAGGTGGGCCGGCTCGCCTCGTCCTTCGACACCATGCTGGCCGCGCTGCACGAATCACTCACGGCGCAACGCCAACTCGTCGCCGACGCATCGCACGAGCTGCGCACCCCGCTGACCAGCCTCACCACGAACCTCGACCTTCTCGAGGACGGCGCCGGACTGACGGACCCGCAGGCCCCCGCCCTCGTGCGAGCAGCCCGGGAGCAGGCCGGTGAGCTGGACCAGCTGATTACCGACCTGCTCGACCTCGCGCGCTACCGCGAGTCCGCACCGCACCGCGAGACCGTGCGCCTGGACCTGCTCACCGACGAGGCGGTACGCCGCCTGCGGCAGCGCGTACCCCACGCGGCCATCGACACCGAACTGCATACATGCCTGGTGCATGTCGACCCGGCTGCGGTCGATCACGCCGTCAGCAACCTGGTCGACAACGCCATCAAATGGACCCCGCCCGGCGCCGCGGTGCGCGTAGTCGTCGAGAACGGCCAGGTTTCGGTCACCGATCACGGCCCCGGCATCGCCGACGACGACCTCTCCCGCATCTTCGAACGCTTCTACCGGGCACCCGCTGCTCGAGGCATGCCAGGCGCAGGGCTCGGACTAGCGATCGTCGGAGGCGTCGCGCATGCCAACAAGGGCACCATCGCGGTGCAGACCGGGCCACGCGGGTCGACATTCACGCTTGCGTTCCGTCCGCTCCCGGGCACTGTCGAAGTCTCGGCCAGCCAGCAGGAATAAGCGCGCCACCTGGGCATCGGGACGCGGCAGAGCAACCGCATGCCGCCGTCGGCAAGAACCATGCAAGGCTGCGTACCTTACGCATCGATCAGGCATCTGACACCGAGTGCGGGTGCGCCATCAGCGGCGCATTTCGCAGACAATGGCCTTCGGCGCGTGACCGTGACTGTGACCAAGACGGGTGAGACGGACCGTACCCAGTGAGACGGGGAGAGATCACGACGCGGCTTGTGCCCACGTCGAGTGCGATCTGCCGGGACAGCCTGAATGGGTTGGGACCGTGCTCGGCTTGCTCATAACCCAGAGGTCGTAGGTTCAAATCCTACCCCCGCTACCATTTACGCAGGTCAGAGGCCTCTCCCGATTACGGGAGGGGCCTTCTTGCTATGGCTTGTAAACGTGATCGTAAACGAGGCGGTCTGCAACCCTGCCGTCAAGGCCGTCTACGGTCTGCGCACGACGACTGCAGCTTTCTGAGGTGTGCCGGCTGTTGCGGAGCCGACTTCGCGAAAGGGCAGGTGGCAGGGTTGGACCACTGCACATCCCGCCGATCGCAGCAATCGGCTCTGGACGGTCAGTGAGAACGCTTCCAACGAGCTCAGCCGTCGCTGGGCGTTGGGGATGTCAACGACGGCCGAATTTGAGCCTCTGGCGCCCGCCACGCCGAGGTCAGTATTCACCCGTCGGCGACACTCGCGGCCCAGCAGGGGCCGATCCTGCTGGGAGCCGACGCCAACGCACCGCTGATTGACGCGGCCGACCTCGCAAATACGCGCACGCACTGGCATTCCGGAGATCTCCTCTCAACGGTGAGCCCGGTGATGACCTGCTGTTCGGTCCCGGCAAGATCCATTCGCTGAAGGACGGACTACGCGGTTGGCTGGCTGCTCACCCTGTCGAGGCAGCCATCCTGGCTGACCGCCCGCAGGGCCCACTGGCGAACACTCACCGCACCGGCAAGCGCAAGAATTCACCCGGGGACCGGTCGGCGCTTCGACTCGATCTGACTCACCGAGCTTTGGACCGTCCAGCACATCAGCCACCTCTACGACGAAGGCATCGCCGCCGGCAGCGACCACGCCGTGGTTGTTGCCGATCTTGTCGCCACCTAACGGCGATTCGGTGCGGGTGACGAGTTTGGTGGCATTGGAGCCACGGCGGCCCAGATCGTCCGGTTCGTTGCGCCCGTCGGTGCGCTCGACGCGTCGTGAGCGATGGGCAGCCAGGCCTTGAGCACGAAGAATGGCCGGTGGTGCGCCCGGCCGGCGGGTGCCGGCCAGGCGCGGACGGCCGGTCTTTCGTGCCTGGCGGGCTGGCCTGGATAATGGGTCGCCCGGCTGCCTGCGGGACCGCGATGATGGCGTGGTGAGCGATGCGGAGCCGGCCTGGAGTGATCAGATCGGTCAGGCCAGCTGGATCGGTGAGCGGCTGGCACCGTTCGGCTCCGTGGTGACCTCGGTGATCCCCGGCGGTTTCGAGGCCTACGCCAGGGTGCTGCACCCGGCCCAGGAGCCGTGGCACGACGGCGGCCGGGTGGTGCGCTGGGCCGAGGTCGCCGCCTGGAGCGGGCTGCCGCTTCGGCCTGGTTCGCAGTTCCACTCGATCGCGCTGCCGCAGGTGCGGCCGCGGGGTGAGGCACCCTGGACCGGTCAGGGGCCGGATCAGGGCAGCCTTTACCCGCCGGATGCGGTGATCATCGCCCGGATCTTGCGGAACTGGACGACGACGCCGCAGCAGTGCTGGTTCTGCGTGTGGGACGGTTACGGGTGGGATCGCACGGTGTATCTGCTCGTTTCTGACGGGGCGTCTGCGGTGGAACCGGGCTCTGGCCGCCGGCCTGATCCAGTTCCCGCACACGTCCGGGACGGACGCCGGGTCGAGCTGCCGCACCGGGACTACCTGCTGTATCGCGGCCCGGTGGAAGCAGCCCTGGCCACTGTGGGGCTCGGCGTCGGGCATCAGGTCGCGAACTTGTGGTGGCCGCAGGACCGGGCCTGGTTCGTGGCCAGCGAGGTCGACCTGGCCTGGACCTATGTCGGCGGCCCGGCCGGGCTGATCAGCCAGCTGCTCGCTGAGACACAAATCGAGGCGTTGCCCGCCGCCCCGGATGACGAGCTGGCCGGGATCGAAGCCTGGGTGACCGCACGGGCCGCGCAGGCGGGGGGCCCGCCGCGGGCGGGGGGGGGGGGGCCCGGCCCCCCCCCCCCCCCCCCCCCGGCGTCTCGCGCTGGGTGAATCGGTGCGCTGCCCTAGACGGGTCCAAGGTTCCGGTTTGGTTGAGGACGACCCGTGTTAGTGATGCAGGCGTCATAGCCGTACGGTCCTGTGCCGGCGGGTATGTCAGGAAGTCCCGACATCGATGTTTGACACTGCGCTGGTGACCGCACCGGACTGATCGCAAGAGGCTGTCGCTGCCAGTAAGAGGACGTAGCCGGCGACCGGCCCTTTGCGTAAGTCACCACAACACCATCACGCCGCCGACGAGGTGCCGGTAATCGCTGGCAGCAAAGATCGGCATGATCTTGAAAGGCGGCAGGGGGAACTGGTGCGCGTGATGACGTGGACGTTTGCGGCCCTAGTGGTGATTGGTCTCATGTCGGCCAGCTTGATCCGCCGGGGTGCCCGCCGGAAAGACCCGGCGGCAACCTCCGGCGGCCGGGGCTGGATGACCCGTACGCGATCGTGACCCGTTTGATGGACGCGGTGCCGTCTGGCAGCTGGCTGGCCGTCTTTCACCCGGCCAGCGACATCATGGCTGATCAGATCCGCGAGGTAGCGCGCCGTGTCAGCGATAACGCGGCCACCGTGACGACGCTGCGCAGCAAGGCGGAAGTCATGCCTTTTTTCGACGGCCTGGAGTTGCTCGAGCCAGGGCTGGTGCAGGTCCACCGCTGGCACCCGGGCTCGCCGGCCTCGGACATGGGCGATGAGGTGCCCGGCTACGCGGGCCTGCAAGCCCTAACACGCCATCAGGCATAAGATGCCAAAGCCAGGCATGACCAGTGCACCAACCTGCGCGCGGCGGGCACTTCGCCCCGTTCGAGGAACCCAAACTGTACGCGCAGAAACTGCGCGCTTTCTTCCGCCCCTACCGGCTGGCGGCAAGGTGACCGTCCCGCCCCTGGTGCGGTACGTGCTCAGTTTCTAGTGCGCGCACGGCGGGTGAACAACCACCCGCAGTATGGCATTTGATCAGTCAGGAAGACGGCTGGTCATGGTGATGAGCCGGTCAGCTCCGGTCAGTTCCAGCACCCGCACGGCGACCGGCTGCGCGGCGGCCACGATCACGCGCACACCGTGGCCCTCAAGGCGGTTGCGGGTGTCCAGCAGCACAGGGACGCTGGCAGCGTCGATAAAGGCGAGGCCGGACAGGTCAAGGAAGAGCCGCGGATGACCGGTGGGGAGATCGGCCAGGGCCGCCGCCAGTTGCGGCGCGGTGGTGAGGTCGCATTGTCCCGCCAGGCTCATCAGCAGATCCGGTGGCCGGGCGGACACTGAGACGGTCAGCAAACCGGTCAGCGCATCTCATTGCCGGGCGGGCATACCTCCAGCAGGCGGGACAGCTAATTCCCCAATCGCGTGACGATGCCGCCTCCCCACGTCTGGGCAGGCCCGGGAGGCACCCATGCATACGCCGGGTCAGGTATTCCGGCGGCTGACGTCGAGGTCGAGACGGACCGGCAGGTGGTCATCGGACAGGGCCTGGCGGGCGTGGGCGACCGCTTCGGTTTCGATGCGCTGCTGCAGCTCGTGGACGCTGGCGGCCTGGGTGGCGGTGACTTCCAGCACGATGTGGGGGGCCTTGGGGTCGCCGATGATGCGGCTGCGGGCGGCGTCGACTCCGTGGTAGGTGCTGATCTCGCGGGTCAGGGCGCCGGTGAGTGCGGCGGGGGCCATGATGGTGGTGCCGTCGCGGTCGGCGACGGGGATGGGGATGTCGCCGGCCCGGTCGGTGGAGATCAGCAGGACCAGGATCCAGCGCAGGGCGAGCAGCGCGAGCACCAGGCATACGGCGGCGGCGGCGGGCCAGACCCAGATGCCGTGCTTGCCGATGTAGGCGCTGACCTGGTTGGCAAACATGGTGTGGTGTTCGAACTTGGTCCCGAACACGCCGACGGAGGCGGCCATGGCGGCGGCGCCGATGATCAGGATCAGCAGGCCGAACAGGGTCAGGGCGAAGCGGTTGGTACGGTCGGCGTGCATCAGCGGCTCCGGGAGGATGTGACCCGCACCCGCAGGCGCGGCGGATGGCGCAGGTCCAGTTCGTCGAGCCGCTCGCGCAGCGCGTGGTCGACCGGCTGGCGCAGCGCGTCGGTGGCGGGGCGGCCC
>CAXUJF010000209.1:0-9337 GCA_964250865.1 uncultured Streptosporangiaceae bacterium
GGGCGCGCTGTGGGGGCCCTTTCCGGGTGGGCGTCAAAAGCCGTGGCCGGAAAGGACCACTTGAAGAATCAGTGACGGGCCTGACCGTTTACCGAAAATTACCCGCAGGTAACCTGAAAGTTACTGATAAGTAACCTGCCTGACTGGTGAGCATGGAGTGCTGGCTGGGGCTGGTCAGCCGGAGCGGACCAACAGCAGCACCGAGCAGGGACGAACAACGCCTGCCCCGGTGGCGAGGGCCGGCCACTATAGGGAGGTCCGTGCGCGCCCGGGACCGGCCGCAGGCGCTCCCGTCCCAGGAAGGAACTCGTGCTCCTCGACACCCACTTCACCGGTATCAGCTTTTCCCGCCCGCCCAGCACGCTCATCGGCAGCTGCGGGCGCGACCCCGGCATCGCCTGCCGGATGGTCTGGGACGCATCCCACAGCGCCGACGCAGCCAAAATCACCGCGGTCTACCTGGCCGGCCCGGCCAACCTGATCCTCAAGCTGGTCTGGCTGGTGTTCCTGGCCCTGGTGGCCCGGATGCTGATCCACCGCCTGATCAACCGGGTCACGATCCGCGCCGCGGACGCCCCGCTGGCCTCCCGGCTCCGGCAGCACGGCGGCAGCGGGCGCCGGCGGCTGTCGCGGCTGCGGCACCCGATAAGGGCGAGGGAGCTGGAACGGGCCCACGCCGAGTTCACCGCCGAGCAGGCCGCGGCCGAAGCTGCGCGGGAGGACGCCGTGCTGGCCAGCGCGGACGCGGCCATGACCGGCTCCACCGCCCCGGAGGACATGGACACCGCCTCGGAGGCGGTGACCGAGGCCGTGTCGGAGCGGCGGCACCAGCGGGCGCACGCGCTGGGCTCGATCCTGCGCAGCGCAGCCTCGGTGACGATCTTCACCATCGCCGTCGCGATCGGCCTGGGCGACCTGGGCGTGAACCTGGCCCCGGTGCTGGCCAGCGCGGGCGTGGTCGGGATCGCGGTCGGTTTCGGCGCGCAGAACCTGGTCCGCGACTTCCTGGCCGGGATCTTCATGCTGATGGAAGACCAGTACGGCGTGGGCGACGTGATCAACATCGGGGACGCCACCGGCACGGTGGAAGCGGTCAGCCTGCGCACCACCCGGCTGCGCGACATCAACGGCGTGGTCTGGCACATCCGCAACGGCGCGCTGGAGAAGGTCGGCAATGAGTCCCAGGGCTGGGCCCGGGCCGTGGTCGACGTGCCGGCCCCGCCCGAGCTGGACCTGCCCGACACCCGGAAGATCATGGGGCAGGCGGCGGCCGCCATGTGGCACGAGCGCCGCTGGCGCAAGCTGATGATGGAAAAGCCCGAGGTCTGGGGGGTGCAGGCCATCACCGACACCCAGGTCACGATGCGCGTGGCGGCCAAGACCCTGCCGCTGCGCCAGTACGAGGTCGGGCGCGAGCTGCGCGAACGCGTGGTGTCGGCCATCGACCTGGCCCTGCTGGACCTCCAGATGGGTCCGCAGATGGATCCGCAGCCGGGACGTACCGCGGCCCAGCTGGCCGCGGTGGGCGAGGAAACGCGACGGCCCAAGTCGCCCCGCACCACCATGCGGTCCCGGACCGGGCACGCGGGCGGCGACGACCCGATCTCGGACGAGATCGAGCCGAAGTCGCAAGACTCGTAGGCTGGGGAGCGCTATGAATACTGAATCGGCCGCCTCAGGCCCGCACTCCTTCTACGAGGCCGTCGGCGGCGAAGCGTTCTTCGACCGCCTGGTGAACCGCTTCTACCAGCTGGTCGCGGAGGACCCCGAACTGCGCGCGGTCTACCCGGCGCAGGACCTGACGCCAGCCGAGGACCACCTGCGGCTGTTCCTCATCCAGTACTGGGGCGGACCGCAGACCTACAACGAGCTGCGCGGTCATCCCCGGCTACGCATGCGGCACGCCCGCTTCGTCATCGACGAGGCCGCGCGAGACGCCTGGCTGCGGCACATGCGGACGTCGCTGGACGAGCTGGACGTGGACCCGGCGCTGGACGCGCAGCTGTGGGACTACCTGGTCATGGCGGCCCACAGCCTGCTCAACCGGCCCAGCGGGCCGCCCGCGGGGCAAGACCTGGGTCTCACGCCCCGCTGACGGTAGGCCCGGTCAGGTGCGGGTGAGCTTGCGGTAGGTGACGCGGTGCGGGCGGGCGGCTTCGGCCCCGAGGCGGTCGATCTTGTTCTTCTCGTAGGCCTCGAAGTTGCCCTCGAACCAGAACCAGTTGGCCCCGCCTTCCCAGGCCAGGATGTGCGTGGCGATCCGGTCCAGGAACCACCGGTCGTGCGAGGTGATCACCGCGCAGCCGGGGAAGTCGAGCAGCGCGTTCTCCAGTGAGGAGAGCGTCTCGACGTCCAGGTCGTTGGTCGGCTCGTCCAGCAGCAGCAGGTTGCCGCCCTTCTTCAGGGTCAGCGCCAGGTTGACCCGGTTCCGCTCGCCACCAGACAGCACTCCGGCCGGCTTTTGCTGGTCCGGGCCCTTGAACCCGAACGCGGCCACGTAGGCCCGGCTCGGGATCTCGCTGTGGCCGACGTTGATGTGCGTCTCGCCGTCGGAGATGGCTTCCCAGACGTTCTTGCTGGCCGCGATCTTCTCCCGGCTCTGGTCGACGTAGGAGATCTCGACCGTCTCCCCGATCCGCACGGTCCCGGCGTCGGGCTTCTCCTCACCGACGATCATCTTGAACAGGGTCGTCTTGCCGACGCCGTTCGGGCCGATGACACCGACGATGCCGTTGCGCGGCAGCGAGAAGCTCAGCCCGTCGAACAGCAGCCGGTCACCGAAGCCTTTGACCAGGCCTTCGGTCTCGACCACCACGCTGCCCAGGCGCGGGCCCGGCGGAATCTGGATCTCTTCGAAGTCGAGCTTGCGCCCGGCCTCGGCCTCAGAGGCCATCTCCTCGTAGCGATCCAGCCGGGCCTTGCTCTTGGCCTGGCGGGCCCGCGGGTTGGACCGGACCCACTCGAGCTCTTCTTCCAGGCGCTTGCGGCGCTTGGCGTCCTTGGCTCCCTCGACCTTGATCCGGGACGCCTTGGTGTCCAGGTAGGTCGAGTAGTTGCCCTCGTAGGGGTAGGCGTGGCCGCGGTCCAGCTCCAGGATCCACTGGGCGGCATTCTCCAGGAAGTACCGGTCGTGGGTGACGGCCACCACGGTCCCGGCGTAGCTCTCCAGGTGCTGCTCCAGCCACTGCACGCTTTCGGCGTCCAGGTGGTTGGTCGGCTCGTCCAGCAGCAGCAGGTCCGGCTGGGACAGCAGGAGCTTGCACAGCGCGACCCGGCGGCGCTCACCACCGGACAGCTGGGTGACGGTCGAGTCCGGCGGCGGGCAGCGCAGCGCGTCCATGGCCTGCTCGAGCTGACTGTCCAGGTCCCAGGCGTCGCGGTGGTCGAGCTGCTCCTGCAGACGGCCCATTTCCTCCAGCAGTTCGTCGGAGTACTCGGTGGCCATCTTCTCGGCGATCTCGTTGTACTGGTCGAGCAGTGCCTTGGTTTCGGCGACGCCTTCCTCGACGTTGCCGAGGACCGTCTTGTCCTCGTTCAGCTGCGGCTCCTGCGCCAGCATGCCGACGGTGAACCCGGGCATCAGCCGCGCCTCACCGTTGGAGGGCTGTTCGACCCCGGCCATGAGCTTCAGCAGCGTGGACTTGCCGGTACCGTTCGGGCCCACGACGCCGATCTTGGCCCCAGGCAGGAAAGACAGCGTGACGTCGTCGAGGATTACCTTGTCGCCGTGCGCCTTGCGCACAGCACGCATCGAGTAGATGAACTCCGGCATACCCCTAGCGTATTAGGCTCCGACGCTCCTTCGGTCATGGTCGGAGCAGCTCAGGCCGCCGGGGCGGTCCGGGTCCGGTCAGGCCGCGGAATCCTCGGCTTCGTCGTCGTCCTCGGCACAGTTCCCGGCCTCGGCCTCGGCCTCGGCGCCATTCCCGGCGGCGGGCGGGCTTAATGGGGCCTGGCCGGTGCACCGGCCCAGGCGGGTGGCGTCGTCGGGGGCGTAGACCCGCACCTGGTCACGGCCCTCGGCCTTGGCCCGGTACAGGGCCAGGTCGGCTGCGGCCAGCAGCTCGAACAGGTCCTGGCCGTGCGCGCCCAGCACGGCCAGGCCGATCGAGATCGTCACGTCCAGCGTCACGCCGTCGGCGTACACACCCATCACGCTGGCCCGGTGCCGGAGCCGCTCGGCGATCTTGATCGCCTCGTCGGCGTCGGCTCGCGGCAGCAGCACCACGAATTCCTCACCGCCGAACCGGCCCACCACGTCCGAGCCCCGCACCTGCTGGCGCAGCTCGGTGGCCAGCCCGCGCAGCACCTCGTCGCCGGCCAGGTGCCCGTAGGTGTCGTTGACCCGCTTGAAGTGGTCGACGTCGGCCAGCAGCAGGGCGAGGCTCTCCCCCGCCTGCAGCGCCCGGGCGATCTCGGTGTCGGCCTCGCGCTGCCATGCGGTCGCGTTGAGCAGTCCGGTCTTGGCGTCGGTGCGCGCGGCCGCCTGTAGCTGCTGGTGCATCAGGCTGCGCTGCAGCACGATCACCGGCGGCAGCGCCACCAGCAGCAGCAACGGGCTCAGCGCGCAGGAGACGACGACCAGCACGCCGACGCAGATCTCGGTCAGGTCCAGCAGCAGGCTCTCGTGGTCCCAGAGCACCTCAGCCCAGCGGGCCTGGGGCTGCGCCGCGTGGGCGGCGACCGCGACGATGCCGGTGTTGAGCACGTTGAACAGGGCCGCGCTGCCCAGAGCGGCCAGCACCGCGGTAGGCCGCAGGAACCAGGCGTGGGCCTCGGCATGAGCCAGCCACGGCACCGATTGCGCCGCCGCCGCGGTCGGGCCCAGGTGCCGGAACGTCATCGACGCCGACGCACCGGCCAGGCCGAGCGCGGCCGAGCTGAACAGCCGGCGATAGGCCGGGGTCCGCCGCACCCGCAGATAGAGCAGGGTGCCGAGCACGATCGGCGCGATCAGGGCATAGACCGGCGGGAGCAGCAGCGCGATCGGCAGCCACCAGGCCGACAGCAGGTCGCGCGAGACGCCGGTCGGCTGGCCCAGCCGCCGGGTGGCCTCGATACAGATGGCGCCACAGGCGAGCAGGGCGGCGAACAGGGCCAGATCGCCGCCCCGGACCGGGGTCACGGCGACACCCCATCCGGTCAGGCCGAGGTCAGCCGCGATAATGGCGAAGACGTAGCCAACTACGAGACGAGGCAGGGCGAAGAGCTGCCAGCTCCGCGGCCGACCCAAGCGCCGGAAGACGCCGTGGGAGGGAACCGGCTGGGTCACTGGCTGGTCAGCTACTGACATGCCTCTCGCCTGTCATAGATCGGGCCGCCTGTTACTGATCGATGCAACACGACGACTGTACGTGGCCAAGAATCGCCTCGCATCACTTTGAGTAACTTCTTAAAAACCGAATGTGGCTTCTGATCAGGGTCCGGTATAAGGGCGACACTGTGGCCGTCAAGGTCACAGTCCGGTAGCGGACGCAATACGGCGCCCCCAATGCGTGTGCCGGGAGGACCGAAGCTGTATGTTGGTGCCGCGCGGATCAGTTACACAGACGGACAGGTTGTCCGCATAGCGTGACCATCACCGCGCGGCCTTCCGTAAGCCCCGGCCCGACCCGACGGTCCGGATCCCGGCTACACGAAGAGAGTGAGTTCCATGCGAGGGGTCATCTGGTCCTGAGTCCGGTGCCGTTACCTGGCCGCCGACTCTGCCACCGACGCATCCAGCTCTTGATCGAGCTCGGCGATGGCGTGCTCGTCGAACAACCCGCTGTCCACGGCGGTCCTGCCGTCGCTTGTCCCGTCCTCCAGTCCGGAGCGAATCGCCTCACCAAAGTTCAACCCGGCGTCGGGTGAGTGCTTGAGGCGGCTGAACTGCGCGACGCCGCGGGTCAGGTCGAAGCCGATCGTGTCGGCGTCGACCACAACCTCCGTCCGCTGCTTCCCGGCCCGGTCCTGCCAGTTGTTGACGCGCAGCTTGCCGGCCACGATGACCGGCTCCCCCTTGTGCAGGCAGGTGGCCGCGTTACTGGCCAGCGCCCGCCAGCAGGTGACGGAGTAGAAGCTGGTCTCCCCGTCCTCCCACTGCCCGGTCTCCCGGTCCAGCTTGCGGACGGTCGACCCGATGCGCATGTTCGCGACCGGGATACTGCTGTTGACGTAGCGCACCTTGGGCTCGGTAGCAACGAAGCCGACCAGGGTCACGCTTCCACCTTGACTCATCACAATCCTCCTGCGATCTGGCGGCATCGTGCCGCCGAACGAAGCCGGCCCGCCGTCCGGGCGGGCCGGTCACAGTTCACGGTGGCGGATCGCGGCCGGACCGGGACAGGCTGATTTCCCGCCTGTGGATAACCAGTCAGTTATCCACAGGCGGCCACCAGCCGCTTGGCGGCCAGCCGTGGTGGCGCTGCGATGGAGCCATGCCGACATCAGTGCGACAGCGCGTCCAGCCGGGCCATCTCGGCCGCGTCCAGCGAGAAGCCGGACAGGGCGAAGTTCGACGTGATCCGCTCGCCATGAGAGGACTTCGGGATCACCACGATGCCGTGCTGCAGGTGCCAGCGCAGCACGACCTGAGCGGGCTCGACCGCGTGGCGGCCGGCGATGTCGGTGAGCGTGCGGTCGCGCAGGTTCGTGCCCTTCAGCGAGCTGTACCCCTCCACCAGCACGTCCCGGTCACGGTGCGCGGCCAGCACGTCCGGGTCGTACTGCGGGATGCTCCACGGGATCTGGTTGACCGCGGGCCGCTCGCCGCTGGTGCGGACCAGCTCGTCGATCAGGGCCGGGCTGTAGTTGCTGACGCCGATGGACCGGGTCAGGCCGGCCTCCCGGGCCGCGATGAGCTGCTCCCACATCTGCGGGGACGCGCCGCGGCGGGGTGGCCAGTGGATCAGCCACAGGTCCACGTGATCCGTGCCCAGGTCGCGCAGGCTGGCGTCGATCGTGGCCCGCTCCCGGCCGACGTTAACGGGCGGCACCTTGGTCGTGATGAAGACATCCGCGCGGTCGACGCCGCTGTCCCTGATGGCCCGGCCGACCTCGGTCTCGTTGCCGTACATGGTCGCCGTGTCCAGGTGCCGGTAGCCGGCCTGGAGCGCGAAACTAACCGACTCGTAGGCCGTACTGCCGCGCAGCCGCCAAGTACCGAAACCGACCATGGGCATGGTCACCCCACGCCCCAGGCTGGCTCCGGCGAGAACCTGATCATCGCTCATATCCGGATTCTCCTCTGCCGTATTTTCAGGTGGTTGGCTGGTACGGTCACGCATCGTGCGGCGAATCTCGATGGTCGGCTCAGCCGGAGCGGGGAAGTCGACGACGGGCCGGAAGCTGGCGCACATCCTGGGGGTGCCGTTCGTCGAGCTCGACTCCATCTACCACCAGCCGGACTGGGTGCCACTGCCGGTGGAGGAGTTCCGCCGCCGGGTGGCCGAGGTGGCCGCGGGCGATGGCTGGGTCGTCGACGGGAACTACAGCGCGGCCCGGCCACTGGTGTGGGCGCGGGCCGACACCGTGGTGTGGCTCGATCTGCCCCGGCGGACCGTCATGCGGCAGGTTGTCTGGCGCACGCTGCGCCGGGTGACGTTCCGGGTCGAGCTGTGGAACGGCAACCGGGAGCGGTGGGCCAACCTGTTCACGTGGGTGCCCGAGGACTCGGTCGTCTCGTGGGCGTGGCACCGGCACGGCGTCTACCGCAAGCGGTACGCGGCCGCGGCCGCCGACCCGGCCTACGCCCACCTGCGCTTCGTCCGGCTGCGCAACCGCCGCGAGGTGCGCCGGTTCCTGGCCGCGGCCCGCCCGCCGGTCGACGCGGCTGACCGCGGCACCCGGCGGACGTGATCCTGGGTCCAGAACGAGGCTCCGGGTCAGGCCGCGACGAGCTCGGACGGCTCGGCGATGACGTCGACCAGGGCGCCGTTGCGCATGACCGTGATCGCGAGCGGCTTGCCGATCGCTTCCTCGAACATCAGCCGCTGCAGGTCCTGCGCGGCCGCCACCGGGTGGCCGGCCGCCGAGATCAGCAGGTCGCCCGGGCGCAGGCCGGCCCGTTCGGCCGGGCCGCCCGCCACCACCTCGGCCACCCTTAGCCCGTTGGCCCGGCCGATCCGTTCCTGCCAGGGCGCGGCCAGCGGGGCGGGCACCGAGACCAGGCCCAGGTAAGCCCGGCGGACCCGGCCGTCGCGCATCAGTGCGGACACGATCTTGCGGGTGGTGCTGTTGACCGGGACGGCCATACCCAGCCCGACACCGGCCACGGCGGTGTTGATGCCGACCACCTTGGCGTCGGCGTCGGCCAGCGCGCCGCCGGAGTTGCCCGGGTTGAGCGCGGCGTCGGTCTGGATGACGTCTTCGATCAGCCGGGTGCCGCCGCGACCGCCGGCCGGCATTGACCGGCCGAGCGCGCTGACCACGCCGGCGGTCACCGAGCCGGCCAGGCCGAGCGGGTTGCCGACCGCCACGACCAGCTGGCCGACCACGAGATCGTCGGCTTCGCCGAGGTCGGCCGGCGAGGGTGTCGGCCCGGTGGCGCGGAGCACGGCCAGGTCGGACAGGGAGTCGGCGCCAACCACGCGGAAGGGGGCCGTCGTGCCGTCCGAAAACGCCGCCGTGCCACTATCCGCCTGCCCGACGACGTGCGCGTTGGTGAGCAGGAATCCGTCGCCGGTGAAGACGACACCCGAGCCGAGGCTCTCCCCGGCCCCGCCGCGGCCGCGGCGCGGGACCCGCAGGCTGGCCACTTTGGGCGTTAGCTTTTCGGCCACGCCAGAAACGATGAGCGAGTACACGTCCAACGGACGGTCTGCCGCCATGAACCGCCTCCATTGCGATGATTACATTATTACAAGGCAACAGAGACGGGTCAGGCCAGCTTCCGGGCCCAGTTATGCCGTCAGCGGAAACGGCCCGGGCGCGGGTGGCACCGGTCAGGAGCGGGTGGCGACGGTCAGCTCGGTGCAGAAGCGGGCGTATTCGGTCAGCTCGGCGCCGGCCGGGATGACCACCAGGTCGCGGGCCACGGCATCGATGCGGGCCCGCATGGCCGCGGCGATCTGCTCGCGTTCGCGGTCGAAGGCGAGGGTGACCGCGTTCTGGCTGCCGGTGGCGGTGAGCCAGCCCAGCAGCAAAAAGGCGACGACCATGGCCGCGACCCACGGGATCAGGGCGACGCTGCCGATCAGCTCGGGCGGGTGCTGGCCCATGGCGTGGAAGACCCCGACCACCAGGAGCACACCCATCCAGCCGATCCCGGCGGCGACCAGGGCGACCAGCAGCCACTGCCAGGCGCAGACCAGGCGCCACCAGGCGGGGATGCGGGCCGCGGCGGGCACGCTGTCGC
>CAXUJF010000210.1:0-4044 GCA_964250865.1 uncultured Streptosporangiaceae bacterium
GGCCAGGACGGCGGCTAGCCAGTACATGGTCACGGCCAGAGCGTGGCCGGAGGCGTGGGCCACCGGGTGGGCCGCCAGGGTCAGGAACAGGCTGCCGAAGGTGGCCACGCCGATGGCCTGGCCCAGTTGCAGGGTGGTGGTGAGCAGCCCGCTCGCGTCGGCGGCCTCGGCTACCGGCACGTGCAGCAGCGAGTGGGCCACCAGCGGGCTGAACCCCAGCGCGAGTGAGCCGCCGAGCACGACCAGGATGACCTGGAGCGCGGGTCCTCCGTGGGTGCCGGAGGCCAGGTCCAGGCCGAGCAGGATGTACATGACCGCCGCGATCGTGCAGGCCACCGGGGTGAGCCAGTGGTGCAGCCGCAGCGGCAGCCGGTTCCAGAAGAAGCCGCACAGGCCGAACAGCAGGGCGCTGGGCGCGAAGGTCAGGCCGGCCCGCAGCGCGCTCTCACCCAGGCCACCCTGGAGGAGCAGGGCCAGCGCGAACAGGAAGCCACCGTAGGTGGCCATCAGCGGCAGCATCGCGGCCAGCCCCGAGCCGAGGCCGGGGGCGGTGAGCACGCGCAGGTCCAGCAGCGGGTGGCCGCCGCGCGCCGCGACCCGTCGTTCCACCGCGATGAACGCAGCCGCCAGCACCAGGCCGGCTCCGATGCAGGCCAGCAGCCAGGCGGGCCAGTGCTCCTGGTGCCCGAGCATCAGCGGCAGCACGATGGCGAACACGGCCGGCACCGCGATGGCCAGCCCGGCCAGGTCGAGCCGGGCACCACCCGCGGCCCCAGCGCCCCGAGCCAACCCGGTGCCCCGAGCCAACCCAGCGCCCCGAGCCAACCCGGTGCCCCGAGCCAACCCGGTGCCCTGGGCCAGCCGCCCAAGCTCGTCGCGCGGGATGAACCGGGGCGCCAGCGCCAGCACGGCCAGCCCGATCGGCACGTTGACCAGGAACACCGGCCGCCATTGGCTGCCGAACAGGTTGGCGTTGACCAGCAGGCCGCCGACGACCTGCCCGGCCACGAAGCCGGAGGCGAGTACGGCGGAGTAGGCGCTCAGGGCCCGCGCCCGGGCCGGGCCGGCGAACCGGGCCTGGATCGTGCTCATGATCTGCGGCATGGTGGCCGCGGCCCCCGCACCCTGGACGAACCGGGCCGCGATGAGCACGCCGACGTTGGGTGCGAACCCGCAGACCGCGGAGGCCAGCGTGAACACCGCCACCCCAGCCACGAACAGGTTTCGCCGTCCCCGCAGGTCGCCGAGCCGGGCCCCGGTGATCAGCAGCATCGCGTAGCTGACCGTGTAGCCGGACACGATGAGCTGCAGTTCGGTCCCGGTCGCGTGCAGGGTGCGGCCGATGGTGGGCATGGCGACGTTGACGATCGTGACGTCCAGCAGCGCCATGAACTGACCAGCCAGCAGTACGGCCAGCATGATCCAGCGGCCCCGGCCGGTGCCCGGCGCGGACCCGGGCTCGCGCCGGACAGAATTCTCTGTAGTGGTCATGCCACCAGCCTGGGTGCGCGCCCGCAGAACAGGTGAGAGCCTGCTGATGCTGGTGTTGTGACTACCTGGCTGCGACCCCGGTAACCGGTAAGTCCCGAATGTCAGTCCCCTCATTTATCTTTAATGACGTGGCCGCATCCGAGACCCTGCTCGCCCAGCCGAAGGCCGGTGCGGCGCGGGCCAGCACGTCGCGACGGGCTGAACTGGCCAAGTTCCTGCGGGCCCGGCGGGAACAGCTGACGCCGCAGCAGGTCGGGCTGCCGCCCGGGCCGCGACGGCGCACGCCCGGGCTGCGCCGGGAGGAGCTGGCCCTGCTGGCCGGGGTGGGCATCACCTGGTACACGTGGCTGGAGCAGGGCCGGCCGATCAACGCCAGCGTGCAGGTCCTGGACGCGGTGGCCCGGGTGCTCCGGCTCGACCAGGCCGGCCGGGTGCACCTGTACCAGCTGGCCGAGGCTACCCCGGTGCGGACGGCCGCCGTGCCGGTGGTGCTGCCCGCCGCCCTGACCGACATCCTGGAGGCGTTCTACCCGAATCCGGCCATCCTGGTCGACGGCCGGTTCGACATCTTTCACTCCAACCAGGCGCACCAGGCTGTGTTCCGCGACTGGCACTCGATGCCGTGCATCCACCGCAACCTGCTGTGGTGTGGCATCACCGAGCCGTCGGCGCGGGAGAAGTTCCTCAACTTCGACGACGAGATGCCTTACCTGGTGGCCCGGCTGCGCTCGAACTACGCCGCCCACGTCGGGGACTTGGACTGGGAGGAGGACATCCGCCGGCTGGCCGAGCTGAGCCCGGAGTTCGCTCAGCTGTGGGCCCGGCACGAGGTGTCCGAGCCCGAGTTGCGGCCACGGGTCTTCCTCGACGGTGACGTCGGTGAGCTGCGGTTCACGATCAGCGAGCTGGGGATCTCCGCCGTGCCCGGCATGCACTACATCGTGTACACGCCCCAGGACGAGCAGACCCGCACCCGCCTCGCTCAGTTGAGGAAGTAACTCCCGCCGCCCGACGCCGGGTTGGTGACCAGGGCGACCACGGTCACCTTGCCGGCGTGCGCGAACCGCAGCGTGAGGATGATGTCCTTGCCGCCCTGCATCTGGCCCGCGCCGGTGATCCGGAGCCGGAAGCTGTTGGGGTTCATCCGGACGATGGCCTGGCTGGGGATGGAGATGTCCGAGACCGTCTTCATGATCATGGTGCCGCTGCTGGTCATGCCGTCCGGGGCCAGGAAGCTGACCCGGCCGCCGACGCTCGTGGTCACGGAGACCAGTTGATCCGTGGTCTTCGCGTCGTTGCGGATGTCCATGTAGGCGACGGTGGTGCCCGGTGTGGTCGGCTGCGGGATGTAGGCGCTGTTGGTGGCGATCTTCGCCAACCCCGGCGAGGTGCAGCCGGACAGCGCCAGCGTCGCCACCAGCGCGAAGCATGCCGCCAGCGCGGCCGCCGCGCGCCGGGACCTTGGACCTAGCCCTGAACCCATCGTCGTCGTTGCCTCTACCGTGCCGTAACCAAGTTGGATGTCTTCACCGTAGCGTCTCCGCCGCGTGGCGGTGCGCCCGCCTCAGCCGCGCTCGACGGCCGTGCCCAGCAAGCCCAGCGGGGGTGAGCCGAGCGACATCATCGCGGTGTGGAAGCGGTGCAGCGTGAAGCCGGTGCCCCACTCCTTGCGGGCGTGCTCGCGGAGCTTCAGGATCTCGAGCTTGCCCCAGGTGTAGCGCCCGTACGTCGGGTCGAACGTGGCCCGGCTGGCCTCAGACAGCGCGGCCGGCCCGGCCAGGTGGGTGTCGGCTTCGAACCGGCGGGCGGACTCCTCGACCGTCATCCCGGCGGTGTGCACGCCGATCGCGGAGGCGAGCCGGGTCACCCGGACCAGGGCCTCGAGCCAGACCCCGATCGCGAACCGGGGGTCGTCGCCGCCGAAGCCCTCGTCCACGCACAGTTCCTCGGCGTAGTGGGCCCAGCCCTCGATGAACGAGATGGACTGGAGGTTGCGCCGGACCTCGCCTTCGGCCCGGCGCAGCGCCCGGCCGTGCGAGAAGTGCCCCGGGGCGACCTCGTGCACGGTGATCCCGGGCAGCGTGGTCGCGCTGAACATCTCCAGCCAGTCCTCGGCTTCGGCGTCCGGCCAGGACTCGTCCGGGGGAGTGATGTGATACCAGGACGGGCCCTGCGGCTCGCCCGGTGCGTTCCACGACATCATCGCCACCGCCCAGCGCCGCGACTCCGGAGCCGGGCCGACCAGGCACTCCCCGTCGGAGTAGGGCACCAGGTTCTTCTCGCGGGTGAAGTCGATCGACCGCTGGGTCCAGCCCCGGGCCGCCTCGATCACCCCCGCCGCGTCCGGGTGGTCGCGGACCAGTTCGCGGGCCACGTCCAGGGCCGGGCGGCTGGGGTCGATCCGGGCACAGTCCTCAGTCAGCCGGGCCAGCAGCCGGTCCCGCTCGGCGTCCGCTTCCTCGGCCAGCCGGCCCAGGTCGCCCGGGGTCGCCTCGGAGCTGCTGAGCAGCGCGGTCAGCGCCGGGGCGCCCAGGGCGACGTCCGGGTGGCCGA
>CAXUJF010000210.1:4054-9308 GCA_964250865.1 uncultured Streptosporangiaceae bacterium
CGGCGGGATCCCGGCCGCCCGCCCGCGCACCGCGTTGACCAGTGACCCGGCGATCGGCTTGCTCAGCCGGTCCAGGGCCTCGATCGCGTGCTCGGCCGCCTCCGGCCACCGCCTCAGGTGGGCGGTGCGGGCGGCGTCCCGCTGGGCCTGCGGCGCGTAGTCCCGGTCGTAGCAGGCCAGGTCCATCTCGCCCAGATGGGGGAGCGGGTTGCTGCGGTACAGCTCCAGCTGCTCGTAGACCACCCCGGCGTTCGCCTCGAACGCGGCCAGGTGGGCCTCGTCGTACGGATCCGGCTCCGCCGGGGCGGCCTGGCCCGCGGCTCGCATTGCCGCCAGGCCGGCCCGCACCCCGGCCGGAGACAGATCCTGTACGACGCCGTCGTACTCGTGCCGCCCGCTCGCCTCGCGGGCATCAGCCACGTTGAGGTCACACAGCGCGCGGACCCGCGGGCCCAAGTCGGTACCATCCATGCCCACAGACGTTACCGGGCAGGCCCGGCAAGGCTCAGGGCAGTTGGCCCTGAACCGCCGCACCGGTGCGAACGGGGTCGATCGTCATGGTCACGACCTTGGCCGATGAGCAGGTCTGGAAGGCGTGGCTGACGTACGCGGCGGCCGTGTTGCCCGGCGGGTAGATCTTCAGCCAGTTCGCGTTGGCCACGTGGCAGGACGAGGCCGGGTAGTTGCCGGCCTCGGCGATCTGCAGCCAGGCGTGGGCCGTGGCGTTCGCGGCCAGCGTCACCGTGACCTTGCCGGAGTTGGTGCTGCGCTGCGCGGGCGCGCCGATCTGGCTGCCGTTCTGGCCGGTGACGAACGAGACGCCCGGGAACCCGTACATCGCGCAGGCCGTGCCGGAGGTGTTGACGAACTGGATCGGCACGTACGTGCTGCCGGCCGCGCCGCCGCCCATGTTGGACACCAGGCTGACCGACAGGTTCGCGGTGTTACACGCGGCCAGGCCGGTCGCGGCGGAGGACTTCGACGTTGGCGTGGTCGCTGGGGTGCTCGCCGCTGACGTGCCGCTGCCGTTGGCGGCCCCGCTCGGGCTAGAGGAGGGCACGGAGGAGGCCGACGACGACGCGGACGTGCCGCTTCCCGACGACGCGCAACCGGCGGCCAGCGCCGCCGCCGCCACCAAGGTGACGCCACCCAGCCCTATCTGGAAGCGCTTTGTGATCATTCCCATACCCTTCGTATTGGCCCCGGTCCGCTGCGCGTAAACCCTGAGACCGCCCGCAGCTCCAGTCGAGCGCTACTCAATGTAGCGTCCAGCCCGTGATTTACTGACTAAGCGTGGTGGCGCGTGTCTCTCACGCCGCAGGCTTTCCCCCTTCCCGTCCTTTCAGACACCGGAGCCGGTGATCAGGTTGGAACCGGCCTGGCCGCTGCGCCGGGTGTGATGAGCGATCGGCTGGGAATGCCCTAATGGCCGGAAAAGCGGACCTAGAGGGGCGGCGGCGCAGTGCCGGGACCGAGCGAGTTCACCACCCGGCCGGAACTGGCCGGCACCTACGGCATGGTGGCCTCGACCCACTGGCTTGCTTCATCCGCGGGTCAGTCCGTCCTGGAACGGGGCGGCAACGCCTTCGACGCGGCGGTCGCGGCCGGGCTGGTGCTCCAGGTCGTCGAGCCGCACCTGAACGGGCCCGGCGGCGAGGTGCCGATCATCGGCTTCGACACGCGCCAGGGTGAGCCGTTCGTGATCAGCGGCCAGGGGCCGGCGCCGCAGGCCGCCACCCCCGGGGCGTTCGCCGCGCTCGACATCGACCTGATCCCCGGCAACGGCCTGCTCGCCGCCTGCGTTCCGGGCGCGTTCGGCGCCTGGATGCTGCTGCTGCGCGACCACGGCGTGGCCCGGCTGCGCGACGTGCTGAGCTACGCGATCGAGTACGCGGGCGGCGGCCACCCGATCGTCCCGGCCATCAGCAGCGCGATCGCCGGCATGGCCGAGATGTTCCGCGAGTACTGGCCCAGCTCGGCCCAGGTGTACCTGCCCGGCGGCGAGGCGCCGGCCCCCGGTGCCCGGTTCAGCAACCCGCAGCTGGCCGCCACCTACCAGCGGCTGCTCGACGAGGCCGAGGCGGCCAGCGCGGACCGGGACGAGCAGATCGAAGCCGCGCGCCGGATCTTCTACTCGGGTTTCATCGCCGAGGACGTGGCCAGCTACCTCGACTTCGCCGAGGTGGTGGACGTCACCGGGCGGCCGAACCGCGGGCTGCTGGCCTACGACGATCTGGCCACCTGGCGGCCAGCGGTGGAGGCCCCGCTGACCTTCGACTACGCGGGCCTGACCGTGTGCAAGACCCAGCCCTGGGGCCAGGGCCCGGTGTTCCTCCAGCAGCTGGCCCTGCTGGCCGGCTTCGACCTGGCTGGAATGGGTGCGGGCAGCCCCGAGTACATCCACACCGTGGTCGAGTGCGCCAAGCTGGCGTTCGCCGACCGGGAGGCCTGGTACGGCGACCCCGCGTTCACCGACGTGCCCATGGCGGCCCTGCTGGCCCCGGAGTACGCCAGCGAACGACGCCGCCTGGTCGGCTCGGAGGCCTCTGGGGGCCTGATCCCCGGCGCGCCGCTGGGGCCGGAGGGACCTCAGCCCAAGCTGCCGTGGTTTGCCGTCGGCGGCCAGCTACCACAGGACGGCCATGGGCACCGGGCCACCGGCGACCCCGGCCAGAACCCGGGCGCCATGCCCCGGCTCGACCCCGGCACCGGCGAGCCCACCGCGCAAACCACCGCGCAGACCATGGGGTACGGCCGGCGCGGCGACACCTGTCACGTCGACGTGGCCGACCGGTTCGGCAACCTGGTCTCGGCCACCCCCAGCGGCGGCTGGCTGCAGTCCTCACCGGTCATCCCCGCCCTCGGCTTCTGCCTGGGTACCCGGGCCCAGATGTTCACTCTGGAGCCCGGCCTGGCCGCCAGCCTGGCCCCCGGCAAGCGGCCCCGGACCACGCTGTCGCCCGGCCTGGCCCTGCGCGAGGGTGAGCCGTACCTGGCCTTCGGGACCCCCGGCGGTGACCAGCAGGACCAGTGGGCGCTGTCGTTCTTCCTGAACCACGTGCACTTCGGGATGAACCTGCAGCAGGCCGTCGACCGGGCCCAGTTCCACACCCGGCACTTCCCGTCGTCGTTCTACCCGCGCGAGTCCGCCCCGCGCAGCCTGGACATCGAGGCCCGCGCGGGCGAGCCTGTTATCGCCGAGCTGCGCCGACGCGGTCACCAGGTCTCGGTCACCGCGCCCTGGTCGCTCGGCCGGGTCAGCGCCGTGACCCGCCGCGGCGGGATGCTCTACGCCGCCGCCAACCCGCGCGGCATGCAGGGCTACGCCGTCGGCCGCTGACCCAGCCCGGCTGCTGAACCGCCCGGCATCAAAAACCACCGCGTCATAGGACCCGTCATGACATCTGTCATGACGGGGTGGGGATGCACGGCACTGCCGCGCCGACCGCTCGCTGAGTGGAATGGAGATACCCGCCAGACAGGGGCCGGCGGGTGACGACGCGGAAGGGAACACGATGACTCACGGACTCATGGGGACCACTGGTACTCCGGTGGTCACCTTCGAGAACGTCCGCAAGACCTACGGGAAGGTCCGGGCGGTTGACGGGCTGACGATGGAACTGCGGCCCGGCGAGACGGTCGCCTTCCTCGGCCCGAACGGGGCCGGCAAGTCCACCTCGCTGGACATGCTGCTGAACCTGCGCAAGCCGGACCACGGGCGGATCCGGATGTTCGGCTCCGACCCGTACCACGCGATCAAGAACGGCCGGGTCGGCGCGATGCTGCAGTCCGGTGGCCTGATGCCGGAAGTGACCGTGCGCGAGCTGGTCACGCTGGTCACCAGCTTCCACCCGCGGCCCGAGCCGGTGGACCAGACGCTGCGGCGGGCCGGGATCGCCCAGTTCGCCGACCAGCGCGTGGACAAGCTGTCCGGGGGCCAGACCCAGCGGGTCCGGTTCGCGCTGGCCATCGTAGGCGACTGCGACCTGATCGTGCTGGACGAGCCGACCGCAGCCATGGACGTGGAGACCCGGCGGGCCTTCTGGGACAACATGAAGGTCGAGGTGGCCGAGGGCAAGACCCTGCTGTTCGCCACCCACTACCTGGACGAGGCCGATCAGGCCGCCGACCGGATCATCGTCATCAACAAGGGCCGGCTGCTGGCCGACGGCACGCCGGGTGAGATCAAGTCCCGGGCCGGGGCCAAGCGCATCTCGTTCCACCTGGACCAGATCGACGAGCCATTCCTGCTCGGCCTGCCCGCCCTGGTCAACGTGGAGATCCGGCACGACCTGGTGCAGATCCAGACGTCGGACTCCGACCGCACGCTGTACGCGGTGCTGGACGCGGGCTACCGGCCGCGCGACCTCGAGGTGAGCAGCCTGGGCCTGGAGCAGGCCTTCCTGGCCATCACCGCCGAAGACGACAACAACAACGCCAGCGAGCCGGCCGAGGCCAGCTTCGCGGACGCCGAGGAGACCCTGCGATGACGAACACCCTCGCCCTGGGCCGCGCCGAGGTCATGCGGCTGCGGCGCAACAAGCGCTACGCCATCTTCACCCTCGCGATTCCAGTGATCCTGTACCTGGTCCTCGCGCCGTCGATCAAGCACGCGAAGGCCATCCCGGGTGTCAACTACGCCGCCTACTACATGATCACCCTGGCCGCGCTCGGCGCCATCAGCGGCTCCCTGATGGGCAACGCTCAGCGGATCGCCCAGGAACGTAAGGACGGCTGGGTCCGCCAGCTCCGGCTCACCCCGCTGCCCGCCAACGCCTACGTGGTCGGCAAGATCGTCGCCTCGATGGCCGTCACCATCCCCAGCGTGGTCATCGTGCTGCTGCTGGGCCGGTTCTACGGCGGCGTGCACCTGGCGACCTGGCAGTGGTTCGCCATCTTCGGCGCGATCTGGGTCGGCACGCTGACCTTCACCGCTCTGGGGATAGCCATCGGTTACCGCTACGCGCCGGACACCGTGCAGCCGATCGCCATGATCATCTACCTGGGCATGTCGATCCTCGGGGGCCTGTATTTCCCGGTCAGCGGGTTCCTGGAGAAGATCGCCAAGGTGCTGCCCACCTACCAGATCACCCACATTGGCGCCGATGTCATCACCGGGCAGTCGATACCGGTCATCGCCTTCATCGTGATCGGAGCCTGGTTCGCCGGGTTCATGGCCCTGGCCATCATCTCGGTCCGGGCCACCGCCGAGACGGTCTGACCACCGTAATGAGCCGGGGGAGCGGGGCCAAGG
>CAXUJF010000211.1:0-7314 GCA_964250865.1 uncultured Streptosporangiaceae bacterium
GTGCGAGCTGCCGCCCGGCCTGACCGAGGACCAGGTGGTGGCCCGGGCCGCTGCCCGCGGCCTGGAGGTGGAGGGCCTAGCCCGCTACCGCGCCATCAACGCGGGCCCCGGGCAGCCCGGCCGCCAGGCGCTGGTCATCGGGTACGGTTCACCGCCCGAGCACTCATTCAGCGGCGCCGTAGCCCGGCTCTGCGCCGCCTTCAACGACCCGGCCCGACCGGCCGTGGCACGCTTAGCTTACGACCGCGTCCCGTTCGACATCGCGCAGCACCCCCAGGAGGACCCATGATCGTGCCGCTCTGGGGTCGCGTGATCGCCGCGGTGGTCGGCGGTGTGCTGGTGATCATCGTGTGGAGCAGCGTGATCGGTGCGCTGATCGTGTCACGCCCGGTCGGCAGCCGGCTGACCCAGCTCGCCGACACGTGCGTCGATGGCCTGTTCCGGATGCTGGTCCATCATCTCGAGGACAGCCGCCGGGACCGAACGCTGGCCGTGGAGGCGGCCGCGATCTTGCTTGGCCAGCTGGTGGCCTGGCTTGGCGTGGCCTACCTCGGGATCTCACTGCTGCTGTGGCCGTTCGAACCCCATGGGGCGGCCGCCGCCTTCGTCACGGCCGGCTCGTCCCTGTTCACCCTGGGCTTCGACGTACCCCAAGGCTCGGTCCCGGCGGTGCTGGTGTTTTTGGCCGCCGCCACCGGCCTGGTCATCATCACCCTGCAGATCGCCTACCTGCCCACCCTGTACGCGGCGTTCAACCGGCGCGAGACTGAGATCTCGCTGCTGAACGCCCGGGCCGGGGTGCCGTCCTGGGGGCCGGAGCTGCTGGCCCGCACCCACTACGGGCTGGGCTCGGGTGTGTCCACCATCGACACGATGCCGGACCTGTACGCCCAGTGGGAACGATGGGCCGCGGACGTGGCCGAGAGCCACACCACCTACCTGCCGCTGGTCCGGTTCCGCTCGCCGCGGCCCAAGTCCTCCTGGGTCACCGCCCTGCTGGCCGTGCTGGACTCCGCGGCCCTGTTCCTGTCGCTGTCGCCCGAGGACGCGCCGAACGTGCCCGCCCGGCTGTGCCTGCGCAGCGGGTTCGACTGCTTCCGCCGGATCGGCCAGGCCATGGGTTTCGAAATTCCCGACGAGGCGGATCCGGAGGACGGCATCACCCTGACGTACGAGGAGTTCCTCGAGGGGGTGAAGCGCATGAAGGAGGTCGACTTCCCGCTGAAACGGGACCCGGCCGATGCCTGGCCGGACTTTGTGGGCTGGCGGGTCAACTACGAAAGAGCCGCTTATCTGGTGGCCTACGCCGTCGACCCCGTTCGGGCCAAGTGGTCCGGACCGCGCCGGGACGGTCGCCCGGAGAGAGAGCCGCTGCGTCCCGCCCCCGGACGGCTCCCGCACAGTAACGGCCATGACCAGGACCGCACCGCCCCGGACGGCCATACTGAGGCTCATGAGCGAGCTCAGTTACCGGGACTCGATCCTGGTCGCCTGCGCCCCGGAGAAGCTCTACGACCTGGTCTCGGACGTGACCCGGATGGGGGAGTGGAGCCCGATCTGCCAGGCCTGCTGGTGGGACGACGGTGCCGGACCGCACCCCGGCGCCTGGTTCACCGGCCGGAACCAGACCCCCGAGCGGACCTGGGAGACCCGATCCCAGGTGGTCGCGGCCGATCCAGGGCGCGAATTCGCCTTCGAGGTCAACAACGGCTGGGTGCGCTGGAGCTACCTATTCGCCCCGGCCGGCGGCGGCACCGAGCTCACCGAGACGTGGCACTTCCTGCCCAAGGGCATCGAAGGCTTCCACGGCCGCTACGGCGCCGATGCCGAGGCTCAGATCGCCGAGCGCACCAGCGCCGCGCACCACGGCATCCCCGTCACCCTGGCCGCCATCAAGCGCGCCGCCGAAGCTGTCTAGCTAGTCCGCCGTGGGCAGCACGCCCCCGCCAGCACCAGGCCGACGGGGGCGTATGAGGACTTAGCCGGCCCGCTGTACGCGGCCAAGGAACGCGCGCCACTGGCTGGCCGGGATCGCCAGCCGTGGCCCATCCTGGTCTTTGGAGTCGCGGACAGCCACGGTACGGGCTGCGTTGGCTACCTCGACGCAGTTGCCGCCACCGTTGCCGCTGTAGCTCGGCTTACGCCAGCCGGTCTCTATCGTGTCTTCCATTGTTCTGCTGCCTCCAAGACGAGTGCGCGTGACGCCTTACGGGGTAGAGCATCGGCGCGGACACGATCGAAAGTAATTGCTGCCTTGTGGACGAGTGACCGAGTTTCGGCCGTCACATCTTCGACGGCTTCCATGCGGAGCACTTCAGGCGCGCCATCGCCACTGGCTAGGTCAAATGCACCGCTGAGCCCAGCATTACCGGCAGTGTCTGAAGGGACTACCTGAGTGCTGATGTTCTGGCGGTCATAGAGGCTAGCTAGGTGGTTGAGCTGGTCAGCCATGATTGCTGGCGTACCGATGAGCCTCCACAGGACAGCCTCATCGAGGATGGCCACGACGTGTGGTGGATTGGGGCGATCAAGGATCGCTTGCCTCTCCAACCTGGCTGTAACGAGCTGGTCAGCCCGGTCCGAGTCTTCGCCTGCCGCGATGAACAGCTCTCGGGCATAGTCGGCCGTCTGCAGCAACCCCGGCACCAGGATCGGGGACCAGAGTCGCAACGTCACGGCGTCGTGCTCGGCTTCCAGCCAATCCTCGAACCACGTCGGTACCGGCCCGTTGGCCGACCTGGCCAGTGCGGCCAGGCGCGCGAAGAGATCCGAGTCAAGAGCGCAGGCCGCGCTCCAGGCCTCAAGGACGTCTTGAGTTGGAGGCCGTTCGCCCGTCTCTGCTTTGGCGACGACCGTCCGGTCAAAGCCGAGCTTGGCCGCTAAGGCCTCCTGGGAGCTGAAGCCAGCGGTCAGCCGGGCGCGCCGCAGCTCAGCACCCAGGAACGCGGGCGGGCTGGCGGCCGGATCACGTCTAGCCATGTGTGGCGACCCTTCGGTCGGCTGTGGCAGATCGGGGCGTCGATTCTCGCCACCTAGCGTAACTCGGCCCGGTCCCGGGATCGTGAGTTGTGAACGGCACTCAGAACGAATAGGTGGTCAGGGACCGTGGCAGGCAATTACCCGGTTGAGCAATTAATCCGAGCCCAACGGTGGCAGCAGCAGCACGCCGACTGGGACATCAAATCGGTCGACGGTGGCTCACACTTTGTCGCTGAGCAAAAGGTCAATAACGGAGCGCATATCATCGCCGATCCGTCGCTCAAAAGCCTGATGGACACCCTGGAGGGACGGGACGCCATCAAGCGCGCTGCCGAAGCGCGGTGACGGCGGCATCGACGACCCTGCGCCGGGATTCGGTGGCCAGAACCTCGGGTCAGGAGGCCTGCCGCTCGGGCTGGGCGGCGGCCTTTTCGGCCGCGGCGGTGATGTTCTTGGCCATGCCGCCGAACACCACGCCGTGGAACGGCGAGATCGAGCGCCAGTAGGCGTGCCCGGTCAGGCCGTGGGGCTGGAAGATGGCCCGTTGCCGGTAGGTGGTCCGGCCGTCGTCGTCCCGGCCGACGTGCAGCTCCAGCCAGGCCAGCCCGGGCAGCTTCATCTCCGCCCGCAGCCGCAGCAGCTCGCCCGGGACGATCGCCTCCACCCGCCAGAAGTCCAGCGCGTCGCCCGGGCGCAGGTGCACCGGGTCCCGGCGGCCACGGCGCAGGCCGACCCCGCCGGCCAGCCGGTCCAGCACCCCGCGCACCGCCCACGCGGCGTCGAACGAGTACCAGCCGCTGGTGCCCCCGATACCTTCGATCACCCGCCACAACGCCTCCGGCGGGGCGTCGACCACGCTGGTCCGCTCGTCCACGTACAGCGAGCCGCCGGCCCAGTTCGGGTCGCTGGGCAGCGGATCGCTGGGCGCCCCGGGGATACTGGCCGACGTCCAGCGGGTGGACACGTCGCCTTCCCGGGTGTGCGTCAGGGCCAGCTCGACGGCCCGGTCCAGTGGCAGCAGGCCCTCCGGCGGGTCCGGGATGTACTGCGCGATGTCGTGCTCGGCCGCCACCACCTCGACCCGCAGCGACTCCACCAGCGGCCGGGCCAGGCCGCTGGGCACCGGAGTGACCAGCCCGACCCAGTGCGACGACAGCGACGGGGTGAGTACCGGGACCGACACCAGCAGCCGGGGCGGCAGTTTGGCCACCGCGGCGTAGCGCCGCATCATGTCGGCGTAGGTCAGCACGTCCGGGCCGCCGATGTCGAACCGGCGGTTCACGTCCGCGGGCAAGGTGGCCGCGCCGACCAGGTAACGCAGCACGTCCCGGACGGCGATCGGCTGGATCCGGGTTGTCACCCACTTGGGGGTGATCATCGCGGGCAGCCGTTCGGTGAGGTACCGCAGCATCTCGAACGAGGCCGACCCGCTGCCGATGATCACCGCCGCCTGCAGCGCCGCGGTCGGCACGCCGCTGTCCAGCAGGATGTCCCCGACCTCGGCCCGGGAGCGCAGGTGCGGCGACAGGTCACCTTCCTGGCCGGAGATCATGCCGCCCAGGTAGACGATGCGCTTGACGTCGGCCTCCCGGGCCGCGTCGGCGAAGGCCCGGGCCGCGTCCCGGTCGCGCTGCTCGAACGACGACCCGGTGCCGAGCGAGTGGATCAGGTAGTAGGCCACGTCGCAGTCGGCCAGGGCCTCGCGCAGCGCGGCCGCATCGCTCACGTCGGCCTTGGCCACCTCGATGTCGTCCGACCAGGGCCGGTCGGCCAGCTTGCCCGGATCGCGGGCCATGCAGCGGACGGTGTAACCGGCGGCGAGCAGTTCGGGTACCAGCCGGCCGCCGATGTAGCCGGTCGCCCCGGTGACCAAACAGCGCAAGGGAGAAGCCATGTGATCACCCTTTACCTGGGGTAACCGATTAAACCTGCCGTGGCCACCCCAGACGAACATCGCACCGGTCGCCCCAGACGAGCATCACCCCCCGGCCGCCCTAGGCGTGGATCACATGGGTGTGGTGGCAGAAGTGCACCCGGGCCGCTCCGCTGGCCCGGATCCGGCCGCGTGAGGCCTCCCAGGCGTCCCGGTCCGCGGCCTGTCCCGGCGGCAGCTGCTGGTCGTCCGGCCCGGAGTACAGCCGCGGCGTGTAGGCCGCGTCGCCGATCAGCAGGTCGTCGCCGTCGGCGCCCCGGATGACCACGCTCTGGTGCCCGGCGGTGTGCCCGGGCGTGCTCATGACCGACAGCCCCGGCACGATCTCGGTGTCCCCGTCCAGCAGCTCGAACCGGGCGCCGGCGAAGTCGAACCAGTCGGCCAGGTAGGGCGCCTCCCGCCGGGCGCGCACGAGCTCGGCCCGCTGCACGTGGAACGCGGCGTGCTTGAACACGGCGTTCTGCCCGCAGTGGTCGAAGTGCAGGTGGGTGTTGATGACCAGGCTGATGTCGGCCGGGCTCAGGTCCAGCCCGGCCAGCGCGTCGGCCGCGGCCACGTTGACCGCCCGCCAGTCGTCCTGCACGCCCTGGGGGCCGCCGACGCCGGTGTCGACCAGCGCCGCACCGCCCGGGAAGGTCACTACGAACCCGTGCACCGGCCACTGGGCCTGCGTCCCCGGCGGCGTCACGGTGGACAGGTGCAACCGCTTGATCTCCAATGCCACGCTGCCGTCTCCTTCGCTCCACCACTAAGTTTTGTCTCATGGCTGATGGACCCCCGGAAGCACATTCTGGCGGAGAGGTGGCGACCAGGAAGCTGCGTGCCTCCCACGACGACCGGGCCGCTATCGTCCGGCGGCTCCAGCAAGCCGGCGCCGCGGGCCGCCTGGACCCTGGTGAGGTGGACGACCGGACGACGGCGGCGCTGTCGGCCCGCACCCTCGGTGACCTGGACGCCCTGCTGGCCGACCTGCCCGGCCCGTCCCCGCTGAGCTCGGCGGCCATCGAGCTGAACGACCGGGACCGGATCGAGTCCGAGCTGTATCAGGCCAAGCGGGACGGCCGCTGGCGGGTGCCGTCCGAGCTGGTGGTCCGGGTCGACAGCGGCAGCGTGGTCCTGGACTTCACCGAAGCCGAGATCACCTCGCCCACTCTCGACATCGAGGCCCGCGTCCGAGGCGGCAGCCTGACCCTGATCACCCGGCCCGGGATCGACGTGCACACCCGCGACCTCATGGTCGACAGCGGCAGCGTGAAGGTCGACGCGCCCTGGGCCGCGGACGG
Source organism: uncultured Streptosporangiaceae bacterium (assembly GCA_964250865.1). Taxonomy (GTDB): domain Bacteria; phylum Actinomycetota; class Actinomycetes; order Streptosporangiales; family Streptosporangiaceae; genus Bog-532. Next base: position 6,196 of record CAXUJF010000211.1, read on the forward strand.
CCCCAACGCCCAGCCCGGCCTCACCCTGGGCCAGGCCGACCACCTCACCGTCACCGTGACCGGCACGATCGAGGTCGGCGACCTGACCGCCCGGCCACCCCGCCGCAACCTCAGGGAATGGCTGCGCGGCGACCCCCAGCCCTATACCTCCGGGCCATGACCGGCCATCCCGCCCGGTGTTGTCCGCACTGGAGGCGGCGGGCGGCGAGGTCGTGGAGGGCCCATCACCCGACCCCAACGGCGCCCGCCTGATCGCCCGCCACCCCGACGGTGCGGTCATCGAGTACATCGAGACCGGCCCCTGACCCCGGCGCGCGGGAGTGCGCGAATGCCGGTTCCCTCTAAGGTTTCTGCCATGGCGGATGAGGCGGTGCCGGATGCGCTCGGGAGTAACCTGGTCCAGCGGCAGAGCCTGCGGGCCTCGCATGAGGACCGGGACCAGGTCGTCGAGCAGCTGCGGGTGGCGGGCGGGGACGGCCGGCTGCACGGCGAGGAGCTCGAGCAGCGGGGGGAAGCGGCCCTGACCGCCCGGACCTACGGCCAGCTCGCGGCCCTGGGCGCCGACCTGCCGGCCGGGTCGGGTGTGGCCGCGCGGCGGCCCAAAGACGTGGTGCGGATCGACACCGGCGGCGGCACCCCCCGCCGCGCTGGCCGCTGGGCCGTGCCGCAGCGGATGGAGGTGAAGGTCCGCAGCGGCGACGGCAAGCTCGACTTCACCGAGGCCGAGGTGACCTGGCCCATCCTGCAGATCGAGGCCGAGGTGCGCAGCGGCAACCTGACGCTGATCACCAAGCCCGGGATCGTGGTGGATATCGATGAGGTGTCCGTGCGCTCCGGCGACGTGAAGGTCAAGGCGCCGTGGGGCGACAGCGTCCCGGCCCGGCTGCGGATCGAGGTGTCCGGCCACGTCGGCAGCGGCAACATCACCGCCCGCCCGCCGCGGCGTGGTTTCCGGGCCTGGCTGCGCCGCGAACCCCGTCCCTACGCGGCCGCGCTGCCTTCGGGTCGGCGCTAGCTCCGCGCCCGGCCCTAACTTCGCGGTGGGCCCGCGGCCAGCCGCTCGGTCATCGCCTTGATCCGCTCTTTTTTGTTTTACTGGTTGACCAACGTGATCTACAC
>CAXUJF010000211.1:7324-9297 GCA_964250865.1 uncultured Streptosporangiaceae bacterium
CGCCTTGAACCGCTCGGCCGCGGGGTCCGGCAGCCCCCACCGGCTCTCCACCCACCCGGGCGGGCCCGCGTCGGCCCCGGCCGCGACCTGCACCGCGGCCGCGGCCGGGTCGTTGGCCGGCGTCTCGCCGTCGGTCACCACGTCCAAGCCGTCTGGCGCCTCGTGCTCGGCCAGCCAGGCCCGCAGCGCCCGGACGTCGTCCGGCTGCTGCTCCCGTCCCTCCGACATGAACTCGGGCAGGATGCCCTGGCACCGCAGCGCCCGGCGCAGCGACTTGGGCCGCGGCCAGCGCGCCGCCACCCAGATCGGGATCGGCTGCTGCACCGGCCGCACCATGGCGGCCAGGTCGAACGTTCCGGCCCGGTAGTGGTAGTGCTCACCGTCGTACCGGCCGCCGCCGCGCCACACGGTCTGCATCAGGTCGATGCCCTCGTCCAGCCGGGCCGCCCGGGTCCTCAGGTCGGTCTCCTCGCCGGTGTCCGGGAGCTCATCGCCGAGCGCGCCGAGCCCGACGGCCACGATGGCCCGGCCACCCGACAGCTGGTCCAGCGTGGCCAGCTGGCTGGCCAGCTTCCACGGCCGGCGGAACGGCAGCGGGGTGAGGATGGTGCCCAGCTTGACCCGGCTGGTCCGCGCCGCGATCGCGGCCAGCAGCGTCCACGGGTCCACCCCGTAGCCCGTCTCCCAGGAGAACACGCCGTCCCAGCCCGCGCGCTCGGCCAGCTCGGCCTGCTCCAGTTGCTCCGGGGCTGTGCCACCGGGCAGCACCGCTCCGTACCGAATCGCCGCGTCGGTCATGCTCACCGTCCTATCAGGCCCTACCGACATTCCGCTGGGACCGGCCCGCAGGGCACAATGCCCTCATGGCGAAAAACCCCGGTCAGGGCGATAGCGCTGGATCGCTCCTGAGCATCGGCTCCTCCGGCTCCATCCTGTCGATCGGTTCCACCGGCTCGATCTTGTCCATCGGCTCGGCCGGCTCGGTGCTGTCGATCGGCTCCGCGGGCTCGGTCGCCTCGATCGGCTCGTTCGCCTCGCTGGGCTCGCTGTTCTCCGCGCTGTCCATCGGCTCGCTGTTCAGCGTCCTGTCGATGGGGTCACCGTTCTCGGCCCTTTCGGGGGCGCGGCATGAGTGACCTGGTCCTGCCGGAGACCACCGCCGTGACCGGGAGCACCGCCGTCGATCTGGACGTGCTGGACGAGATCCAGCGCCGGGTGCTGTGGCTGGCGGGCGGCCCCGGTCCCGGTTCATAGCCCTGCTGGGCGACGCCGAAGCGGAACTGGCTGAGGAGGGCATCGCCGCCCACGTCGTCGACATCACCTCGCTGGCCGGCTGCACGCGTCCTGGCAGCGCACCTTGCGGCACGGCATCCGTACCGCGGCCACGCCGTCCATCCCCGGGGCGCTCCGGGCCGCTTTTCCCGAGCGCGCCCCGATCGTGACCGTGCACGACGCCGCCTCGCACGCCATGGCCTGGCTCGGTTCCGCCCTGGGCGTCCCCTGCGTCCCCCTCGGCGTCGGCCAGTTCGGCCAGTCCGGCAGACTCTACGAATTCAACGACCTACTGCCCGGCTCGGTGGTCCGCGTACCCAGCCCGATGGCGCGCAGCCGGGGTCGCAGCGGCTTCGGCGAATACCCGCCGTCGGCCAGCCCGGCCTGCTGCTCGAACACGTTCCGGGCCCCGAAGTCCCCGGTCAGGGCCCACGACACCAGGGCCGCCGCCCCGTACAGCGGCAGCATGGGCAGGCCGCCGCACCAGGCGTACTGGGTGGCGTGCCGGGCCTCGTGCGTGAAGAGCCGCGCCTGGCCACGGAACCGCTCATCGTCCCACCGGGTGACCAGCACGTTGCCCAGGCAGAACGCCGGGGCCACCGGGACCGGCAGCCGGTACCCGGCCCCCACCAGCAGCCCGTCCCCGGCCCGCCGCAGCCGCGCCCGGCACAGCCACAAGGGTGTCATGGCGCGGCTTCCAG
>CAXUJF010000212.1:0-5540 GCA_964250865.1 uncultured Streptosporangiaceae bacterium
CGCGACCACGGCCCGGCCTGCCTCAGTCGCGTAACCGCAACCGTGAACCGCGCGCAACAGCTCGTAGGCCAGCTCAGGCTCATCAGACGAGCCGTTCCCGCCCATGATCAGCCCGCAATACCCGATGACGCCGGCCGTGCCCTTCCGCTCCACCGCCAGTAGCCCTGGCCCCGGCTCCCCGCGCTCCGCGCGTATCTGCGCAGCGATGTCCTCCACGGCCGGCCGGCCCTCGGAGTTGATCCGCCGGTGCGGCGGCACCCGCAGATCCCGCTCAGTCCACAACTGGCGATAAATAGCGGCATCGCCCACCCTGTTACGGCGAAGGATGAGGCGATCGGTCTCCAAGGTGTCCAGAACACGCACCCGCGACATGCTGCCCCTGGCGAGGATGGGCATCAGCCCCTTTGTGGCCACATCTGGACATGGTGCTTCGCAGCGTCCAAGATCAGCTGAGCGTCGACTTGGACACGCTTCTCGCCAAGATCGAAGGCAGCCCATTCGCAGGCCAAGACGAGCGGTCCAGGCGGTGGCAGCGGCCACACCCAGTAGCTTCTATCCTGATGACGCCGCCCGCCGCCGAAACTTAGGGGACTCAGGATCAGCCCGGTCGCCGCCGACCCAGAAGGCTCTGGCCGGGCGCCCACCGGGATCCGGGCCCAGTGGAACTCGCGCAGGCCGTGCGCCCCCAGCCCGGTGGATAGCCGCTGCCAGGACCGGGCGGGCGCGGCTGTGATGAGCGTATCGGCCCGCTGCTCGCCGCTGGTGGTGGTCAGGGTGTCGCTGCGCCGGATGGCCATTACGTAGAACACGTCCCGCTCTTCCAGCCAGGCCTGCAGGTACTTGGCCTGCCCGTAGGCCTCATCGGCGGTGAACCAGGAGAACGGCACTCCCGCCTTGATCGCCCGGCCGATCATCGCCTGCGCCTGCCGTGGCTTGGTGATCAGATCAACGTCATCGGGGATGGCCGCCGCCCGGCACCGGTCCCGGCCGGCCGTCCAGGACTGCGGCAGGTACAGCTCCCGGTCAATCAGTGCATGCCCATGCACCGAGGCGTAGGCCAGGAACACCCCGACCTGGCAATTCTCCGTCCGCCCCGCCGTCCCCGAATACTGGCGCTGCACGCCCGCCGACTTCGTGCCCTTCTTGATGAAGCCGGTCTCATCAGCGATCAGCACCCCGCCGGGGTCGCCCAGCTGCTCAATCACGTAGTCCCGGACGTCATCACGGACCCCGTCAATGTCCCAGTCCGCGCGGCGCAGCAGCCGCTGCATGCCATCCGGGCCGACCTCGCCCGCCCATTCGGCCAGCGACCAGCCGTTCTTCCGCTCCAGCCCCGCGACCAGCCCGGACACATACTCCCGCACCCGCGCCCGCGGCTCCGCCCGGCCGAACCGGCCCGCGATCCGCTCATGCAAGCCATCCAGTTCCGCCGCGACCAGATCCACCACCATGACGCCATGATCCCAAAAGGATCATGCAAGTGCCGTTGCAGTATTAAGCGTCAGCTACGCGGGCCTAATGAGTGACTAACTGAGTGACGACCGGTGCAAACCAGCCCGGATTCCGGCGAACAATAACGGACGATCTGGCCGCAGGCGACACAAGTAATACGCTGTCAGTTCGAATACCAAAATCATCCGCAGGTCAGACAGTATGGACCAACACGTCACCGAGGTCCGAAGCACTCGGGCGCAAGACCCGGCCTACAGGTCGGCTTGTTCCGTCCTGTCGCCCAGCGCCAGCAACCTGCTGCAAGACACTAGTAAACGGTGGCAACCCGCAGAGCCTAATATGCTTCGACCGGCCTATTTAGGATTTCGGTCTGCGCCACGCATGCAATAAATAATCCGCTCGTGGACGTCGCCTACAAGATCTTTCGCCCTAACAAGAATTAATAGATCATCTATGGCATGCATTGCTTTTGGCGTAAAAAGAGCAAGCCGAAAAATTGGGCTTGAAAGTGAGAGAGGCAAGGAGGGACCCAAGTAGTTTAGCTCATAGTCCAATCCGTGACGGACATCCATTGTCTCCAGAAAAGCGATGATATCGTCTCGCGTAACCCAGTTAACGTTCGACTCTTCGAAATCGGTCACCTGCCTGGCTTTAAGCAACAAAAAATATCCGTCGGCTCTAAAATAAGCTGGGGTCGAGCAACCATTTATAAGATCAACAGGCCAGATATGCCGATTTGAATACGCGGTTGTTTGCTCTACAGCTCCCAACCACCCTATCATTGGTTTTACGGTGTTAGCATATTGTGCACGAGCAAGTATCAGGCCTCCTGTAATGGTCAGCGCAGTTGTAGCGGACTGAACGTCCAAAATTTGAACTTTCCAAGGCCATCTAGATAGAACTGATGGCGGAAGATTAAGCCGAATCACTGCCCATGTAAGAAAAATGAAAGCTAGCGTGAAAAATAGCATCGGCGTTACAAAAAACCATTTATTTCTTTTTGTTCTCTTTTGCACAACTATCCTAGTTTTATTACTACAAAACTTCTTCCATAATTGACTAACGGCAGCTTAGGATTATTCTCATCTAGTTGGATTAGAGAGCGGAACCAAAGGAATAGCTTGAAAAGGATTTACGGTCTGCCTCTGGAATAATGCGATTAATTGCATCAAGCACTAGAAGTTTGTTCTCAAAAATTTCCCCCAGCGTAATTTCTGCGAGATCGTCGAGATTTTTAATTACTGATTTCTTAGTCACATCGGACACTTGTTCTCCAGTTTTTGAGGCCTTCGATCGTGCTGTTCAGCCGTCATCTCTACTTCAAGATGGTAATGAGGGGGCATCAGTTGCGCCAGCGACCCGCGAAACTTGACGCTTCAACACTAACCACGGGTAACCCACTAAGAAGAGGCCTGCCCTGCCCGCTTCGCTTACCCTGACCTGCAAGAAGTCACTGTTTGAGTGGCTAGCTGAATGACAATCGACCTTTACACTAGCGGACTTCCTAGTGCACATCCGTCCTTCGGTCACTGCTTGGCGTTGTCGCAAGTACTTTTGCCCCGCAAGCTGCCTGCGAGTCAAGGAGTCGGTGGTGCTGCTCCGCTGAAGTTGTGCAGCAATAAAGTGCAGCAACCACAGCAACCTCTGCCGATCCTCAACATCTTTGCAGGCCGACGAGCTGCGTCAACGACCTTCCGTGACCTCCCTGCCTCTCGATGTAAAGAGGCGTCCAGTACAACAGGGGAGTACAGCAACCTAACCGTCCAGCATCGACCTTCTACGACCGCCTCGGGCCGCTGACCAGCGCCACTGACCTACATCGACCCGGATGCCACTAGTTCACACCGAGGATGTCACTGAGCGACTCGCCGACCCGGACCGACTTTAGCCGGACCTAGCTTGCCGACCAGCTGGTCAGATCTCGCAGCAATGTGCCCCGATGTGCATGCCGCTACAAATCAGAGCGAGTAGCGGGCTTCGACCCTCAGTCGGCGAGGATGGCCAATCGCCCAGGTGCGACTTGATCAAGCCACCTACAGCAGCTCGATGGCGCCATCGGGCTTGTTGTCTGAGGCCGCCACGCCGGGCCGACTCAGTGTTCGAACTGGACGGCGGCCCTGGTGGCGATGATGGGCTGGACGTGTTCGGCGATGATGGCCTGGTGCGTGGCGTCGTCGCGGTAGGCGATGTAGCCGTCCAGGTCGTCGAAGTCACCGCTGACGGCGAAGTCCCAGTTGCCGTCGTTCACGCCGATGTCGGTGCCCATGGCGTAGGCGCGGATGGACGGGACCACGCCGGGCAGCCGCGACAGCTCTTCGGCCACCCGCTTCTTCTGGACGTCGGTGGCGTCGTCTTTCCAGGTGAACATGACGGTGTGCCGGATCATCAGAGCCCCATGTCGTCGAGTTCCTGGTGCAGCGTGGCCCGAGGATTGCTGGTCAGGGTGGGAGCGGGAGCGGTCTTCACCCGGGGTGTCTGAGGCTTGGCCGGCCGCCGGCTGCGCAGCACCCAGCCCGCCAGCACCCCGCCGGCCAGGCCGCCGGCGTGGCCGATCCAGCTGATGCCGGGGTTGCCGGGGATGGCGACGGCCAGGATGCCGGCGTAGGCGATGCCGGCCAGCACGCCCACGATCACGTCGACCAGGTTGCGGTCGAACAGGCCGCGCACCAGCACGTAGCCGAAGTAGCCGAAGATGAGCCCGCTGGCCCCCACGGTGAGCTCGCTGCTGGACTGGAAGAACCAGACGGCCAGACCGCTGGTGGTGGCCACGATCAGGGTCACCGCGACGAAGCGCGTGATGCCACGGTAGGCGGCCAGGAAGCCCAGCACCAGGAACGGGAGCGAGTTGCCTTCCAGGTGCTGCCAGTTGAAGTGCAGCAGCGGGGAGGTGAAGATGTCGCCCAGGTGGCTCTCTTGGTGCGGCATGATGCCGAACCGCGGGTTCAGATCGTAACTGTCGGCCCAGTTGATCAGCTGGATCAGCCAGAGCAGGCCGAGGAAGCCGGTCACGAAGATCAGCGCGCGGATGGCCTTACCCAGCGAGGGGGCCTGCCGCCAAGCTGCGGACGGGCCAGCAAGGTCGTTACCGGTCAGCAGGCCAGCGGCAGTGCCGTCAGACCTTGGGCGGTCACGCATCGGGCTTCTCCACTCGTTCGCGATCAGGCCCAGGCCAGCATGCGGACCGGGTCTTCCAGCATCTGGCCGACGTCGCGGAGCACGGCCGAGCCCAGCTCCCCGTCCACGATGCGGTGGTCGAACGACAGGGACAACGTGGTCACCTGGCGCACGGCGAGCTGGTCGTCGTGCACCCAGGCGGCCTTCCTGATCCGCCCGAAGGCGAGGATGGCGGCCTCGCCCGGCGTCAGGATCGGCGTGCCAGCATCCACTCCGAACACTCCTACGTTGGTGATGGTGATCGTACCTCCGGTCAGCTCGGCCAGAGAGCATCGGCCGTCCCGTGCGGTCGAGGTGAGATCGGCGAAGGCGCGGGCCAGGCCGGGCAGCGACAGCGCCTGCGCGTCCTTGATGTTCGGCACCAGCAGGCCGCGGTCGGTGGCGGCGGCGAAGCCCAGGTTGACGTAGTGCCGGACCACAATCTCCTGCGCGTCGGCGTCCCAGCTGGAGTTGATCATGGGATGCCGGCGGGCCGCGACCAGCAGCGCCCGGGCCACGAACAGCAGCGGGGAGATCCGCACGCCGTCGAACTCCGGCAGCGCGCGCAGCCGGGCCAGCGCCTCCATCGTCCCGGTCACGTCGACCTCGAGGAACTCGGTGACGTGCGGCGCGGTGAACGCGCTGCCGGTCACGGCCTCGGCGGTGTGCTTGCGCACGCCGCGGACCGGCACCCGCTCCTCACGGGGGACGGCGCCAGCGGCTGCGGCCAGTGCCGGCTGGCCCAGTGCCGGTTGGCCCACCGTCAACTGGCCCACCGTCGGCTGGTCGGCCGGCACTCCGGTGACCGGCTGGGCCGCGGCGTGCTGGATGTCGTCCCGGGTGATGGACCCGGCCGGGCCGGTGCCGCTGAGCTGGCTCAGGTCGACACCCAGATTCCGGGCCAGCTTGCGGACGGGCGGTTTGGCCAGCGCCCG
>CAXUJF010000212.1:5550-9252 GCA_964250865.1 uncultured Streptosporangiaceae bacterium
CGGGGGGGTGGGCCCCGCGCCGGGCCGCCGCCGTTTTTATCCCGCACGGCCGTAGCCGTCGGGCCCAAATTGACTGGCGTTGCGGTCGCGGGCGCTGGGGCTGTGGGGGTCCCTGTGACCGCGGCGGGCGCGGCCCCGGGGACCATCGGGGTGGTCTTGCGCGGGCGGCGGCTGGTCGTCGCGGTCTTGACGCCGTACCCGACCAGCACCGGCTGCCGCTCCGGAGCGGCCGGTACCGGGTCCGCTGGGACCATTTTATTATTTTTAATGGGGGAATCGGGACCCGGGGTATCCACGGCGATGATCGGGGTGCCCACGTCGACGCTCTGCCCCTCGTCCACGAGCAGCTGCGCGACCACCCCTTCGTACGGGGACGGCAGCTCGACCACGGCCTTGGCCGTCTCGATCTCCACGATCACCTGGTTGATAGAGACCTGATCGCCCGGCTTGACCCGCCAGGTCACGATGTCGGCCTCGGTCAGGCCCTCCCCGACGTCGGGGAGCCGGAACTGCTTGCGCTCGGTCATCAGGCTCCTCCTTCAGTACGCGAAGGTGCGGTCGACGGCATCCAGCACCCGGTCCAGGTCGGGCAGGTAGTGATCCTCGTTCCGCGACGGCGGGTACGGGATGGAGAACCCGCCGACCCGCAGCACGGGGGACTCCAGCGAGTAGAAGCACTCCTCGGTCACCCGGGCCGCGATCTCGGCCCCCAGGCCGGCGTACACCGGGGCCTCGTGCACCACCACGCAGCGCCCGGTGCGGCGGACCGAGGCCGCCACCGTGGCCAGATCCAGGGGGGACAGCGAGCGCAGGTCGATCACCTCGATGCTGCGGCCGTCGCCGGCGGCCGCGGCGGCGGCGTCGGTGGCCACCTTGACCATCGGGCCGTAGGCCAGCAGGGTCACGTCGGTGCCTTCGGTCACGACCCGCGCGGTGTCCAGCGGCAGCGCGTCGCTGACCGCGGCCGCGGTGTCGACCTCGGCTTTCTCCCAGTACCGGCGTTTGGGCTCGAAGAAGATCACCGGGTCGTCGCTGCGGATCGCCTGCTGGATCATGGTGAACGCGTCGGGCCCGCTGGAGCAGGCCACCACCCGGAGCCCGGCGGTGTGGGCGAACAGCACCTCGGGCGACTCGCTGTGGTGCTCGACCGCGCCGATGCCGCCGCCGAACGGGATGCGGATCACCACCGGCAGCGCCACCTGGCCGCGGGACCGGTACCGCATCTTGGCCAGCTGCGACACGATCTGGTTGAACGCCGGGTAGACGAAGCCGTCGAACTGGATCTCGCACACCGGCCGGTAGCCCCGCAGGGCCAGCCCGATCGCGGTGCCGACGATCCCGGATTCGGCCAGCGGCGTGTCCATGACCCGGCTCTCACCGAAGTCCTTCTGCAGGCCGTCGGTGATCCGGAACACGCCGCCGAGCTTGCCGACGTCCTCGCCCATGATCAGCACCTTGGGGTCGTCCTCCAGCGCCTTGCGCAGACCCTCGTTCAGCGACCGGGCCAGCGTGAGCGTGGTCATTGTGCCTCCCCGCCCCGGGCGAAGGCCTGCGCCACCGCGGGCTGGACCGGCTTGGGGTGGCCCGGGTCCGGCTCCTCCGGCGGTGGCGCGTCCGCGAACGAGTCCAGGTACGCGGCGTAGGTGTCCCGTTCCGCGTCGATGATCGGCTGCGGTCCGGCGTAGACGTTCTCGAACATGGACAGCGGCGCCGGGTCCGGCATGGCCCGGCAGGCCTCGCGCAGCCAGGCGCCCAGCTCGTCCGCCTCGGCGTCGACCTGCTCCACGAAGGCGGTGTCGGCGGCTCCGCTGCGCAGCAGGTAGGCCTTGACCCGCTCGATCGGGTCGCGCAGCTTCCACGCCTCCAGCTCGGCCGCCATCCGGTACCGGGTCGGGTCGTCGGTGGTGGTGTGCGCGCCCATCCGGTAGGTGAACGCCTCGATGAACGTGGGGCCCTGGCCCTCGCGGGCGGCCTTCAGCGCGGCCCGGGTCACGGCCAGGCAGGCCAGCACGTCGTTGCCGTCCACCCGCACGCCGGGGAAACCGAACCCGCGGGCCCGCTGGTAGAGCGGGATCCGGCTCTGCCGCTCCAGCGGCGCGGAGATGGCCCACTGGTTGTTCTGGCAGAAGAACACCACCGGCGCGTTGTTGACCGAGGCCCAGATAAAGGCCTCGTTCACGTCACCCTGGCTGGTGGCGCCGTCGCCGAAGTAGGCGATCACCGCCTCGCCCCTGTCTTCGCTGGCACCGTCTTCGCTGGTACTGCCCCCGGTGGCCCCGTCACGCTGGATGCCCATCGCGTACCCGGTGGCGTGCAGCGTCTGGCTGCCGATCACGATCGTGTACAGGTGGAAGTTGTGCTCGGCCGGGTCCCAGCCGCCGTGGCTGACGCCACGGAACAGCCCGAGCAGCTTGAGCGGGTCGACTCCCCGGCACCAGGCCACACCGTGCTCGCGGTAGGTCGGGAAGGCCATGTCCTGCGGGCTGAGCGCGCGGCCCGAGCCGATCTGCGCCGCCTCCTGGCCTAGCAGAGACGCCCAGAGGCCCAGCTCGCCCTGGCGCTGCAGGGCGATGGCCTCGGTGTCCAGCCGGCGGACGAGCACCAGGTCGCGGTAGAGGCCCTGCAGTTCGCGGGCCGAGACGTCGAGCGGGTAGTCGGGGTGCTGGACCCGCTGACCCTCCGGGGTCAGGAGCTGAATCAGCTCTTCGGCCGCGCCGGCGGCCTGGGGCAGGCCGGCTGCGGCGGCGGATGCCGAGGGCATGAGTTCTTGTGCGGCGGACGAACCGCCTATTTCGACGGACACGTGCCACTCCTTGATCCTCAGGGCCAGCTTGGGATCGCCAGGTCTGGCCGGTCGGTGTGCGCAGGAGCGCTGTGAAGTTGTCAGTCCGGCCCGGGCCACCGCTAGCGTGGGTCTCATCGCGTACGCTGCGGTCCTGGCGCAGATGCATGTGAGCATATGTGCCCCGCCAGCCCCGGGAGGATACGTGGCCCGTGTCGTTATTGACGTCATGCTGAAGACCGAAATTCACGACCCGCAGGGAGACGCGATCGCGGATTCGGCCCGTCGCCTCGGCTACGGGGAGATTGCCAGCGTGCGTCAGGGCAAGCGGTTCGAGGTCGAGATCGACGGCCCGGCCGACGACGCCGCCCTGGACCAGGCGGCCAAGCTGGCCGCCGACCTGCTGGCCAACCCGGTGATCGAAGAGTTTTCCGTGCGTCACGGCTGACCGCACGGTCGTATAACGGACCGGTGTAACACTGGGATTTCACGGTTATGACCGACGCGTGCGGGAACCCTTCGCAGAGGGGCCCGGTGATTCACCACCGGGCCTGATGGTGGACCCGATACGCGGAGGCGGGTGCGTGCGCAGGTGACTCGGCCGAAGTCAGCCGCAGGGGTGAACGGGGGTCCACCCGTGACGGCGAAGTTCTGCCTGACCTTCCAGCGTGAGCCGCTCAGCGTGCCGGTGACCCGGCACGTGCTCGGCGGCGTCCTGCAGTCCGTGGGCATGGCCGACGACAGCGTCGGCGACCTGCTGCTCGCGGCCACCGAAGCCTGCTCGAACGTGCTCCGGCACGGCGGCCCGCGGGTCACCGGGTACGCGGTGATCGTCACCATCGGCCCCACCCGGTGTGAGGTGGAGATCGCCGAGGACCAGAGCTTCGGCGGAACCGGTGGCCAAGCCGCCCCATCGGCCC
>CAXUJF010000213.1:0-8923 GCA_964250865.1 uncultured Streptosporangiaceae bacterium
GGGTAGCCACGGCCACCAGGCGGCCCGAGCCGCGCTGGAAGGCCACCGCGTGCCGGGCGGCCGGTCCGTCGGCGGCCAGCGGGCGGTACCCGCTGAACAGCTCGGGCCGGTCCCGGCGCAGCCGCAGCGCCCGGGCCACGACCAGCAGCTTGGCCGCGCCGGAGTTGTCGACCGGCGGCAGCCAGCCCGCGTCGATCCGGGCCAGCAGCTCGCGCCGGTGGCCGAAGTCGACCGGGCGGCGGTTGTCCGGGTCGACCAGCGACAAATCCCACAGCTCGCTGCCCTGGTACAGGTCGGGCACGCCCGGCATGGTCAGCTGGACCAGCTTCTGGCCCAGCGCGTTGACCCAGCCCGCAGGCCGGAGCAGCCCGACGAACCTCTCCACGTCGGCGATCAGGCCCGCGTCGGCCAGCACCGCGGCGGGCCAGGCGGCGACCGCCCTATCAAACTGCTCGTAGGGCTCGGTCCAGCTGGTGGCCAGCTTGGCCTCGCGGGACGCCTTCTCCAGGTAACCGCGCAGGCGTTCCGGGCTGATCGGCCAGGCCCCGACCAGCGACTGCCAGGCCAGCAGGTTCAGCGTCGGCTCCGGGAGCCGGGCCCGGGCCGACCACCGGCGGACCGCCTCGGCGAACTGGTCCGGCAGCTCGGACAGCACGGCCAGCCGGGCCCGGACGTCCTCGGACCGCTTCGTGTCGTGCGTGGACAGTGCGGTCATGGTGGCCGCGTGCGGGCCCTGGGCCAGGGCGCCGGAGCGGCGGTGGAACTCCTCCGGCGGCACGCCGAACCGGCCCGGGTCCCCGCCTACTTCGTTCAGCGCGACGAACCGGTTGTAGCGGTAGAAGACGGTGTCCTCGACACCCTTGGCCATGACCATGGCCGCGGTCTGCTGGACCCGTTCGGCCAGCTCACCGTCGGGTTCGGCCGTCATCCTGGTCACCAGGGCGTCGATCGCGCCGGCCTGGTCCGGCGTGCGCCGGGCCGCTTCGGCGGCGGCGTCGTGCAGCGGTCCGGCCGCGCCGTCAGCCAGGTAGGACCGGTAGACGGCGAACGAGGCCAGCAGCTCGATGACCGCCTGCTCGGTACTGGCCCGATCGGTGTCGGCCTGCTCGGTACTGGCCTGTTCGGTGTCGGCCTGCTCGGTACTGGCCTGCTCGGTACTGGCCTGCTCGGGGCCGGGCTCTGGGACCAGCGCGGCGATGCGGCGGACCTCGGCCCGCAGAATGTTCTCGGCGATCCACCGCTTGCCCTCGTACTCCAGCTGGGCCAGGTCCTGCGGGCCACACTCGGCCGCGGCCAGGGCGGTCAGCGCGCCTTCCCCGTCGGAGTCGACGAACAGCCCGCAGACCAGGCGGAGCTCGTCGTAGCCGGTGGTGCCGTCCACCGGCCAGCGGGCGGGCGGCAGCAGGGCCTCGTCCGCGCCGAGGATCTTCTCCACCACCAGCCAGGCCGAGGGTGCGGCACCGGCCAGCCGCCGCAGGTAGCCGCCGGGGTCGGCCAGGCCGTCCGGGTGGTCCACCCGCAGCCCGGTGACCAGCCCGTCCGCCACCCAGCGGAGCACGGTGGCGTGGATGGCCCGGAAAACCTCCGGGTCGTCGACCCGGACCGCGGCCAGCGTGGTGATGTCGAAGAAACGCCGGTAGTTCAGCTCGGTGTTGGCCCGCCGCCAGTTGGTCAGCCGGTAGTGCTGGCGCTCGTGCACCTGCTGCGGCGTGCCCTCGCCGGTGCCGGGCGCGATCGGGAACCGCTGATCGTAGTAGGCCAGTTGGCCGTCGACGAGCTTGAGGTCGTTGACGGCGGCGTCGTCGGCCAGCACCGGCACCATGATCGGCGGCCGGCTCCAGTCGATGTCGAAGAACTTGGCGTACTGCGACTCGGGCCCGTGCTCGAGCACGTCCCACCAGGCTGGATTGGCCTGCGGCACGGCGATGCCCTCGTGATTGGGCACGATGTCCAGCACCAGCCCGAGCCCGGCCTGGCGCAGCCGCCCGGCCAGCCGGGTGAAGCCCTCGTCGCCGCCCAGGGCCGGGCTGGCCCGGGTCGGGTCGACGACGTCGTAACCGTGGGTGGAGCCGGGTGCCGCGGCCAGGACCGGTGAGGCGTACAGCGCGCCGACCCCCAGGTCGGCCAGGTAGCCGATCAGGTCCGCGGCGGCGGCGAAGTCCAGATCCGGGCCGAGCTGGACCCGGTAGGTGGAGCCGGGCACCGATCGCGGCGGCTCCTGGTCGGGGCGGCCGGGCTGCGTCACTCGTCCGGCTCGCTGCGCTGCAGGACAACCAGGGATCGTCCGGCCACGTTCAGCGTGGCCTTGGCCTCCACCACCCGCGCTCCCTCCATCAGGTCGTAGCTGCTGCCCGCGGTGACCGCGCCCAGCGGCGGGGTCAGGCTGCCCAGCGGCCCCAGAGAGGTGACGCCGCCGAGCGCGCCCAGGGCGGCCGGGACCTCACCGGCCGCGGTGTCGAGCACGACCGCCCAGCGCTCTCCGTAGGCCCTGCCGGGCAGCGCCATCGTGACATCTTCCGGGGCGGCGTTGAAGGCGAGCAGGAATGAACTGTCGGTGACTGGTTCACCGCGAGCGTCCAGATCGGGGATGCCGTTGCCGTTCAGGAACACCATCACGCTGCGGCTGACCGTGCCCGACCAGTCCTCGTCGGCCATCTCGGTGCCGTTGGCGCTGAACCAGACGATGTCGGGGAGCTTGTCGCCCTCGGGGTTGGGGCGGCCGGCGAAGAACCGGCGGCGGCGGAACACCGGGTGGGCGCGGCGGAACTCCGACACCGCGGCGGTGAACGCGGCCAGGTCGGAGAACTCCTCGGCCCGCTCCCAGTCGACCCAGGAGATCTCGTCGTCCTGGCAGTAGGCGTTGTTGTTGCCGCCCTGGGTCCGCCCGAACTCGTCCCCGCCGAGCAGCATCGGCACTCCCTGGGACAGCAGCAGCGTGCTGATCAGGTTGCGCCGTTGCTGGGCGCGCAGCTCGTTGACCTTCGGGTCGTCGGTCGGGCCCTCGGCCCCGCAGTTCCAGGACCGGTTGTCGTCCGCGCCGTCCCGGTTGTCCTCGCCGTTGGCCGCGTTGTGCTTTTCGTTGTAGGAGACCAGGTCGTTCACGGTGAAGCCGTCGTGCGCGGTGATGAAGTTGATCGACGCGGCCGGTCGCCGGCCGTCGTGCTGGTACAGGTCGGACGAGCCGGTGATGCGAGACGCGAACTCGCCCAGGGTGGACGGCTCGCCCCGCCAGAAGTCCCGTACCGTGTCCCGGTACTTGCCGTTCCACTCGGTCCACAGAGGCGGGAACTGGCCGACCTGGTAACCGCCCGGGCCGACGTCCCACGGCTCGGCGATCAGCTTGGCCTGGCTGATCACGGGGTCCTGCTGCACCACGTCGAAGAACGCGGCCAGCCGGTCCACGTCGTAGAACTCCCGGGCCAGGGTGGCGGCCAGGTCGAAGCGGAACCCGTCCACCCGCATCTCGGTGGCCCAGTACCGGAGCGAGTCCATGATCAGCTGGAGCGAGTGCGGGTGCCGGACGTTGAGCGAGTTCCCGGTGCCGGTGTAGTCCATGTAGTACTGCAGGTCGTCATCGACCAGCCGGTAGTAGGCCGCGTTGTCGATGCCGCGGAAGGACAGCGTGGGCCCGAGCTGGTTGCCCTCGGCGGTGTGGTTGTACACCACGTCCAGGATGACCTCGATGTTGGCCTCGTGCAGCGCGCGCACCATGGCCTTGAACTCCTGCACCTGGTTCCCGCCGCCGATAGCGGAGTAGGCGGCGTGCGGGGCGAAGAAGCCGATCGTGTTGTAGCCCCAGTAGTTGCGCAGGCCCCGCTCCTCCAGCACCTTGTCGGTGAGGAACTGGTGCACCGGCATCAGCTCGATGGCGTTCACGCCCAGCCGGGTCAGGTGCTCGATGACGGCCGGGTGGGCGATGCCCCCGTAGGTACCCCGCAGCTCCTCGGGCACGGCCGGATGCTGGTAGGTCAGCCCCTTGACGTGCGCCTCGTAGATGACCGTCTCGTTGTAGGGGATGCGCGGCGGCCGGTCGTTGGCCCAGTCGAAGAACGGGTTGATGACCACGCCCTTGCACATGTGGGGGGCGGAGTCGTCGTCGTTGCGCTTGTCCGGCTGGCCGAACTTGTAGCCGAACAGCGATTCGTCCCAGTCGACTTCGCCGGTGACCGCCTTGGCGTACGGGTCGAGCAGCAGCTTGTTCGGATTGCAGCGCAGGCCCTGGGACGGGTCGTTGGGCCCGTGGACGCGGTAACCGTACTGCTGGCCCGGCACGATGTTGGGCATGTAGCAGTGATGGACGAACCCGTCCATCTCGGTGAGCCCGATCCGGGTCTCGGCGCCGTCGTTGTCGAACAGGCAGAGCTCGACCTTCTCGGCCACCTCTGAGAACAGCGCGAAGTTGGTACCCGCGCCGTCGTACGTGGCTCCGAGGGGGTACGGATGGCCAGGCCACGGCGGCATAAAGAAACTCCTCGACGGTAAGGCCGCCCAAGCGGCCGGCACTCAGGGCAGCATAGGGCGGCCCAGAAAAGTCTGTTAGTGAAGGGGGCTACTACCGAGCGACCGGCTGATGGCCGGTCACCGCCTTGGTCGGTCCCACCGCGACACCGGGGTGGTGGTCCTCCATGATGCCGACGAGCTTAACTCCATGGCTTCCCAACTGCCCGTTTTCCGTACCGCTCAATCAACCGGCGGGAGGGCGGCGCGGATCTTGGCCGCGTACTCCCCGGCCGGGTGCTCGGCGTCGTAGGGGTGCCGGGGGCCCAGCCAGAAGCGCAGGCCATCCTTGCGCCGGCGGGGAATGACGTGCAGGTGCAGGTGGGGCACGGACTGGCTGACCACGTTGTTAATGAGAATCATGGAGCCGTCGGCGGCCAGGCCGTCCTCGACCGCACGCTCCAGGCGCTGGGCCTCGGAAAAGAACTCACCGACCCGGTCCGCGGCCAGGTCGCTGAGCAGCCGGATATGCACCTTGGGCACCAGCAGGGTGTGGCCGTGGAACAGCGGCCGATGGTCGAGGAACGCGAGGTAGTGCTCGCTGGAGTCGATGACGTCGGCCGTGGCCTCGCCATTGATGATCGCGCAGAACACGCACTTCCCAGGCTCGTCGCTCATTGGAGCATGCTAGCGAGCGGGTAAGGTGTCCCCTGTGCCGAGCCGCAGCGACCTCGAGGCGATGTCCTCACACGATCTTCACGACCTAGCCATGCGCCGCGCGCTGCACCACGCGGATTTCGGGTTCCTGTGGCAGCTGCTGCGCGAGCTCCCGGCGGCCGAGGCCGCCGAGGGCAACCCCGGCCGGACCGGCGCGGACCTGTACCGGATCTCGGCGCTGATCTCGGACGCGCTGGGCTCAGGCGAGGGCGAGACGGCGGACGCCCTCCGCCCGCTCTACCTCGACTACCTGGAAAAGCACGGCGACGACGTCCCGCCCGCCAGCGAAGCCCCCAAGCCCAGCTAGCACTGCTAGGCGCTGATCTCCAGGGCCGGGTCGAAGCGGTAGCCGACCCGGTGCTCGGTGGTCAGGCACTGGCCGAAGGCCGGCCCGAGCTTACGGCGCAGCCGGCTGACGTGCACGTCCACCGTGCGGGTGTGGTGATGTGAGTTCTCCCGCTGGCCCCAGACCCGTTCCAGCAGGTCGCCCCGGCTGAACACCTGGGCCGGGTTGGCGCTCAGAAACGCCAGCAGCTCGAACTCCTGGTAGGTGAGCTGGACCTCCTGGCCGCTCAGCCACACGCAGCGGCGGGCGTGGTCCACGACCAGGCCGCGGCCGGTCCGCCGGGAGGCCTGCGCGACGTCGCGGGGGGCCGAGGCCGGGACCGTGTAGCCGACGATGGCCAGCGAGCTGTCGGTGCCCGGGATCGGGACCACCGCGAGCAGCGTGCCAGCCGAGCTGGGGTCGAGGGGCCCGTCGGGTCCGGTCAGGGTGTCCAGCCCGGCGGGCAGGGTGACCTGGGGGCCGTCGTCTTCGGGGCGCAGCGTCCCCTCGGGCAGCACCGATCCCACCGCGCGCATGGCCGGACCCGGGACGGTGTGACCCGCGGCGCGCCGGGCCGCGCCGGGCTGAGCAGAGCTGGCCGGGACAGGCTCAGGACTGGCCGGGCCGGGTATCTGGAAGACTCGCGCGGCGGCGAGCAGATCAGACGGCATTTCGTGACTCCTTCACGTGCACAGCGGGCGGGCCCTGTTATCCAGTTGCGCGAGGACCAGTCCCGCGTCACGGCGGGACGATCAGCGGCGCAGCGGACACTGGGCACTGGCCACTCGGACGAAGTCCACGTGGCCGCGCCGCACCAAGCGCAGAGTAGTCGTCCCGCCTATATCCTACTTATTAGGTCTGTTTAATCAAGATTGAATCGTGAACTCGCGCATTACACGACGCTGACCAGCGGTTTTAGCGGGTCTCGAACGGGGCGCCGTCGGGAAGCTCGCTGCCGTACCAGGCTTCGATGATGCGGCGGGCGATGGAGACCGCGGGCGGCAGGGCCAGTTCCCGGGCCTCGAGGACACGGCGCAGGTCATCGCGTGAGTACCAGTGCGCCTCGGAGATTTCGTCCGCGTCGACCCGGATGGTCAGGTCACCGGTGGCGTGGGCCCGGAAACCGAGCATCAGACTGCGTGGCATCGGCCAGGGCTGGCTGTCCAGGTAGTTCACCTGATCCACGGTGATGCCGGTCTCCTCGTGGACTTCCCGGACCACGGCGTGCTCGGCCGACTCCCCCGGGTCGACGAAGCCGGCCAGGATCGACACCCGGCGTTGCGGCCAGGCCACGTTACGGGCCAGCAGGCACCGGTCCTCCGGGTCGGTGACCAGCATGATCACCGCGGGGTCGGTGCGGGGGAAGTGCTCGGTGCCGTCGGCCGGACAGGTGGTCGAGTGGCCGCCGGGATTGACCACGGTCGGCGTGCCGTCGATCGGGCAGTGGGTGTGGGTGTCGTGCCAGTTGGCCAGCGCGATGGCGTGGGTGAGCAGGCCGGCGTCCCGGTCGTCCAGCAGCGAGCCCGCCTCACGCAGCGACAACGGCCGCGGCACTCCGGCCGGGCCGGAGTCGGGGTTCGGCCGGTCGCGGCCCGGGCCGGTGCCACGGGCGGCGGCCGGGTCCGGGGAGGAGCCGTCAGCACGGTATGAGCCGCCGGCCGGCAGGCCGGTGGCCCCTTCGAGCGGGGCGGACACACCGTAGTAGACGGTGCGCTCGTCTTCCACGCCGAGCAGGAAGCGGACGCCGGGCGGCGCCTGGCCGGGTGAGATGAACACCAGCTCGCCGGCGTCGCCAGCCAGCCGGACCAGCGCCCGGCCGTGGTCCACCACCAAGACCCGGGTATCCGGGTCGGCCCAGGTCGTGTCCAGCCAGGCCTGGTCGGTGCGGCGCTCGGTGGCCCGGTCGACCGTCTCCCGGGCCAGCACCAGTTCTCCCAGCGGGCCCAGCGGCCGGTCGCCGGTCACGGACGAAGCTCGGGGCTGGCGCCCGGCGCGACGGCGGAATCCGCGAGCTCCTGCCACAGGTACGCGGCCGCTTCGGCCCCCTTCAGCAGGAGGTCCATGTCCACCTTTTCGTTCGGGGCGTGGATGCGGTCGGCGTCCAGGCCGACCGCGACGAACACGAGCGGGGCGCCCAGGATCTCGGCCAGGTCGGCCTCGGGCCCGCTGCCACCCTCGCCGGTGAACAGGATGTCGCGGCCGAAGGCCCGGCCCAGCGCCCGGCGGGCGGCCTGCACGGCCGGGGAGTCGACCGGCGAATGGGACGGGCGCACGCCGGGACCGGCGAACGTCACCCTGGCCTCGACCCCGGGTGGCGTGTGGTCGGCCACGTACTCCTGTATCGCCGCGATCACGTCGGCCGGGTCCTGGTCGGCGACCAGCCGGAAGGACAGCTTGGCGTGTGCTTCCCGCGGGATGATCGTCTTGGTGCCGGGGCCGATGTGGCCGCCCCACAGGCCGTTGATCTCGGCCGTGGGCCGGGTCCAGATCCGCTCCAGCGTGCTGAAGCCGGCCTCGCCGGTGGCGGCGCGGCTTTCACCCGCCTCGGCCAGCCAGGCCTTCTCGTCGAACGGGAGCCGGGCAAACATCTCCCGTTCCTCGTCGCTGAGCGGGAGCACCCGGTCGTAGAAACGCGGCAGCGTCACCCGGCCCGCCTCGTCGTGCAACCCGTCCAGCAGCTGGGCCAGCGCCTGCGCGGGGTTGGGCACGGCCCCGCCGAATGAGCCCGAGTGCAGGTCGCGGACGGGCCCGGTCACGTCGAGCTGGGCATCGACCAGGCCACGCATGCCGATGCACATGGACGGCACGTCCCGCGACCACATCGTGGTGTCGGAGATGACGATCAGGTCGCAGCCGAGCCGGTGCCGTTCCCGGTGCAGCAGCTCGGCGAAGTGCGGGGAGCCCGACTCCTCCTCCCCTTCGACCAGCAGCTTGAGCGTGACCGGCGGGGCATCGCCGCCGGACGCGGCCATGACGGCGCTCACCCCGAGCGCGTGGAACAGCACCTGCCCCTTGTCGTCGGAGGCGCCGCGGGCCAGGATCTGCCCGTCCTGCTCGACCGGTTCGAACGGAGGGCTGAGCCACTCAGCCAGCGGGTCGATGGGCTGCACGTCATGGTGGCCGTAGATCAGCACGGTGGGGGCGGCCGGGTCGGCGGCGGGCCACTCGGCGAAGACCGCGGGCTGGCCGCCGGACTCGGAGCCATCGGCTGCGGGGTCACCGGTTTCCCAGATCTCGGTGACCGGGAAGCCGGTCGCGGACAGCCGGGCGGCGAGCCACTCGGCCGACCTCCGTACATCGTCGCGGCGAGCCGGGTCCGCGGAGATCGACGGAATGGCCAGCCATTCCTTCAGATCCCCGAAGAAAGCGCTGGCGTTCTCCTCGACGTACGTACGGGCATCCATGAGGCCAACTCTAACCAGAACGGGCAGGTCACTTCCGGGC
>CAXUJF010000213.1:8933-9232 GCA_964250865.1 uncultured Streptosporangiaceae bacterium
GCGGGGGGGGGCCCCTGGGGGGGGGGGGGGGGGCCCGGCCGGCCTGGTCAGCGTTTGTGCGCGGTGATCTGAGCGGACTGACAGCCGGTCATCATGACGTAGTGGCACGTGGTGGTCGGGGTGGGGCCGCCGGCCGCCGGGTGGACGTGGTTGAGCGCAGAGAACAGGATCACCATCAGGCCCAGCGCGCACGCAGCCATGGTCACCGACAAGATGGCGGCGATCCGCGACCTCCCGTGCCGTCGGCCTGGACTGCTGAGGCGCATGGTGTGGGGGTAGTGGCCCTGACTGGGCAGACC
>CAXUJF010000214.1:0-4339 GCA_964250865.1 uncultured Streptosporangiaceae bacterium
GAACCACTCCGTTCGAGGGCGGGTGTTACCACAGCTGACTCTAAAAGAACTCACGCGTACTTTAGAGGCTTCTGTGCGAATTTGACGGTGCCGACCCGCCATCGGGGGTTCATCCTCCCCGGTCGAGGGAGTCTATTAAAAGAACGATCACGTACTTTAAGGAGATCCCCAGCAACATGGGGCACGATCGGGCCAGGGCGGCATGGCAGCCGGCGGAGCATGGAGGACAGGCATGGCGAGGCGCGACGGCGAGCGGATCACCAGCACGATGCAAGACGACTTCCCGCTCACCATCACCACGATCTTGAACCACGGGTCCCGGGTCTACGGTCAGAGCGAGTGCGTGACCTGGCAGGGTGACCACGCCCGGCACACCAGTTACCGCGAGATCGAGGCCAACGCCCGCCGCCTGGCCCAGGCCCTGACCCGGCTCGGCGTGACCGGCGGGGAGCCGGTGGCCACGTTCTGCTGGAACAACCAGGAACACCTCGAGGCCTACTACGCGATCCCGTGCATGGGCGCGGTCGTGCACACGCTGAACATCCGGCTGCCCGGCCACCAGCTCACGCACATCGTCAACGACGCCGCCGACAAGATCATGATCGTGGACGGCAGTCTGCTGCCGCTGCTGGGCCCGGTCGCGCTCAGCCTGACCTCGGTCGAGGCGTTTATCGTGATCGGCGACGGCGACACCTCGGCGCTGGGGGACCGGCCGGCGTACCGCTACGCCGACCTGCTCGCGGCCGAGGACGGCGAGTACACCTGGCCCGAGCTGGACGAGCGCTCGGCCGCCGCGATGTGCTACACCAGCGGCACCACCGGCGACCCGCGCGGTGTGGTCTACTCGCACCGGTCCACGTTCCTGCACGCCCTGGCCACCTTGACCAACGCCTGCACCGGGGCCAGCGAGGCCGACCGGCAGCTGACGATCGTGCCGATGTTCCACGTCAACGCCTGGGGCATCCCGTTCGCCGCGTTCCTGGCCGGCACCACCATGCACATGCCGGACCGGTACATGACCCCGGCCGGGCTGGTCGATTTCATCGAGGCCGAGCGGTCCACGCTGGCCTCGGCCGTCCCCACCATCTGGGGCGGGATCCTCCAGGTCGGGGCCCAGCGGGAGATCGACCTGTCGTCGCTGCGGATGGGCACCTCGGGCGGGGCGGCGATGCCCCGGTCGCTGATGGAGACGTTCCAGAAGCAGTATGGCCTGACCCTGGTCCAGGGCTGGGGCATGACCGAGACCTCCCCGGTGGGCGGCCTGGCCCTGCCGCCGGCCGACGTGGAGCCGGGCACGGTCGAGGAGATGGACTACCGGATGAAGTCCGGGCGGCTGCTGGCCGGGGTGCAGATGCGCATCGTCGACGACGAGGGCCACGAGCTGCCCTGGGACGGTAAGTCCACCGGCGAGATCGAGGTCCGTGGCCCGTGGATCACGGCCCGCTACTTCGGTGCCGACACCCCGGACAAGTTCCACGACGGGTGGCTGCGGACCGGGGACATCGGGTCCGTAGACGACCGCGGCTACTTCCAGATCTCCGACCGGCTCAAGGACGTGATCAAGTCGGGCGGGGAGTGGATCTCCTCGGTCGAGCTGGAGAACCTGCTGGCGGGCAGCCCCGACGTGGCCGAGGCCGCCGTCGTCGGCATCCCCGACCAGAAGTGGACCGAGCGTCCGCTGGCCTGCGTCGTGCTCACGAACCCCGACGACGCCGGCGAGACCACCGCGGCCGCCCTGGCCTCGTTCCTGGACGGCAAGGTGGCCCGCTGGCAGGTCCCGGAGAACTGGGTCTTCATCGAAGAGGTGCCGAAGACCACGGTGGGCAAGTTCGACAAGAAGGTGCTGCGAGCGCGGCACCAGGCCGGTGAGCTGGACGTCCTCCGCGTGCGGGACTGACCCGGGCGCTCGGCACTCGGCCTGCCGGGCACAATATCTGGGGTGAAGCGACGACTGATCCGGCGCGTGAGCGCGCTCCTCATCGCGGCCGCCATCGTCGTCCTGATCGTCTATGACCTGACCTACGGGCGCGGCTTCTCGCTGTGGTGGGACAAGCACGCGATCACCACCTCGCTGGTCTCCGACCTGCTTATCGTGGGTGCGACCGCGCTGATCGTCGACGAGGTGCAGGCCTACCGACAGCGCAAGGACCGGTCCCTGTCGGTCGCCGCGCAGGGCCTGATCGTCTACGGCCAGGCTCGCGAGGCCTACCAGGCGGTGACGGCCAACGTCAGCGATCCGTCAGCTGGCAACGGCATCCCGGACGAGCTGCGGGACCTGGCCAGCAACCTGCTGGTGGCCTCGCCCAGCCTGTTCGACGACCCGGACGCCCGGGACTTCCTGCTGCAGCTGGACCGGTTGATGGCGGCGCTGTTCGCGGCGGCCAACGGCCACGGGGACCGTCCGGACGGGCTGGGCCAGACGGTCGGCCTGACCAACCGGATGAACGACGTGGAGTCCTCGTTCGAGCCGCTGGTGGCCCGGTTCCCGTCCGAGTACCAGCAACGGGTCCGGCAAACCGACACCGCCATCGACAACGACAACGACACTGGCTCGAGCAGCCCGGGCCCGGGCCCGGGCGACTCCGGCTCAGGCGGTGGCGCCAGCTCCTAGGCCGCCGGCACCTTGTCCAGGAAGCCGAACACCGCCACGATCTGGCCGTCCGGACCGGTCAGGGCGACGTCGGACCCGACCACGACCGGCTCCGCGCCTTCGGGGGCCAGGTTCCAGCTGAACCGGGCCTGCCGGTGGTGGGCGTCGACCGGCCCGGCCAGGGTGAACACGAACCCGGGGAACTGGCCCTGTACCGCGGCGATGGTGGCGTCGATCGCGGCCCGCCCGGTGACCTCGGCCAGCGGGTCGGTGTAGCTGGCGTCCGGCGCCCAGACCTCCTCGATCAGCTTGCGCCGTGCGGCCGGGTCGGTCTCGTTCCAGCAGTCCAGGTAGCGCTCGATCACGTTCGTCATGGTTCTCTCCTTGAGGTTGGCGATGCGCTCATCCTCGGCGGAAGGCCGGAGCCACGGCGATTACCCGCCAGGTAATGGGAGAGCATGGTCCTCATGCGGGTGATAGTGCTGGGCGCGGGTGCCGTCGGGCTGACTACGGCGATCCGCCTGCTCGAAGCGGGTTGCGATGTGCGGGTGGTGACGGCTGCGCCGATCGAGGCGACCCCCCCCCACCCCCCCGCGGGGCGCGGGGCCCCCCCCCCCGGCGGGCCGCCGGGGGGGGGCGCGGGGGGGGGGCGGCGGACCTTCGCGGGCGGGGCGGGGCGGGCCCGGGACTCGGTCCCGGGTGTGGTCATGCGCGAATCCCTCGCGCTGTACCGGCAGCCACCCGGCCGGCCGGACTGGACCGCCTCGGTCGGGCCGGTCCGGGACGCCACCGCGGCCGAGCTGCCGCCCGGCTACCGCTACGGCCTGCGGTTCGCGGTCCCCCAGGCGGAAATGCCGGTCTACCAGCCCTGGCTGGCGCAGCAGGTGACCGAGCGCGGCGGCGAGATCGTGACCCAGCATGTCAACGACCTAGCCGAGCTGGCCGGACCGGGGGTGGACGCCGTGGTCGACTGCCCGGGCCTGGCCGCCCGGGAACTGGTCGGCGACCTGTCCGTCTACCCCGTGCGGGGACAGATCGTCCGGGTCAAGAATCCGGGCCTGGTCATGTCGGTACGCGAAGAGTTCCACCCGGCCGGCCGGGCGTACGTGCACCCGCGCAGCCGCGACTGCATCCTGGGCGGGACCCTGGACGAGCATCAGTGGGACACCACCCCCGACCCGGCCACCGCCGCATCGATCATCACCCGGTGCACGGAGATCGTTCCCGCGCTGGCGGACGCGGAGGTCATCGACACCATCGCGGGCCTGCGCCCGGGGCGCCCCGAGGTCCGGCTGGAAGAAGGGCCGCCGCAAGCCGGGGCCACCCGCATCATCCACAACTACGGGCACGGCGGCGCGGGCATCACGCTCAGCTGGGGCTGCGCCGAAGACGTCGCCCAGCTCCTGGGTCAAAGTTCGCCCGCCCGGTTACGATCACCGGCATGCAGGCGCGCAAGCTCGGACTCAAGCCGGGACAGCGGGTGGCACTGGATGACCCGCCACCGGGCTGGGCGTTCGCCGATCCGCCCGGCGGCCTGGAGCTGACCGGCGAGGCCGGCGCGGCCGACCTGATCGTGGCCTTCTCCGCCCGTGCGGCCGATCTTGGCCTACGGCTCCCCGGGCTGGCCGAGCGGATCTTCCCCGATGGGGCGGTCTGGGCCGCCTGGCCCCCGGGGGCCCGCGGCCACCCCCGCCCCCTCAACGACAACCTGGTGCGCGAATAAGCACAGCCCCTGGGGCGGGGCGCCGG
>CAXUJF010000214.1:4349-9224 GCA_964250865.1 uncultured Streptosporangiaceae bacterium
GCTCAGGTGCGCGACCGCACCGTCGCGGCGTTCCACCAGCAGCCCACCCGCCGCCGCCCGGGGCGGGCCGCGGGGAGCTTCCCCGTGGGGGGGGTCGGGGCCGCGTGGCCCGGGGGGGCCGGCGCCCACACCAGCGACATCACCGACAACGTGGTGCGCGAATACGCACTGCCGCTGGGCCTGGTCGACGTGAAGGTCGCCGCCATCGACGACGACTGGTCCGGCCTGCGCCTGTGCTGGCGCAAAGAGAACCGCGGCCCGCGCCCGCCCGCTAGCTGATCGGGTTGGCCAAGCCCCCGATGACCTCGGCCCCGGGCAGCATGGCCAGCGACGGCCCCGGCAGCCACAGCTTGGAGCCACGGATGCCGGATCCGATGACCACGTGTGCCTGCTCCACCACCCGGGCATCGATGAAGATCGGCCACTCCTCTGGCAGCCCGACCGGGGTGATGCCGCCGTATTCCATCCCGCTCGCGGCCACCACGTCGTCGAGTGGTGCGAACGTGGCCTTCCGTGCGTCCATCCGGCGCCGCACCACCCCGTTGACGTCCGCACGCGTTACGGCCGTGACCAGGCAAGCCGCGTAGCTGGTGACGCCACCGCGCTTGCCCGCGACGACCACGCAGTTGGCCGATTCGGCCAGCGCGACCTCGTAGTGCTCGCAGAACGCCGCGGTGTCGGCCAGGTCCGGGTCGATCGGGGCGACCTCGGCGTCCGCGCCGCCGGGCCAGTCGGCCAGCGCGGCCGCGACCGGCTTGGCCAGCAGATCCGGACGGGACAGAGCGGGGGAGAGATCGAGTCTCATGCCGCTATCCAATCAGGCCCGTTAGAGCGCCCGCCTCAGGGCTTGTGGCCTACGCCGCCCCACATCGCGGTCACCGGCCCGGCTGGGTCGACCGGCTCGTCCGGCCGCCACTCCCGCAGGTGCACCACGCCCGGCCCGATCAGGTCCAGCCCGTCGAAGAACCGGCTGACCTCCCGGTGAAGTCCAGCGTGGCTGTCGCCCCGGCCAGGATCTCGGCCGGTTCGCGCACGTCCGCGTCCAGGTAGGCGGTGGTCCCGGTCGCGCTGGTCAGCAGGGCGCGGGCGTGGGCCAGCACGATCGGGTCGTTGTCGACGTAGACGACCCGGCTGTCCGGGGCGGTGGCCTGGGTCACCTCGTGGGTGTTGTTGGCGCTGGGAATCCCGGTGCCGATGTCCAGGAACTGCCGGATCCCGATCTCGGCCGCCAGGTAGCGCACGGCCCGGCCCAGGAACGCCCGGTTGGCTCGCACGCCCGGCAAGATAGCCGGGGTGGCCTGCATGACCCTTTCGGCGGCTTCCCGGTCGACCGCGAAGTTGTCCTTGCCACCCAGCCAGTAGTTGTAGATGCGGGCGATGTGCGGCACGCTCGTGCCGACCTCGCGCCCAAGCGGCAGATCATCCACGGGTACGACGCTGCGGAACGGCTTGTTCTCCTCGGCCACTACCCTTACCGTATCGGGGTTTACGGTCCAGGGCCTGGTCGCCGCCGGGTTCGGAGTTCGCGCCCCCGGTTCGGGTCAGTTGAGCTGCGTGGGCCTCAGGGCGGTCTTGCTGGACAAGACGCCCGTCCACGAAGCCGGGCCCTTGACCGGCTGGCCGTGGGAGTAGATCGGCGGCCGCGCGCCCGGGAAGTGCAGCGTCACCCGGCTGAAGGAGCGCTGGCCGGGGTGGCCCGGCACCGGCACGGCGCGCCAGAACTTCACGTCCGCCGGATAGCTGTGGAACTTGCCCGCCGCGCAGTACGGCGTGCAGTCGTTGACCAGGTTGGTGCCGGTACCGCTGGCGGACGAGGCCGACCACGACGACCAGGACAGGTGGCTCAGATAATCGTTGCCGTCCGCGCAGGTCAGCGTGAAGTTACCCGGCTTGACCTGGGCCTTTGTGCAGTTGAACACCACCGGCTGGGCCGCGGGGCGGGTGGCGGGATGGACCGTGACGTGGGTCGTAGCGTGCTGGCTCGTGGTGGCGGCCGCGGTGCCTGCGACTATGCCGATGGCCGCCAGGACCGGCAGAAGTATGGCTGTGATGCGTCGCCTGGTCACGATCGTCCCCGTTCGAGCTGAAGGCCAGCGGTCCTGACCCCACACTATCTGAGACTCGGCCTGACGTGATTGGTTGCTGCCACAGGGTAATTTTTCATTGGGCTCACGAATGCAGCGCCGCCCCTTTGAACACTTTGTCCACCGCGTTGCGCGGCCCGTACACGGCTACCCCGACCAGGTTGAGGTCGGCGCTGGCGACGGCGCGTACCGCGGCCCGGTTGTCATCGTCGTTGTCCGTGGTGAACAGGTCCTCGGTGTAGATCGCGGTCGTGAGATCACGGCCGGACGCCCGCTCCCGCACGGTGGCCAGCAGCGCCCCGTCGGCCTCGTACACCAGCACGGGCTGGCGGAACATCTCCAGGTAACGGTGGCCCGAGCCGTCCTCGTACGGTTTCCCCGCCGTCTCCGGGACGCCGGCCGCGACTCCGCTGGCCAGGAATGCGGTCACGTTCAGTTGCTGCCATCCGGCCAGGTCATCACGGACCGCAATGGCGATCTTGGTGTCGAAGCGCATAGGACCAGGCTGGGGCCAAGGTCCCGCTCACCGCTTGAACGCTCGTGCGCATTATTTTGACCTTTAACTGGCTCGGCTGGTGTAGACGGCGTCGACCGTGTGCTTGCGATCCGGACCCGAGCGATGGAAGTTGATCTCGGTCTCGGTCAGCCCCGCGCGGGTGAACGCGGTCAGGTCCCGCGGGCTGAGCGGCCACGGCCGGCGGCCGGCCGGTTCGTCGTCGCGACGGGCCAGGCCGTGCACGAAGACCCGGCCGCCCGGGGCCACCGCGCCGGCGATGCTGGCTGCGGCCGCGCCCCGGTCGGCCACCGGCAACGACTGCAAGGTGCGGACCTCCACCACCAGATCGAAGGCCCGGGACCACTCGGCCGGGAGCTGGAGCACGTCCGCGACCTGGTAGTCCACGGCCGAGTCCGGGAACCGGGCCCGGCAATGCTCGATGGCCGCGGGCACCAGGTCGAAGGCCGTGACCCGGAACCCGCGCCGGCTGACCTCCTCGGCGTCGTCGCCCAGCCCGCACGCCACC
This sequence comes from uncultured Streptosporangiaceae bacterium, assembly GCA_964250865.1. Taxonomy (GTDB): domain Bacteria; phylum Actinomycetota; class Actinomycetes; order Streptosporangiales; family Streptosporangiaceae; genus Bog-532. Next base: position 7,456 of record CAXUJF010000214.1, read on the forward strand.
ACCAGCGCCGTCTGGCCCGTGGGTGATTGGCCCGCAGCGGGTGGCTGGCGGTCCAGCCAGCTGACCAGCTCGGGCATGGGCCGCAAGGTGACCCAGGGGATCTTGCTCAGGTCGTCCCCGGCCTGCGCGTAGATATTCTCGAACGCGATCTCCTCGGCCATCTGGCCATACTAAAAGCGTGACGGGTGATGACCGTGGCGGCGACTGGGCCCGCTACTGGCGGGCCGACCAGCTGAGCGGCCCGGTCGAGGCCATGCACGCCCACTTCCGGTCGCACGTCTACCACCGCCACAGCCACGAGACCTACTCGTTCGGCGTCACCGACGACGGCGCGCAGGCCTTCACCTGCCGGGGCGACCACCACGTGAGCACGGCCAACATGGTCATGCTGTTCAACCCGGATGACCCGCACGACGGCCACGCCGCCACCGGCCCGGGCTTCACCTACCGCATGATCCACATCGCCCCGGACTTGGTCGGCGAGCTGTTGCACGGTGCGGGTCAGCCGCTCTTCACCACCCCGGTCGTCGACGACCCCGAACTGGCCCGCCGCCTCCGCCAACTCCACACCGCCCTCACCACCTCCCCGGGCTCCCTGTCCCAGCACGAGCGGCTGACGGCCACGGCACGACTACTGACCCGGCACGCCAAGAGCGCCACCCTGGTACCGCCTGGCAACCCCGCCTCAGCCCTGATCGCAAGCCGGGTCCGGGACCTGCTGCACGACGCCTACGCCAGCCCGCTCACCGCCGACGACCTGGCCGCCGCGGCCGGGTGCAGCCGTTTCACCGCCACCCGCGCCTTCACCGCTGTCCACGGCCTGGCCCCCAGCGACTACCAGCGCCAGCTCCGGCTGCGCGCGGCTCGCAGCCTGCTGACCGGGGGCGCCACCGCGGCCGAAGCCGCCGCCATGGCCGGCTTCGCCGACCAGGCTCACCTGACCAGGTGGTTCCGCCGCTGCTACGGCGTCACCCCGGGTGCCTACCGTCAGGCCGTGGCCAGCCGGTAGACCGACACGTGCGACGTCGACTCGGCCGTGAACTCGGTCCCGGCCCAGTCCGCGTGCCGGCTCTCCAGCTCGAAACCGGCCAGCTGGCCCATGAGGTCGAGCTCGGCGGGCCAAATGTAACGGTGCAGGCTGCGGACCAGCCGGGCCTGCCGGCTCTCATCGAAGTAGAAGTGGTGCGAGGTCAGGTGCTGGTTCAGCACGTCGTAGGTGTCCAGGCCGATGTAACCGGGCTTGGACGCAAAGACCACGGCCGACTGCCCGGGCGGGAGCACGCGCAGCTCGGGCACCCCCAGCTCGATGACGAACCGGCCACCGGGGGAGAGGTGCCGGGCGGCATTGCGGAAGCACTCGACCTGCTGGGCCTGGGTGAGCAGGTTGCCGATCGTGTTGTACACCAGGTAGACGAGGCTGTACTCGCCCGGAGCCCGGGAGGTGGCCATGTCCCCGTTGATCACCGGGATCGCCGCCTCGTCGGCCTTCTCCCGCAACTGGCTGATCATCGGCTGCGACAGCTCGATCCCCGTGACCGGCACCCCCCGTTCGGCGAGCGGTACCGCCACCCGGCCGGTCCCGATGGCGAACTCCAGCGCCCGCCCCGAACCAGCCAGCCCGGCCAGGCGATCCACCGTCGGCCCCAGCACCTCCGGCCCGAACATGTCACTGTCCGACCGGTCATAGTCCCGGGCTACCTCGGCGTCCCAGATGTCCTCCTGCCGCATGCGCCCCACCATCCCCGCCCCCGCTAAGCCGTGTCCACCAG
>CAXUJF010000215.1:0-9177 GCA_964250865.1 uncultured Streptosporangiaceae bacterium
CTCATCCCCCTCTTCGTGGCGCTCTTAACGGCGGTGTTCGCCCTGGTCGCTGAGATGCTGCGCCGGCCGCGCTGGGCGCTGCCCATGGTCGTGGTCGGGCTGCTCGTCGCCACGGCGCTGGAGACGCGGCTCCTCGGGACGAACGAAACAATCTTCCAGGGGACCTATCGCATCGACGCGCTCAGTGTGTGGGCCGCGCTGATCCTGCTCCCGGCCACGGCGCTCGCCGCCATACTGGCCTCCTCCGAGGTATGCGGGACCGACCGCGAGGGAACGGTCTACAGCCTGCTCGCTTTCACCACGCTCGGCGCGCTCGCGCTTGCCGGGGCCGGCGACGTGATGTTCCTCGTGCTGGGCGTCCTCTTGAGTTCGCTGGGCTCGTTCGCGCTGGTGGCCTACCCACGCGACGACCGCGCCACCGAGGCGGCCATGAAGTACTTTGTGTTCGGCTCGGTCTCGGAGGCGGTGATGATCTTCGGGCTCACCTATTGGTTCGGCGCGACGGGCTCGACGCTGCTCACGGACCTGGGCCGGCTGCGCGGGACGCTCGTGCCCGCGACGGCCGGACTCGTCGCTGTCCTGGTCGGGCTGGGCTACAAGGCGGCGCTGGCGCCGTTCCACTTCTGGGCTCCCGACGCCTACGACGGCGCGCCCGTCGCCGTCGCCGCATACCTCTCGATCGTGCCCAAGATCGGGGCCATCTTCGGGCTGGCGCAGGTCATGCGCTCCCTGCCGCCCGGCGCCGTCAACTGGCCGCTCGTCGTCGCCGTGCTCGCCGTGGTGTCGATGACCTACGGCAACCTGGCGGCCCTGGCGCAGACCAACGTGGTGCGGCTGCTGGCCTACTCCTCAATCGCGCAGGCCGGGTACTTCCTGCTCGGCGTCGTGGGCCTGGGCCACGGCGCGCTCGCCATACAGTCGCTTGTTGTATTCGCCGCCGCCTACGCCGCGATGCACCTGGGTGCGTTCGCCGTCGTCGCCCGCCGGGGCCCCGCCCGTGGCGCTTGGGGGTCAGACGGCGCGCTATTGGGGCGACGGCGGGGCGGACGTCGCCCGTCCGCAGATCGCGCAGCACCTGATGGCGGTAGTAGATCGCCGCCTCGTCGGGCAGCGGGGCCAGGAAGTAGGGCGCGAGGTCGTACTGGTCACGGCCGAGCGTCAGGGCCGAGCACACCTGGTCCAGGTTCAGGTCGGCCAGCACCTGGGGCGGCGCAGGCTGGTCCGGCTCTGGGACGTGATGGGCCGGTTCAAAAAGAATGCTGCGAAAAGGCATCCCTCACACCCCTCCGCTGACCGGCACGTCGGCCCGGACGCGGAGGGCCTGCGGGCCGCGGAAGGAGATGTTGGGGTGGAAGGTAAGCTGCTGGCCCGGGACGAGGCTGAGGTGGGGGTAGCGGCGGGCGAGCTCGGTCACGGCGATCTGGGTTTCTAGCCGGCCGAGGTTCGCGCCCAGGCAGTAGTGCAGGCCCTGCCCGAAGGCCAGGTGCCGGCCGGCGTCGGCGCGGTTCAGGTCGAAGACGTCGGGTTCGGGGAAGGCGCTGCCGTCCCGGCCCGCGGCAGCCAGCCACAGGAACAACCGGGTTCCGGCGGGCAGCTCCTGCCCGGCCAGGGTGACCGGGCGGGTGGTGACCCGGCGCCAGACCGGCACCGAGGGGTCGTAGCGCAGGGTCTCCTCGACGGCGGCCGGGATCAGGGCTGGATCCGTGGCGATGGCCGCCCAGCGGTTTGGCTGCTCGAGCAGGCGGCGGACCGTGTTGCCGATGAGGCCGGTGGTGGTCTCATGCCCGGCGAACGAGAGCGAGAACAGGATCGAGCCGATCTCGTCGCGGGTGAGCCGGTCCGGGGCCTCCCGGTGGATGGCGATCAGATCGCTGGTCAGGTCGTCGCCCGGCGCGGCCGCCTTGCGGTCGACCAGGTCGCGCAGGTAGCCGCGGTAGGCGGCCATGGACGTGGCGATCTCGATCTGATCCTCCGGCGCGGGTCGGCCCCAGCCGAGCGCAGCCCGGTAACCGCACCAGTGCTTGAGCTGCGCGAAGTCCTGCTCGGGCACCCCCATCAGGGAAAAGACGATATTGGCCGGCAACGGGAAGGCCAGCGCGGCGACCAGATCGAACTCGGTCTGGTCTTCGATGGCGTCCAGCAGGCGGGCCGTGGTGGTCTCGATCGTGGGGACCATGGCGGTAACCCGCTTCATGCTGAACGCGCGGGCGGTGGGCTTGCGCAGCCGGGCGTGCTCGGGCTCGTCCAGGCTGACCATGGACGGCTGGGGCTTGTGCCCCGCGCCCAGCAGAATCTTCTGGGCTTGTTCGGTGATCGGGCCCAGCGGGGCCTGCGCCACCGCGGCGGAGTAGCTGGCCGGGTCACCGAACACAGCGGCGATGTCGTCATAGCGGCTCAGGACGTAGTAGCCGATGGCCGGGGCGTAGAAGATGGGCTGCTCGCGGTGGGGCAGGGCGGCCAGGATCGCGTAGGGGTCGGCGAGGTAATCGGGTGACAGCGGGTCAAAGGTCTCGTCGACGGGACAGCTCATGGGCTCATCATGCCCTCCTGGCCCGGCCGACGGCGACGGCGGCGAGGCAGGCGGCGGCGCCGAGGGCGAGCGCGTAACGCGGTCCGGCGGTGCAATCCGGCGTAGGGCGACAGCAGCAGAATCGGCGCGTAGCGCGCCGCCGTTTCCCAAAGCCAGTCATGATCACCACAGGCGGCGAGAAGGTTTGGGACTGGTCTCAGGTCGAGCGCTGGCTTCCTGGTCAGGAAGAACGGTCGCAAGAAAGCGCCGCCGTAGCCGCCGCACACCACGTGCTGGCCACGGCCGACCGCGTGCTGGCGGCACGTGACGCGCTCCGGACTGAGCCGGACGACGCGGCGCCAGGAACTCGGGCGCCTATTGCAGGACGCTTAATCGCCGACCACGCCCCTCCGCGCGGCGCTAAGAGTCCTAGTCCGAGCCCCAGTGCGGCGGGCGGTCTTGGTAGAGGCGGTCATCGTCGCTGGGCTCGGGCACCTCGCCCCAGTCGGCATCGGTGTCCTCGCGGCTCTGCGTCGGGACCACGGGCTCTCCGGCCCGATCCGGGTCCGGCGGGTTCGCGGGATTCACGGCAGCCAGCATAGACGCTGGCGGTACCGGCGGCGGCCCGGCAGAAGCAGTGACCGCCTTCGCGGTCCGCTGGCCCAGCAGCCACGCCACCGCGGCCAGCACGATCCCGCCGCGCAGCATGATGTCGGCCAGGTTGAAGGTCGGGCCGTAGAACGAGACGTGCAGCCAGTCCACCACGCCCCCGTGCAACACCGCGGGCGGCCTGATCAAGCGATCGACGACATTGCCGGTCCCGCCCGCAGCGGCCAGGGCGGCACCGACCCGCTCGGTCCAGGAGCGGGTCCGTACCGCCCACAGCCACAGCAAAACGACGATGACCAGGGTCAATACGGTCAGCGTCGGCTCATAGCCCGAGCCCAGGCCGAACGAGGCACCGTGGTTGATCACCAGCTGGAGCCGGAGCAGGCCGCCCGCCAGCGTGATGTCGTGCCCGCCGGAGAGCCGGGCGAACGCCCACGACTTGGTGGCCAGATCAGCCGCCGCCCCGAGCACAACGATGGCTGTAGCCTGCAGGATCCGCACCAGCCCACGCTAACGGTTGCCCCGGACCCGCCGGGACCACGCAGCAACCGGGCTAATGGCGCATTTCGGCGACACCCTGGGCCACGGCGCAGGGGGCGCAGGTCGGCATGTTCGCCTCGCCCAGCCGCCGGGTCAAGATGGCCCGCCGGTCACACAGGCCCTGGGCCTGGGGGTGGGCCGTGGCGCACGGGCACTTACACGCACCCCAGGTCCCGGCGACCGCAGCGCGTGCGGCCTCCCACGCGGAGCGCACGGCCGGATCGAGCTTGTCCAGCGCTTCAGTGGTGGCCGCCGACACCTGCTTGCGCCACTCGTCCATCGCAGCCGCGGCGGCATTCCAGGCCGCGGTGAACTGCCGCTTCGGGTTGTCCGCGGAATCCGCCATGACGGCATATTCTCACCCCAGAGCCGCGATGACCAGCGAATGATTCCTCGAAGGCCGCTACGACGGGCTGACGATGCGGTCGTGGGCGGCCAGGAACTGCTCGGCCCAGCCCTCGTCTTCTTCCAGTCCGGTGGAGAACACGTACCCGGTGCGCAGGGCCAGCAGGGCCCTCGTCGCGGCCAGCGGTTCAGGGTGACCGACCTGGCCGAGAAGAGTCTCGGTGATCTGGTTGATCCAGCGTCGCTGCGCGATGGCCATCAGCCGGACGGGATGATCCGGCTGGCCGTACTCGGCGGCCGCGTTGATGAACGTGCAGCCCCGGTACTCATCGACCTGGCCGTCTTCGGGGAACGCGACCGCCCAGGCGGACCGCGTGGCACGTAGATTTAAAAACGAAAGAAATCGTAACGTTTGCCAGGTGACGCCGGCTGGGGCAGCTACCTCGTGAAACTTCCCGGGTAGCTTGTTCGTCCTGATCTTCAAACGTCGGTTAAAAGGGGAAGCGCTATAGACAGATCGCGTGGCGGTGTAGGGATCCTGGGCCTGACCGGCTACGCGGTCAGCTGCATCCTCGCGGCGTCGATCCTGGTCGTGAGCGGCTTCGCCTACTACGTGAAGGCGCAGGTCACCAGCATCGGCGGCTCGAACGCCATCTCCGGCGGGCCGGTGTCCGGGGCGATGAACATCCTGCTGATGGGCCTGGAGAGCCGGACCGACTACGACGGGAATATCCTCCCGGTCAGAATCCTCAACGCCCTGCATGCGGGCAGCGTGACGGGGGTCGAGAACGGCGTCGGCGGCCAGGACACGAACACGCTGATCCTGATCCACATCTTCGCGGGCGGGCAGCGGGCGGTCGGGTTCTCGATCCCGCGCGACGACTGGGTGACCTATCCCAAGCCCTACGACGGCCAGTCACAGGGGAAGATCGACCAGGCTTACGGCCTGGCCTGGGCCCAGAGCCTGAGCTCCACCTCCAACTCAACCATGAGCAAGAACGATCGCTATCTGAAGGCCAACGAAGCCGGCCAGACCGCCGCGATCGACTCCGTGCAGGCGCTGACCGGCGTGCACGTCGACCACTTCGCGGAGGTCAACCTGGCCGGGTTCTACGAGCTGGCGCAGACCTTCGGTGGGGTCGAGGCCTGCCTGAAGTCGTGGAACGGCGGCCGGAACCTGCACGACGCCAACTCCGGCTTCGACGCGCCGCACGCCGGCTACCTGCACCTGTCGGCCGCGCAGGCGCTGGCCTTCGTCCGCGAGCGGGACAACCTGCCCAACGGCGACCTGGACCGTACCCACCGGCAGCAGTCCGTCATCGACTACGTGATCTGGAAGCTCGGGCACCAGGGCTTCTTCGCCAGCATCGGCGACCTCACCAGCCTGGTCAACGAGGCGAAAAAGTTCATCATCACCGACTCGGACTGGCAGATCCTCAACTTCGCCACCGAGATGAAGAGCCTGACCGGGAAGAACCTGACCTTCCATACCGCCCCGGTGATCACCGCGGACGGACATGAAGGTGGCCAGACCGTGAACCTCATCGACCCGGCCGCGATCAAGAAGGCCGTGCAGGCCGCGTTCTACCCGTCCCCGGCTACCCCCCAGCCAACCGTGACCGCGAAGTCACTGGCCCCCAGCGCCACCACGGTGGACGTCCTGAACGGCGGCGCCGCGAGCGGGCTGGCCGGAGAGACGTCGCAGGCTCTGACGTCGGCCGGCTTCAAGGCGGGCCACGTCGGAGACGCTACCCCCGTGTCCGTGACCGAGGTGCTGTACGGCACCGGAGGCGCGGCCAGCGCGGCCCGGATCGCCGGTTACTTCAACGGCCTGACCGCGACCGCGAGTACCCAGGTGGCGCCCGGCCACGTCGAGCTCGTGCTCGGCCCGGACGCAACCTCGGTCCCGGCCACCATCACCGCAGGCAGCGCGACCAGTGCCCCGACCGCCTCGCCCTCTTCCGCCAGACCCAGCGTCACCCCCACATCGTCGTCCGACAACGGCCAAGCCGGCGCCCCCGTGACCGTGGCGCCGACTGCCCCCTACGGCATTCCCTGCGTCTACTGACTACGGCCGAGCGCGTCAAGGACTGCATCCAACCGGCCGTCGAGCGGTCCGGTCAGCTCCAGTACCGGGAGGTCGCCCCAGAGGTCCAGCGGATCGTCGTAGACCAGGTCGAGCAACCTGTCATTCATCTTTGAACGGAGTGCGGGCAGGTCGGCAGCGGGCAGGACCTGCTCGGTTTCCGCCGTGATCGGCGTGATCACCAGCAGATCGAGGCTCGAGCAAGCGGAGCGAAGCGATGCGGCATCGGCCCGATCCGAGGGGTCCGTGCCGGTCACGGCCAGATAAGCCAGATAATCCAGTGGCGTCCGGTCGAAGACCACCGCGGGCAGCAACGGCGGCGCACTCAGGCTTCGCACCGAGTAGTCCAGCAGGGTCCGGTAATCCTCTAGCGACGGCGGAAACCCGAATTCGTATCCCGCTTCCTCCAGCACGTAGTAGGGCTCTTCTGCCGCCACGTGACCTGGCAGGCGTACACACAAAGCCTGGGCCAGCGTCGTCTTCCCCGTCCCGTGCGTTCCGGAGATCCCGATCCTCATCGGCGACTCCCGTTCCAGTGGAGAGTTGCCCACCCAGCAGTGCATACAAAAGATATGCTTCTTGTATGAGCGAGACGACTATACGAGTGGACAGCGCGGTGCGGGACAGGCTGCGCGTGCTGGCCGACGAGGACCATGTCACGCTCGGGGACCTGCTGAGCCGGCTGGCGGACCGTGAGCAGTACCAGCGTGACATGCGGCGGGCCAACGAAGTCATGGACCAGATGCAGCGCGAGGATCCTGAGGGTTGGCAGGAGTATGTCGCCGACCTGAGCGCGTTCGAAGCCGGAACGGTACGCGACGGGCTGACCGTGGCCGCGTCCGACTGGCCGGAGTATAACGACGGCGGAAGCCAGACCAGTGCCGTACCTGGCCGGTGACCTACTGCTCGCCGACCTCGATCCGATAACGGGCCACGAGCAAGGCGGCCGGCGTCCCGTTCTGGTGCTGTCCGGCCCCTCCTACAACGAACTGCGCAACGAGCAGCTCATCGTGGCCGCGATCACCACCCGGCAGCGGAACCTGCCGTTCCACATTGCCGTGGGCACCGATTCCGGGCTGCGCACTCCCAGCTGGGTGCAGTGCGAATCGATCCGGGCCATCTCAGCGCAGCGGGTCGTCAGGCACCTGGGCCGGGCCCGGCCGCAGACGGTAGCCGACGTACGTAATCAGGTAATTAGTTTTCTGCACGACTGGTGAGCGGGGTGCCCTGCGCGGTCGTCCCGTCAGGTGCTCCCCCGCTGTCATCACCGGCGTGGGGGTCGTGGTCGAAGTCGGGGTGGGCGGTAATCGCGCTGGTCAGGCCCTCGTGGGCGCCGGCGGCGTTGCGGACGGCGCGGGGCAGCATGATCGCTTCGTAGGCGGCCAGGGCGGCGGTGACGCCGGCTTCGGTAACACCGGTGGCTTCGATGTTGGCGGTGGCCAGGTCGGCGCCAGGATCTGCTCAGCGCACTGGAAACCTTCGCCAGCAGCACCGCCGTGGCCCCGGCACGCCGGGACCCCCGAATTCGAGAACTTCCGGGCCCTGGTCGACCGCACCCCTGAGCTGCGCGACTTCGGGCGCCGGGCCTGGACCCAGCACGCATCCGCGCTCGCGGACACGATCACCGTCGACGCGGCCCGCCGGGGCCAGCCCGTGGATCCGGCTCAGGCCGGCGTACTGGCCCGGTTCGTGCTCGAATCGCTGGACCTGGCCTCGGTCAGCCCGGACCCCGGCCACACCCTCGCGGCGGCCTTCACCTTGCTGCGCCAGGGCTGGCCCGCCAGCTGCACCACGGGAGGAGGCGTGGTCGATGGCCGCACCAGCCCGCACCCCGGCTAGCGCCTGGATCGAGGCCGGGCAACGAGCCTTGGCCGCCGGTGGCCCGGACGCCGTCCGGATCGACCCGCTGGCCAAGGCGCTGGGGGTCACCCGGGGCAGCTTCTACTGGCACTTCGCCGGCCGGGAGGCCCTGCTGATCAGGCTGCTCGACCACTGGGAGCGCGCCGCCACCGATGACGTGCTCGAACGGGTCGAGCGCGGAGGCGGCGACACCGGGACTCGGCTCCGGCGGGCCGGCGCGCTGACGTTCAGTGACGAGCTGCTCCCGGTCGAGCTGGCCGTCCGCGACTGGGCCCGGCACGACCCCGCCGTGGCCGAGCGGCTGCGCCGGGTCGACAACCGCCGGATGGCCTACCTGCGCCGCCTGTTCGGCACCGTGACGGACGACCCCGGCGAAGTCGAGGCCCGCGCCACCCGGCCTTTTCCCTGCTCATCGGCAGCCACTTCATGGCCGCCGACCATCCGGGCCGGTCCCGGGCCGAGGTGCTCGACCTGGCCGCCACCTGGCTGCTGAACTGGCCGCTGACCTGACTGCTGGACCGGCCGCTGACGTGGCCCCTGGCCTGTCCGTCGCTAGGCTGGGTTACGTGAGGGTCGTGTCACTGCTGCCGTCGGCGACCGAGATCGTCTACGCGCTCGGCCTCGACGACCAGCTGGTCGGGGTGACGTTCGAGTGCGACGAGCCCGCCCGGGCCCGCCAGGACAAGACGGTGGTCATAGGCGGCCGGGACACCTCGGGGATGACGCCGGGCGCGATCGACGCCTACGTCCGCGATCAGCTCGCGGCGGGCCAGGATCTGTACACGCTGCGGGCGGATGCGCTGGCCGCGCTGGCGCCCGAGCTGATCTTGACCCAGGACCTGTGCCGGGTCTGCGCGCTCCCGGCCGGGAAGGTGACCGACGCCCTGGACTATCTGGGCTGCACGGCCGAGGTCGTCTCGCTCGATCCGCACCGCCTGGACGACGTGCTGGCCACGATCTTGACCATCGGCCGGCACGCGGGCGCCCCGCATCGGGCCGAGGACCTGGTGGCCGCGCTGCGACGGCGGCTGGCGGCGGTCGCGGACCGGGTCGCGGGCCAGGTCGCGGCGGGCCACTGCCCGGCGGTGGCCGTGGTCGAGTGGGTCGACCCGCCCTTCACCGCTGGGCACTGGGTGCCGGACCTGGTCACGGCGGCCGGCGGCCGGCCCCTCGCCGCACTGGGTTCCCAGGTGGCCGGTGGCCGCGCCCCCCCCCCCCCCGGGGATCC
>CAXUJF010000216.1:0-9171 GCA_964250865.1 uncultured Streptosporangiaceae bacterium
CCGTTGGGCGGACCCCCGGTGGCGGGGGCAGCGCCGGTGGCTGGCGCGGCCCCCTCGGGTCGGGGCGGAAGCCGGACTGGGCGGCCGGTCCGGGCGTGGCTGCCGCGGCCGCCCCGATCACGGGTGTGGAAGGACACCGGCCCCCTCCCCGTCACCGTCGCCGCCGGAGAGCACGGTCCACCTCCCGGGCCGCGTCCCTGGCCGCCAGGTCGTGGCGCTTGTCGTAAGTCCGCTTACCGCGCCCCAGGCCCAGCTCGACCTTGGCCTTCCCGTCTTTGAAGTACAGCTCAAGCGGAACCAGCGTCAAGCCCTGCTCGGCGGTCTCGCTGGCCAGCTTCTCGATCTCCTTGCGGTGGAGCAGCAGCTTCCGGGTCCGCCGGACCTCGTGGTTGGTCCAAGTGCCCTGGGTGTACTCGGGGATGTGCACGTTGTGCAACCACACCTCCCCGTCAGAGATCTGAGCAAACCCGTCCGCGAGCGAGGCCCGGCCCGCCCGCAGCGATTTCACTTCGGTCCCGGTGAGCACCAGGCCGGCCTCGAACGTGTCCCCGATCGCGTAGTCGTGCCGGGCGCGACGATTCCGGGCGATCACCTTTCGCCCCTGCTCCCGAGACACCTTGCTCCTGTCCGCTCATGTCAGATACGTAGGTAGCGGCGGAGCGTGAGGAACGACGTCGCGCCGCACAGCACCACACCGACGCACATCGCGAGGATGACGACCTCGACCAGATCGCCCGTGCTGAGGCCTACGTTGAATGTGAAGTACTGCTGTAGGTTATCCAGCCACAGCGACTTCACCGCAATCAGCAGGCCAGCGGCGACCGCCCAGCCGATGAGGCCGGCGATCACCCCCTCCAGCAGGAACGGTAGCTGGATATAGAAGTTCGACGCGCCGACCAGCCGCATGATGCCGGTTTCCCGGCGGCGGTTGAACGCGGACAGCCGGATCGTGTTGGCCACCAGCAAGGTCGCGGCCACCAGCAGGACCAGGGCGATGATCACCACGGCGTTCCGGGCCCCGTCGAGCAGCTTGTAGAACTTGTCCAGGATGGACCGGTCGTCGATCACCGAGTCCACGCCGGCCTTACTCGTCACGGCCGACGCCACGGTGCTGTAGTCGACCTGCGGGTTCTTCAGCTTGACCTGGAACGAGTCCGGGATGTCGCCCTGCTGGACGGTGGACACGAACGACGGGCTGTTGGAGAACTCCTGCTTGAACCGGGCGTACGCCTGGGCCTGCGACTCGTAGGTCACGCTGGTGACCTGGGACATCGAGCTGAGCGTCTGCTGGATCTGCTGCCGCTGGGCCGGGGTCGATGCGCCGTTCTGCTTGCACTGGACGCTGACGCTCTGCGAGGTGCAGAGGTAGATCGAAACCTCCACCTTGCCCTGCCAGTAGGTCCGGGTGCTGTCGACCTGCTTGATGAACAGCAGCCCGGTGCCGAGCAGCGACAAGCTGATCGCCACGACCACGATGAGGGCGACGGTCATGGTGAGGTTCCGGCGCAGGCCGATCCAGATCTCCTGGAGAACGAACTGTGCACGCATACTCGCTGATTCCTCGCAGTCCTGCTTCGTGTTGTGGTGCTCCGGCTGCCGCCGGCGACGGTGCCCCGCGGCACAGGCTACGGCACGTCAGTAGGCCTGGCCGTACACTCCGCGAGACTGGTCCCGGACCACCTTGCCGTATTCGAGCTCGATGACGCGCTTACGCATCGAGTCGACGATCGCGGCGTCGTGCGTGGCCATGACCACGGTGGTACCGGTCCGGTTGATGCGGTCGAGCACCTTCATGATGCCGATCGAGGTGGCCGGGTCGATGTTGCCGGTGGGCTCGTCGGCCAGCAGGATCATCGGCCGGTTCACGAAGGCACGGGCCATCGCGACCCGCTGCTGCTCGCCACCGGACAGTTCGTCGGGCATCCGGTCGTGCTTGCCCTCCAGGCCGACCAGGTCGATGACCTCGGGCACGACCTTGCGGATGAACCGGCGGGGCTTGCCGATGACCTCCAGGGCGAAGGCCACGTTCTGGTAGACGTTCTTGTTCGGCAGCAGCCGGAAGTCCTGGAACACGCAGCCGATCCGGCGCCGGAGCATAGGCACGCGCCAGTTCGACAACCGCGCCAGGTCCCGGCCGGCGACTCGGATGTGGCCGTTGGTCGGCCGCTCCTCCTTGAGCACCAGCCGCAGGAACGTGGACTTACCCGAACCGGAGGGGCCGACCAGAAAGACGAATTCGCCCTTCTCGACGCCAATGCTCACGTTTTCCAGAGCCGGGCGGCTCTGGCTCGGGTAGATCTTGCTGACGTTATCGAAATTGATCACAGGACCATCACAGCGATGTCGGAAATGGATGAGTGTCGCAGCGCCTGGACCGGCGGTCCACCAGAGGAGCGGCTATCCAGACCACAAGCGGGTAGCCTGGAATCGTCAATGGCCCAGTCTAGGCGGAAACCCGCGAGCAGAGCCGTAGAACGCTCCAAGTCCACCGCACGAACGGCCGGAAGGACGCCTATGAGCTGCGAACACCTTGCTTGTGCACGCTGCGGGGGACCAGTGAGCGAGGGTCGTTGCCCGGCCTGCCGGGCGTCGCGGGCGGAGCTGCACCACACCCACGCCAACTACACCCCGCACATCCTCATCGCCGCCGCGCTGCTGATCCTGGTCCTGGCCGCTCTCGCGGTGCACGCCAGCTTCTGACTTAACCCTTCTCCCCGTTCTGGCCGCGGCGCAGCCAGCGGATCTCGGCCTCGATGAAGTCGTCGATCTCGCCGTCCAGGACGGCGGTGGTGTTGCCGGTCTCGAAGCCGGTCCGCACGTCCTTGACGTTCTGGTACGGGTACAGCACGTAGTTCCGGATCTGGGTGCCCCAGCTGCCGGTGATCTCGCCCCGCAGCGCGGCCATCTCCTCGGCCTCTTCCAGGCGCCGCCGCTCCAGCAGCTTGGACTGCAGCACGGCCATGGCCGACGCGCGGTTCTGGATCTGGCTGCGCTCGTTCTGGCAGGAGACCACGATGCCGCTGGGCAGGTGGGTGATCCGCACCGCCGAGTCGGTGGTGTTGACGCCCTGACCGCCGGGGCCGCTGGACCGGTAGACGTCAACCCGGATCTCGTCCTCGTTGACCTCCACGTGGTCGGTCTGCTCGACCACCGGGACCACGTCCACGCCGGCGAACGAGGTCTGGCGCCGGCCCTGGTTGTCGTACTTGGAGATGCGGACCATCCGGTGCGTGCCGTGCTCGCCGCGCAGCGTGCCGTAGGCATACGGCGCCTTGACCGCGAACGTGGTCGACTTGATGCCCGCCTCTTCGGCGTAGGAGATGTCGTACACCTCGGTCGGGTAGCCGTGCCGCTCCGACCAGCGCAGGTACATGCGCATCAGGTTCTGGGCGAAGTCCGCGGCGTCGGCGCCGCCCGCCTGGGCGTTGATCGTCATCAGCGCTTCGCGCACGTCGTACTCACCGGACAGGAGCGTGCGCACCTCGAGCTGGTCGGTCTCCTTGCGGAGCATGGCCAGCTCGTCCTGCGCCTCGGCGCGGGTCGGCTCGTCGTCCTCGCTGTCGGCCAGCTCAAACATCACCCGGGTGTCGTCGAGCCGCTGCCGTAGGTTGTCCAGCCGCGCCAGCTCGCCTTCCACATACGAAAGACGGCGGGTCACAGCTTGTGCGTGCTGCTGGTCGCCCCACAGGTCCGGGTCAGCGGCCTGGTCGCGCAGAGTAGCGGCTTCCTCCCGCATCGCGTCGGGATCGAGCACCGCCTCCACGGTGGCAAGCTTCGACGACAGTTCCGAGATCTCATCAATGGGATCGGTAGCTGCCATGGCGGACAGCCTATGCGAGGCGGTGCCCACGTGGCGTATGCAGGCGCGGCGGCGGCCCAGGTACCGGTATCCTGCGGTACGGGTGCTGCGCACGGTGGCCCATCCCCGGAAGCACGATGGCGGAGGATAAGCTCGGGCCGGGAGTTCCCGGATACCCAGTGGATACGAGCATGCGAGCGACTTTTAACCGCTTTCCCACAGCGCTGACGGCGGCCCTCGGGCTGCTGGCTGTCCTTGCGCTGCTACTGTCCGTACAGGGCTGCAGTACCACGGCCGACGCGACCACGACCGTGACCGGCCCAACTCCGGCCAAGGCGCTGGAAGTTTTCAACGCCTACGTCACCGCCGAACGGGTGGCCACGGCCAACCAGGACCAGTCGCTGGCTACGGAGATCACCAGCAGCGCGCAGTACTCCCAGGTCAGCGTGAACTACGCCGTCGCCGCGGTCACCGGCCGGCCCGTGCCCAGTACCTCCTACGGCAAGCCAACGCTGTACGTACCCAAGCTGATCACCTATCCGCAGTGGTTCATGGCCACCGCGCCGGTGTCCGGTAAGGGACAGGTGGCCGGGACAGCGCTGATGGTGTTCGATCGGCCGGACGCCGCCGCGAGCTGGGCCCTGGAGAACTCGGTGCTGCTGGACAAGGACGCCCCGGCGCTCAACGTGGCGATCAAGGACGGCTACGCCACCGCGCTGCGCACGACCGACACCGAGCTCCAGTTCCGCCCGGACGAGGTGGGCGCCATGCAGGCCTCGGTGGTGGACGAAGGCCCGCACAGCCCGGCCGCCTCGGTGGTCACGGCCGGCCCGCTGACCACCGGGCTCTACCAGACCAGCCAGGCCATGGCCCTGCAGGCGCGGGCCCAGGGCAACTACTACTCCTGGGAGCTGGAAGGCACCAGCTACCCGTTCTTCGCGCTGGCCACCACCGACGGCGGCGCGATCGTGGTCTACACGATGGGGTTCAACGCCCAGACCCTGCCGGTGAAGTGGTCCCCCAAGCAGACCCTTCCGGTGCCGGACGGGTTCAAGCCGCTGCTGCCCGCCGACCAGGTCCCGATCACCAAGCTGCTGGACACCAACTCCACCTTCCAGTACCTGGCCATCGACCCGCCGCCGGCCAAGAAGGGCGGCGGCAAGCTCCAGGTCGTCGGCAGTGCCGGCGGTCCCAGCTACGTCAGGGGCAAGTGACCCGCCTGGCCGTCAGGACTGATGCGGCAGGGAGCTGGACGCGACCAGCGCCCGGACCGTGCGCAGCGCCACCGACAGCGTGGTGAAGGTGAACCGCTCGCTCTCCCAGATCTCGCCCAGGGTGCGGGTGGCCCGGCCGACCGCGGCGTCGTTGCGCTCGACCCAGGCGGCCAGCCGCTCCTCGGGGGTGCCGAGACCGCCGACCGACAGCACGTCCCGGGTCATGGCCGCGTGCGCACCGTACAGGTCGTCACGCAGGGCGCCCCGGGCCATGCTGCTCCACCGGTCGTCGCGCGGCAGCGAGGTGATGCGGTCCCGGAGACGGGCGATCTGCAGCCGCTCGGCCAGGTCGAAGTAGACCTCGGCCGTCTCCTCGACGCCACGGGAAGTGACCCCGGCCGTCTCCACGATGTCGAACGCGGCGTAGGTCGGGACCATCCCGGCCACGGTCTCGGCCAGCACCGGCGGCACGCCCCGGCCCGCGAACGAGTCCCGCCGCTGCTCGAACGTCTCGGCGTCCCGGCCGATCAGCAGCTTGGGCAGGCCCGACCGGACCGCCAGCACGCCGCTGCTGAAGTGCTCCACGGCCGCGGTGATGTCGACCGGGGGCCGCCGGTTGTACAGCAGCCACCGGCAGGCCCGCTCGATCAGCTTGCGCCCCTCCAGCAGCAGCGCGATCTGGGTCGCGATGTCCACCGTGCCGTCCAGCTCGGTGACCTGGCGCCAGAACTCCCGCAGGCCGAACACCTCGCGGGCCACCACCCAGGTCCGGGTGATGTCCGGCACGGACGCACCGGTCTCCTCGTTCAGCCGGAACGCGAACGTGATGCCGGAGGTGTCCACCATCTCGTTCACCACCGAGGTGGTGATGATCTCGTGGCGCAGCGGGTGTGAGCCCATCCGCTGGGGCTGGGTGGCCCGCAGCGGGGCCGGGAAGTAGTCGGTCAGCTCCTGGTGCAGGTACGGGTCGTCGGCCAGGCCGGAGGCCAGCACCTCCTCGGCCGCGGCGATCTTGGTGTGCGCGAGCAGCAGGGCCAGCTCCGGGTTGGTCAGGCCGTTGCCCGCGGACCGGCGCTCGGCGATCTCCTTGTCCCCCGGCACCGCGTCCCGGCCGCGCCGGACCCGGTTGTCCCGCTCCAGCTGGCGCAGGTACCGCGCGTGCACGTGCAGCATCTCCGGTCCCTGGGCGCGGGCCGTGGCCAGGGCCATGTTCTGGCCGTAGTTGTGGCGCAGGACCAGCGCGGCGACCTCGTCGGTCATCTGCTGCAGCAGGTCGTTGCGGGTGTCCTGGCTGATCTCACCGTCCCGGACGGCCCGGTCGAGCAGGATCTTGATGTTGACCTCGTGGTCGGAGGTGTCGACCCCGGCCGAGTTGTCGATGAAGTCGGTGTCGACCAGGCCGCCGCCCAGCGCGAACTCGATCCGGGCGGCCTGGGTCAGGCCCAGGTTGCCGCCCTCGGCCACGACCCGGGCCCGCAGCTGGCTGGCGTTCACCCGCACGTTGTCGTTGGACCGGTCGCCGCTGGCGGCCTGGGTCTCGCTGGTGGCCTTGACGTAGGTGCCGACACCGCCGTTCCACAGCAGGTCCAGCGGCGCGGTCAGGATGGCTGAGATCAGCTCGTCCGGTGACAGCGCCAGCACGCCCTCGTCGAGGCCAAGCGCGGTGCGGGCCTGCGAGGACACGGGGATCGACTTCGCGCTGCGCGGCCAGACCCCGCCCCCGGCCGAGATCAGCGTCCGGTCATAGTCCATCCAGGACGAGCGGGCCAGCGCGAACAGCCGCTGCCGTTCGGCGAAGCTGACCGCGGGATCGGGGTCCGGGTCGAGGAAGATGTGCCGGTGGTCGAACGCCGCCACCAGCCGGAGCCGGTCCGACAGCAGCATCCCGTTGCCGAACACGTCGCCGGACATGTCGCCGATGCCGGCCACGGAGAACTCGTCGGTGGCCGGGTTCAGTCCGAGCGTGGCGAAGTGGTTCTTGACCGACTCCCAGGCGCCGCGGGCGGTGATGCCCATCTTCTTGTGGTCGTAACCGACCGAGCCGCCGGAGGCGAAGGCGTCGCCCAGCCAGTACCCGTACCCGGCCGCGATCTCGTTGGCCACGTCGGAGAACGTCGCGGTGCCCTTATCCGCCGCGACGACCAGGTACGGGTCGTCGCCGTCGTGCCGGACCACGTCCCGGGGCGGGACGACCCGCTCGCCCTCCAGGTTGTCGGTCACGTCCAGCATGGCGCTGATGAAGGTCTGGTAGCAGGCCAGCACCTCGCCCTGGTAGGACTCGCGGTCGCCCGGGTCGGGCAGCCGCTTGCACACGAACCCGCCTTTGGCCCCGGACGGGACGATGACCGCGTTCTTGACCTCCTGGGCCTTGACCAGGCCGAGGACCTCGGTGCGGAAGTCCTCCCGCCGGTCCGACCAGCGCAACCCGCCCCGGGCGACCCGGCCGAACCGCAGGTGCACCGCCTCCAGCCGGGGTGAGTACACGAAGATCTCGAACTTCGGGCGCGGCTCCGGCAGGCCCGGCACTTTACCCGGGTCCAGCTTGACCACCAGGTAGGACGCGAAGCGGAAGTAGTTCGTCCGCAGCGTGGCCCGGATCAGGGCCAGGTAGGAGCGCAGGATCCGATCCTCATCCAGGGACGCCACGTCGTCCAGCTCACCCTGGATCTCCTCGACCAGGGCTTCGCTGCGCTCGGCTTCGCCCCCCTGGTGGGCCGGGTCGAAGCGGGACTCGAACAGCCGGGTCAGCAGCCGGGCCACGGTCGTGTTGGAGCGCAGCACCCGCTGGAGGTAGTTCTGGCTGAACCGGGTGCCCGCCTGCCGCAGGTACTGGGCGTAGGCCCGCAGCACCGTGACCTCGCGCCAGGACAGGCCGCCCTCCAGGACCAGGGCGTTGAAGCCGTCGTCCTCGATCTCACCGTGCCACAGCGCGCACAGGGCCTGCTCGAACTGCTCGCGGCCGCCGTTGCCGCGGGGCCGCTGCCGGGCGGCCGGTGACTGAGCCCGCAGGCTGAAGCTGTAGATGTAGAACGGCTCGGAGCCGGCGAACTCGTACGGGTGCTCGTCCACCACCTCCAGGCCCATGTGCTGCAGCTGGGGCAGCACGTCGGACAGGATGACCGGCGTGCCGGACCGGTACACCCGCAGCCGCCAGTAGCCACCGGCGGCCGGGCTGTCGTCGTCCCGGAGCTGGACCGCGAAGCTGTCGCCGGACTCCCGCAGCCGCAGCATCTGGCTGAGGTCGTCGACCGCGTCCGCGGCGGCCACGTCGGTCTTGTACACCTCGGGGATGGCGGTGGCCGTCCGGTCCAGCAGCTGCCGGGCCCGGTCGGGGCCCAGGACGCGCAGCGCCTCCTCTTCCAGGTCCTCGTCCCAGGACCGCACGGCCGCGGCGATCCGCCGTTCCAGCGCGGCCGCGTCCACCTCGGGCAGCGGCTGGCCCCGCCGGCCCCGGACCACCACGTGCAGCCGGGCCAGCGCCGACTCCCCCACCATCGCGCTGTAGTCGACCGAGACGCCGTCCAGGGCGGTCCGCAGGATCTCCTGCACGCGCAGCCGGACCGCGGTGGTGTACCGGTCCCGGGGCAGGTAGACCAGGCAGGACATGTACCGCCCGTACACGTCGCGGCGCAGGAACAGCCGAGCCTGCTTGCGCTCCCGCAGCCAGAGCACGGCGGTGGCGATGTGGGTCAGCAAATCCGTGCTGATCTGGAACAGCTCCTCGCGCGGGTAGCCCTCCAGGATCTCGATCAGGTCGTTGCCGTCGTGGCTGTCCGGGGTGACGGCGGCCGCGGCCAGCACGTCGTGCAGCTTGCGCCGCAGCACCGGGATGCGCGCGATCGATTCGGTATAAGCCGAGTGCGTGTACAGGCCGAGGAACCGCCATTCGCCGATGACCTCGCCGTCCGCGCTCAGCTTCTTGACCGCGACGTAGTCCAGGTACTTGCTGCGGTACACGGTGGAGCGCGAGTTGCTCTTGGCCAGCACCAGCCGGTCCGGCTCGGTGGCCTTGGCCCGGATGTCCGCGGGCAGCGCCGCGAACGACTCCGATCCCTGCCGGTCGTGCCGCAGGAAGCCGAGCCCGGTGCCGGCCACCGCCCGCAGAGCCATGCCGTCGTCCCCCGGCACCAGGTCGTACTCCCGGTAGCCGAGGAAGAC
>CAXUJF010000217.1:0-9134 GCA_964250865.1 uncultured Streptosporangiaceae bacterium
GGGGAGCTTGAAGACGCTGGTGAAGAAGCCGACGGCGGTGTCGCCGCCGGCCACGGTCGCGCCGGCCCGGGCGGCCTCGGCGGCCAGACCGGCGGACAGCTCCAGCGCCCAGGCCGAGGACAGCGCGGGCGGGGCGGCGAACGCCACCAGCAGCGCGGTCGGGACGGCGCCCATGGCGGCCACGTCGGCCAGGCTGCGGACCGCGGCCCGGCGCCCGCGGGCGGCCGGCCCGGCCCAGTCCCGCCGGAAGGGCCGGCCCTCGAGCAGGAAGGCGGGGGGCGCCACCACCCGGCCGTCTGGAGCGGCCAGCACGGCGGCGTCGTCCCCGATGCCGACCACCGTCCCCGGCCCGGGTGCCAACCGCTGCGCCATCGCGGCGATCAGCCCGAACTCACCCAGCTCACCGATGCTCGGAGGGTCCGCGTTTGCGCTGGTGACGCCGCCACCGTTGCGGTTTTCCGTGCCG
The DNA here is from genome assembly GCA_964250865.1 of uncultured Streptosporangiaceae bacterium. Taxonomy (GTDB): domain Bacteria; phylum Actinomycetota; class Actinomycetes; order Streptosporangiales; family Streptosporangiaceae; genus Bog-532. Next base: position 467 of record CAXUJF010000217.1, read on the forward strand.
ATAACGACCTCCGGGCAAATTGCGGTGATCATGCGCTGTGAGGGACGTTGCACCCTAAGGTAGCGTGGCCTCTCCGGGCTCTATTCACCGTCGATTACTGTGCCCCGTGGAGGACGTCATGGTTCAGGCCTACATCCTGGTCCAGACTGAGGTAGGCAAGGCCGCCGACGTCGCCAAGCAGATCGGGAAGATCGCCGGGGTGACCACGGCCGAGGACGTGACCGGTCCCTACGACGTCATCGTCCGGGCCGAAGCGGGCAACGTGGACGAGCTGGGCCGGCTGGTCGCCACCGGTATCCAGTCGGTCGCGGGCATCACCCGCACCCTGACCTGCCCCGTGGTCTACATCTGACGGCTACCGCTGACGGCTACCGCTGACGGTTACCGCTGGCTGGGCGGCCCTCAGCCTGCCGCCCGCAGCAGTTCCGCCGCCAGGGCGGACGTGCGCACCCCGAGCCCGAGCCGCGCCGCCGCGCGCAGGTCCTCCCCCGTGTCCACGTCCCGCCGCAGCCCGGCGATCCCGGGCAGCAGCAGCTCGGCCGCCCCGTTCTCGGCGTGCCGGAACCGGGAGTCCGGCCCGAACGCCGGGCGGAACGTGACCCCCGGCCCGGCCGTGTACAACGTGGTCCCGGACCCCTGCACATCCGGCACGAAGGCCTCCGGCCACGACGAAGCGGCCCGCAGGGCCACGGCCAGTTCCTCCGGCTGCAGCGCCGGCAGGTCACCGGACAGCGCCGCGATCCCCGATCCGGGCCACCACCGCGCCGCGCAGGAGGCCCCGTGGACCAGCGCCTCGTTCAGCCCGGCCCCGGGCTCGTCCGGCACCGCGGTCGCGCCGACCGCGGACAGCTCGGCCGCCGCCACCGGGTCGTCGGTGACCACGATCACCTGACCCGCCGCGGGCGACGCGACCACCGCGCTGATCGTGTCCAGGGCCATGGCCAGGGCCAGTTCAGCCCGGCGCGAACCGGCCAGGGGGGCGATACGGGACTTCGCCCGGGCAAGTACTTTGACCGGGACCACCACGGCCCACTCGAACCGGGCATCATCAGACATAAGCGTGATCCTGCCTCGACATCGAACCACCTCAACCAGGAGACTGACCTGATGAAGATCGAAAGCATCGCCCCATGAGCAGGCAGGAGCGAAGCTACTCGCCCGGCTGGCGAATCGTCGCCGGGAAGGGGCTGCAGATATTGCTGCATCTCCTCATGAAGCACGATCAGCAAGGCCGCCAGTACCTCCCCCGTGAAGGCGGCGTGATCGTGGCCCCCAACCACCTCTCGTACGCCGACTGGGGCGCCGTGGCCATCTTCAGCTACGAGTCGGGCCGCTTCCCCACGTTCCTCATCAAGTCCTCCGTCTTCAACGTCAAAGTCGTCGGACCATTCCTGCGTGTCCTCGGTCAGCTCCCTGTTTACCGTAATCGGGGCGACGCGGCGCTCGTGCTCAAGTCGGCCGAGGCGGCCCTGCGCGACAACCAGTGCCTTGTCGTGTACCCGGAGGGCACGGCCTCACGCGACCCGGGCCTGTGGCCCATGGTGGCCAAGACCGGTGCGGCCCGGCTGGCGCTCAAGACCGGTGTCCCGGTGATCCCGGTCGCGCAATGGGGCGCCCATGAGGTGCTGCCGTACGGCAGCAAGCGGCCGCACCTGTTTCCGCGCCAGCGGGCCCGGCTGGTGGCCGGCCCGCCGGTGGATCTGTCCGCCTTCGAGGGCAAGCCGCTGACCGCGACCACGCTGCGCGAGGCCACCGCGGTCATCATGGCCGACGTGACCGCCCTGCTGGCCGGGCTGCGCCAGGAGACGCCGCCCGCCGTCACCTTCGACCCCGACGCGGCCAAGAAGGCGGTCGGCGCGGCGGACGCGAGCGGCCCGGCGGCCAGCCAGGGGGCCAGCCAGGGGGCCAGCACCGAGGCTGGCGAGAGCGACGTGAAGGCTGACGCGAGCGGCACTGTGGCCGACGCGGAAACGGAGACGCGCCCGACGTGAAGGCGGCCATCATGGGGGCCGGGTCGTGGGGGACGGTCTTCGGCCAGGTCCTGTGCGACGCGGGAACGCCGACGGTGCTGTGCTGCCGCCGGCCGGAACTGGCCCGGGCCATCAACGAGCGGCACGAAAACCCGGACTACCTGCCCCGGATCGCGCTGACCCCGGCGCTGCAGGCCGCGGCCGACCCGGCCGTGGCGCTGGACGGCGCGGACCTGGTGGTGCTGGCGGTACCAGCCCAGTCGCTGCGGGAGAACCTGCAGCGGTGGGCGCCGCTGATCCCGGCCGGGGCCCAGCTCGTCAGCCTGATCAAGGGCATCGAGATCGGCACGTGCAAGCGGATGAGCGAGGTCATCCGGGACGTGCTGGACATGCCGGCCGGCCAGGTCAGCGTGGTCTCCGGGCCGAACCTGGCCCGGGAGATCGCCCAGCGCCAGTACGGCGCGACCGTGGTCGCGTGCACCGACGAGAGCGCGGCCCAGCAACTGCAGAAGGCCTGCCACACCCGGTACTTCCGGCCCTACACCAACACCGACGTGATCGGCTGCGAGTTCGGCGGCGCGGTCAAGAACGTGATCGCGCTGGCCGTCGGGATGGCCGTGGCCATGGGACTCGGCGACAACACCAAGGCCATGCTGATGACCCGCGGGCTGGCCGAGATCGCCCGGCTGGGCACCGCGCTGGGAGCGGAACCGCAGACCTTCGCCGGGCTGGCCGGGCTGGGCGACCTGGTCGCGACCTGCGGGTCCCCGCTGTCCCGCAACCGGACCTTCGGGGAGAACCTGGGCCGGGGCCTGTCGGTGGACGAGGCTTCGTCAATGAACGGCCAGATCGCTGAGGGTGTGAAATCGTCGGAGTCCGTACTCGCCCTGGCCCGCCGCCAGGGGGTGGAGATGCCGATCACCGAGGTCATGACCGCGGTCATGCACCAGGGCCTGCCGGTGAGCGAGGCGGCGGCGCTGCTCGCGTCCCGCTCGGCCAAGCCGGAATGGTACGGGTCCGAAAGGTGACGTCGTGGATGTAGTGCGCAGGCAACTGGGCGAGAACACCCGTGCGGTGCATCTGCCCCAGGCGCCCGTGCCCGAGCAGGAGCCACTCGGTACCCCGGTGTACCGGACGTCGGCGTTCGCGTTCCGCACCAGCGACGAATACGCGGCGGTGCTGAACGACGAGAAGCCCGGTTACAGCTACAGCCGCATCGACAACCCGACCGTGGACGCCTTCGCCCGGGCGATGGCGGCGCTGGAGGGCCCGAACCTGCCCACCTGGCCCGCGGCCCAGGCGTTCTCGTCCGGCATGGCCGCGATCAGCGGGGTGTTCCTGACCTTCGCCCGCACCGGCGCGCACATCGTCGCCTCGGCCGCGTTGTACGGCGGCACCTACAGCTTCCTGCGCAACGTGGCCGCCCGGTTCGGCGTGGAGACCGACTTCGTCGACCTGACCGACCTGGACGCGGTGCGCGCGGCCATGCGCCCGGCCACCCGGATCCTGTACGGGGAGACGATCGCCAACCCCACCACCGCGGTGGCCAACCTGCCCGCGCTGGCCTCGCTGGCCCATGAGACCGGGGCGCTGTTCGTGGTGGACTCCACGCTCGCGCCCCCGGTTGTGTGCCGGCCGCTGGAGTACGGCGCGGACCTGGTGCTGCACTCGGCGACCAAATACATCGGCGGCCACTCCGACGTCACCGGGGGCGTGGTCACCGGCCGCGGCGACCTGATCAGCCGGATCCGGCAGGTCCGGGTCGACACCGGCGGTTCGCTGGCGCCGGACGAGGCGTTCCTGCTGCGCCGGGGGCTGGAGACGCTGCCGGTCCGGGTCCGGCGGCAGTGCTCGACGGCGATGATGTTCGCGGCCACGATCTCGCGGCACCCGAACGTCTGCCGGGTCGACTACCCCGGGCTGGACCAGCACCCCGGCCACGCGCTGGCCCGGCGGCTGTTCGACGCCGGACCGGAGGGCGGCCGCTACGGGGCGATCGTCACCGTGACCCCGCACGGCGGCCGGGAGGCGGGCATGGCGTTCGCCGACCGGCTGCGAATCGCGCGGATCGCGCCGTCCCTCGGCGGCACGTACACCAAGGTCAGCCACGCGGCGTCGACCACGCACCGGCAGCTGGACTCTCGGGCGCTGGAGACTGCGGGTATCGACGCCGGCGCGGTACGGTTCTCCATCGGACTCGAGGACGCCGAGGACCTCATCTCCGACGCATTCGTGGCCCTGGACTCGCTGGGCCGGGCCTGATCAGGCCGGGCGTGTCGGACCGTCAGCGGGCGACGTCGGATCGGCATCGGAGCGGAGGGAGCAGCGTGAACGAGCAACGCAAGATCCGGGTAGCGGTGGTGTTCGGCGGCCGCAGTTCCGAGCACGCGATCTCCTGCGCGAGTGCCGCGCACGTACTGCCCGCCCTCGACCCGGAGCGGTACGAGATCGTGCCGGTGGGCATCGCCCGGGACGGCCGCTGGCTCCAGGTGCCCGGGGACGCCAGCCGGCTGGCCATCGGCCGCGGCGGTGAGCTGCCGTCGGTGGACGCGCTGGCCACCTCGGGCGCGGAGATCGCGGCCCGGCCGGGCGGGTCACTGGGCGGATCGGCGGGCGGCCTGACCGTGCTGAGCCCGGGCGAGGTGCCGCGCGACCTCGGGGCGGTCGACGTGGTGCTGCCGCTGCTGCACGGCGCCTACGGCGAGGACGGCACGATCCAGGGCCTGCTGGAGATGACCGGTGCCCGGTACGCGGGCGCGGGCGTGTTCGCCAGCGCGGCCGGCATGGACAAGGAGTACATGAAGCTGGTCTTCGCCGCGCACGGGCTGCCCATGGGGCCGTACGTGGTCGTCCGCGACCGGGACTGGACCGGCGCGGCCACCGGCCAGGAGCGCAAGCGGGTGCTGGACGAGATCGCCGAGCTGGGCTGGCCGGTGTTCGTCAAGCCCGCCCGGGGCGGCTCCAGCGTGGGTACGTCCAAGGCCCACGACCTGGCTGAGCTGGAACGGGCCATCGAGCTGGCCCGCGAGCATGACCCGAAGGTCCTGGTCGAGGCGGCCATCGACGGACCGGAGATCGAGTGCGCGGTGCTGGAAGGCGTGGACGGCGGCGCGCCCGACGCCAGCCTGCCGGGGCAGGTCATGGTGGGCGGCGGCGCGGACTTCTACGATTTCCAGGCCAAGTACCTGGCCGACGGCACGCACATGGTGATCCCGGCGCCGATCCCCGACGCGGCCATCGCCGAGATCCGGCGGCTGGCCGCGGCGGCCTTCGACGCGATTTCCTGCGAAGGCCTGGCCCGGGTGGACTTCTTCTACACCACGGACGGCCAGATCCTGATCAACGAGATCAACACCATGCCCGGCATGACCCCGGCCTCCGGCTTCCCCAAGATGTGGGCCGCCACGGGACTCTCGCTGCCGGCCCTGATGGACCGGATCATCGAGACGGCCCTGCGGAAGCGGCCCGGCCTGCGGTAACCGCCGGATCCTCGATCCCCCCGCGCGCGGTGCGGGCCGGGCTGAGCTCCCGCACCGCACTGGGGGTCTGTACCTGTTACTCAGTTATTTCTGCTACTTCTGCTACTTCTTGTCGCCGTTGACGAGCGCCTTGAAGTCCGCACCGGGGCGGAACTTCGGCACCGAGGACTTGGGCACCTCGATGGCGGCCCCGGTGGCGGGGTTGCGCGCGGTCCGAGCCGGCCGCTCGCTCTTCTCGAAAACACCGAAACCGGTGATCGCGACCTTGTCGCCCTTAGCGACGGCGTCCTGGATCGTGTCGAGGACGGCGTTCACAGCTTCGGTCGCGGACTTCTTGTCGCCCAGCCGGCCGGAGATCGCATCAATCAGATCACGCTTGTTCATTTTCCACTCCTGCGGTTCCCCCACGGGAGGCCGCGCGCACAAAGCACCCGAGGCGCGCGACCTCTGACCTGCCCGAAAGTAGGCGATCCAGCGCCGTTACACAATAACCATGGCCAACATTGCCTGGCGTGTCGGACTCGAACCGGGCCAGAACTACGCTGTCGGCGGGCCAGGATTGCTGCATAAGCGGCGTAACCGTTCGTAATCATTCCGAAACTGGTCATAGTTTCGGACGATTAATTAAAGGGGCAATGGTAACCAGATATGCGTATTACGTTTTGTATCAGACCGTAGCCTTATGTAACCGTTTTTCGGGTCTTTCCTGGCAGATGCGTTAAGCCGTGACCGGCAGCCAGCTCGGGCGCCGGGCCTCGAACTCGGTAATGGCGTCGGCGTGGCGGAGGGTCAGCCCGATGTCGTCCAGGCCCTCCATCAGGCGCCAGCGGGTGTAGTCGTCGATCTCGAACGGCACCTTGACCCCCGCGCCGGCGTGACGCACTTCACGGGCCTGCAGGTCCACCGTGACCTCGCCGGACGGGTCGGCCTCGGCCGCGTCCTGCAGCGCCACTACGGTCTCCTCCGGCAGCTGCACCGGCAGCAGCCCGGCCTTGGTCGCGTTGTTGCGGAAGATGTCGCCGAAGCGCGGCGCGACCACGACGCGGAACCCGTAGTCCACCAGGGCCCACACCGCGTGCTCACGGGAGGAGCCGATGCCGAAGTCGGTCCCGGCGATCAGGACGGTGGCACCGTCGTAGGCGGGCTGGTTGAGCACGAACGAGGGGTCCTCGCGCCAGGCGGCGAACAGCCCGTCGCCGAAGCCCACGCGGCTGACCCGCTTCAGGTACTCGGCCGGGATGATCTGGTCGGTGTCGACGTTGCTCCGCCGCAGCGGCAGCACGCGGCCCGTGTGCGAGATGAATGGCTCCATGATCAGTCTCTCCTGGCAGTGTTGCCGAACGTCAGCGGTTTCCGTACGTCACAGGTGGGTGGGGGCGGCCAGGTGGCCGGTGATGGCGGTCGCGGCGGCCACCTCGGGTGAGACCAGGTGGGTCCGGCCGCCCTTGCCCTGGCGGCCCTCGAAGTTGCGGTTCGAGGTGGAGGCGCTGCGCTCGCCCGGGGACAGGGTGTCCGGGTTCATGCCGAGGCACATCGAGCAGCCCGCGGCCCGCCACTCGGCGCCCGCGGCGGTGAACACCGCGTCCAGCCCCTCCTGCTCGGCCTGGGCCCGCACCGCCATCGAGCCGGGCACGACCAGCATCCGGATGCCGTCGCTGACCTTGCGGCCGCGCAGGATGCCGGCCGCGGCCCGCAGGTCCTCGATCCGGCCGTTGGTGCACGAGCCCACGAACACCGTGTCCACCGCGATGTCGGTCAGCGGGGTGCCCGGGGTCAGGTCCATGTAACGCAGCGCCCGCTCGGCCGCGGCCCGGTCGTCCGGGTTGCCGATGTCGGCCGGGTCGGGCACGGACGAGGCCAGCGGCAGCGCCTGGCCCGGGTTGGTGCCCCAGGTGACGTACGGGGTGAGCTGGGTCGCGTCCAGCGTGACCTCGTGGTCGAACGTGGCGTCCGGGTCGGTGGGCAGCGAGCGCCAGTACTCCAGCGCCGCCTCCCACTCCGCGCCCTGGGGGGCATGCGGCTTGTCCTTCAAAAAGGCGAAGGTGGTCTCGTCCGGAGCGACCAGGCCCGCCCGGGCCCCGGCCTCGATCGACATGTTGCAGACGGTGAGACGGCCCTCCATGGACAGGCTGCGGATGGCCTCACCGCGGTACTCCACGATGTAGCCCTGGCCGCCGCCGGTGCCGATCTTGGCGATGATGGCCAGGATCAGGTCCTTGGCCGATACCCCCGGCGGGAGCTGGCCGTCCACGGTCACGGCCATCGTCTTCGGCCGGATCTGGGGCAGCGTCTGGGTGGCCAGCACGTGCTCGACCTCGCTGGTGCCGATGCCGAAGGCCAGCGCGCCCATCGCCCCGTGGGTGCTGGTGTGGGAGTCGCCGCAGACGATCGTCATGCCGGGCTGGGACAGCCCGAGCTGCGGGCCGATCACGTGCACGATGCCCTGGCCCGCGTCACCCATCGGGTGCAGCCGGATGCCGAACTCGGCGCAGTTCTTGCGCAGCGTCTCGACCTGGGTGCGCGACACCGGGTCGGTGACCGGGCTGGACGGCCCCTCGAGCGGCACGCCCGGGCCGGTGATACCCGTGGTCGGGACGTTGTGGTCCTCGGTGGCGATGGTCAGCTCCGGGCGCCGCACGGTGCGGTTGGCCAGGCGCAGGCCGTCGAAGGCCTGCGGGCTGGTGACCTCGTGCACCAGGTGCAGGTCAATGTAGAGCAGATCGGGCTCGCCCTTGGCGCTGTGCACCAGGTGGGCGTCCCAGATTTTCTCGGCCAGCGTGCGGCCCATCGCGCCTTCCTCTCCGGCCCGTTCCCGAGCGTCGTCGCTGTTTTGCCGTTCCGGTTGCGTCTCGCATTTCGAGACGGCAGTATCAAGACATGAACAACTCTAGCGGAGTTGGCGTCCTGGACAAGGCCGTTTCCGTGCTGACCGCCATGGAGACGGGGCCGGCCTCGCTGGCTCAGCTGGTGAGCGCGACCGGGCTGGCCCGGCCCACGGCCCACCGGATCGCCGTGGCCCTGGAGCACCACCGGCTGGTGACCCGCGACGCCCAGGGCCGGTTCGTGCTCGGGCCGCGGATGGCCGAGCTGGCCGCCGCGGCCGGTGAGGACCGGCTGCTGTCGGTGGCCCAGCCGATCCTCGGCTACCTGCGGGACGTCACCGGTGAAAGCGCGCAGCTGTACCGCCGCCAGGCTGACCTGCGGATCTGCGTGGCCGCG
>CAXUJF010000218.1:0-9124 GCA_964250865.1 uncultured Streptosporangiaceae bacterium
GATGCAGGTGAGCCTGTTCGGAGGCTTGATCCGCGCCGATCTCGCGCGCCTGCGACATGGAGCGGGTGCCCTGTTCGCGGATGAAGTCACCCTGGATCTTCATCACCTCCGACAGGTCCTTCGCGGCGGCCGCATCGCGCATCGCCGCAAAGGCGGCATGGGGATTCGTCTCCGCCTGATCGAGCACCTTGAGGCCGATCGTCGAGCCGCCCTGCGCCATGCGCTCGCCGCTCGCCTTCATCGCCTCGCCCGCGCGCCGGGCCGAGGCTACGTCGAGCACCTGGCCGCGCGGCTGGGGGACGTGACGTTCGTGGTGTGCCTGGACGGCGGGGGCGGTGACTACGAGCGCATGTGGCTGATGAACAGCCTGCGCGGGCTGGTCAAGCTCACGGTCACCGTCAAGGTGCTGGAGACGGCCCAGCATTCCGGGATGGCCAGCGGTATCGTGCCGAGCTCGTTCCGGATCCTGCGGCAGCTGCTGGACCGGGTGGAGGACGCCGCGACCGGGGAGATCAAGCTGCCCGAGTTCAACGCGCCGATCCCGGCCGACCGGCGCGCCGCGGCGAAGGCCCTGGCCGCGCTGGACCCGGACGGCCCCAAGCGGCTGTACCCGCTGCTGGACGGCATGCGGCCGGTATCGGAGGACGACACCGAGCTGATCTTGAACAACACCTGGCGGCCCACGCTGTCGGTCACCGGGGCGGCTGGGCTGCCCGAGCCGGCCCAGGCCGGGAACGTGCTGCGGGCGGCCACGGCGCTGACGCTGAGCTTCCGCACCCCGCCGCTGGCCGACGCGAAAGCGGCCGGCGCCGCCGTGGTGCAGGCGCTGACCACCGACGTGCCCTACGGCGCCACCGTCGAGATCAGCGACTATGCGGCCGAGAGCGGCTGGAACGCGCCCGCGTTCGCGCCCTGGCTGACCACGGCGATCGAGTCGGCCAGCGACCGGGTGTTCGGGAAGGAGTACGGCAGCCTGGGCATCGGCGGCTCGATCCCGTTCATGGAGATGCTGAGCCGGCGGTACCCGCAGGCCCAGATCGTGGTCACCGGCGCGCTCGGGGCCGACTCCAACGCCCATGTGCCCAACGAGTGGCTGGACATCGCGTTCGCCCAGAAGATCACCGAGGCGGTCGCGCACCTGCTCGACGCCCACGCCCGGTCGTGAACCACGCCGCACCCTCGCGCTGGTCAAGGGGTGCTCGCAATGAGGTCGGGAGCCCGGGTGGGCTGGCCAGGTTCACGGCCATGTCACGTGACCTTTGCCGCAGGGCAAGTAACCTGGGCTGATGGTGACCCGGGGGTGCAGTCAGTGCGGGAGGGTGTTCACGCCGCGCCGCGAGCATGCCCGCTTCTGCTCGCCGGACTGCCGGATCAGCTGGAACCGGGATCATCTGACCGACGCGGTCGCTGAGGAACGGGCCCTGGAGTGGTCACTGGCCGGCATGTCTGAGGTGATCGAGCGGCTCGGCGTCCACCAGCCCGCTGACCAGGCCGCTGCCTTTGAGGCGGTCGGTGAGGCGGTGTGGTGGGCCACCATCATCGACGCCCGGCTGATCCGCCAGTACATGGACATCTACGACGCGATCCTGGCCGCCCACCCCCCCGCTCAGCATCCGGTGATCGAGGGGACGCTGACCGGCCTGCGGTTCGTCCGGAACCAGCTCAGCGAGGACTGGCCGGGGGCCGCCTTCATCGAGCCGCCCGTACCTGGCGGGGATGGTCCGGCCATGACCGCGGCGTGGCGCTGGGCTCACCTGCCCGAACCCGAGCTGACGGATACCCCCGCCCACGTCCAGCCGTGGGAGATGACCCGCTACCGGGCTTATGAGGAATGGCTGGCCGGAAATGCCGTGGGCCGGGTGTTTCAGCGGACCGCCGGTTTCCTGAACCTGGCCGGCAGCCGGGCCACCGCCGGTGCCCTGACTGGTTTCCGCTGACCGCCGCAGCCTGGCAGTCCCGCTCGAACCAGGCGGGTGCGTCAGGCCGGGGTGGGCTCGGCCGCGTCGTGGATGACCTGTTCGGCGGCGGCGATGACTTCGGCTTCACCGGAGATCTCCTCCAGGCTGCGGCCAGCCGGCTCGGGCAGGACCAGGGTCAGCAGCGCACCAAGGGCCGAGACCCCCGCGGTGAGCAGCAGCGTGCCGCGCAGGCCGAGGGAATGCTGCAGGACCGGGAACAGGAACACGCCGATGAACGCGCCGAGCTTGCCGATTCCGGCGGAGATGCCGTGGCCGGTGGCCCGGACGCGGGTGGGGAACAGCTCGCCCGGCAGCACGAAGGTCGTGACGTTCGGGCCGAACTCGGTGAAGAAGTAGCTGACCCCGTAGACCAGCAGGAACGGGACGACCGCCGTGGTCATCCCGGGCACCAGCCCGATCACGGCGAAGCAGGCCCCCATCAAGATGAACCCGATGAGCTGGAGCCGACGGTGCCCGATCCGGTCCATCTTGGCGATCGCCAGCGCGTAGCCGGGGACCGCGGCCACCACGAAGATCGCGAGCTGGATGGCGATCGTCGTGGTCTGGGAGGCGTGCGGGGTGATCAGGGCGATGATCTGCGGGGTGGAGATCGTGTTGCCGTAGTAGGCGTAGTCGAGCAGGAACCAGCAGCCCGCCGTCCCGGCCAGCAGCGCCAGGAGCCGGCGGCTGGCCAGGAACGCCCGCAGGCCCACGGCCTCACCCGCAGCCTTGACGCTGGGCTGGGCCGGGCTGGTTGCCTTGGCCTGGAAGCGGGGCGGCTCGGGCATCTTGCGGCGCAGCCAGACGGCGGCGGCGGCGGGAATGGCACCGACACCGAGCAGGATGCGCCAGGTCGCGCCCGGGCCGACGCCGCCGCCCAGCAGGGCCAGGGCAATCAGCGGCCCGACGACCAGGCCGACGGCCTGAGCCGAGAAGACCAGCCCGACCATCCGGCCGCGGTTGCGGTGGTCGGCGTACTCGCTCATCAGCACCGCGCTGACCGGATAGTCGCCGCCCACGCCGAAACCGAGCAGGAACCGGAACGCGACCAGCACGGCCAGCGACGGGGCCAGCGCCGACCCGACCGCGGCGATGACCATCAGCGCAGCTGACATCCAGTAGACCTTGGTGCGGCCGATCTTGTCCGCGACCCGGCCGAAGACCAGCGCACCGAGGAACGCCGCCCCGAGCATGACCGCGTTGAGCAGCGCGAGCTGACCGGTGTCCAGGTGCCACTCGGTCTTCAGCAGCGTGGACACGATGCCGATGACGAACAGGTCATAGGCGTCGGTGAAAAAGCCCATCCCGGAGACCAGCAGTGCGCGCTTGCGCAGTCCCCGCACGGACGCCTCGTCAGCTGATCGGGCCAGGGATGAGGTCCGGGTCTCGGACACTGGCATTATCCTGTTCATCTGTGGTGGCGCTGCCGGTCGTTCCCACAACCGGCCGGGCATGCAGAATCTCCGCACCATGCAAGCTACGCAGGCCATACGACCCGCCGCCGACTTGCAGGTGAACGGAACATGAACGAGGAAAGTCTGCCGGGCGAATCAGCTGTCGAGGCGGTTTCGGTGACGTCAGGCGTCAGCTGCTCTGGTAGGGGACGTCGGCGATGACGCCCGCGGTGCCGGCCGGGGCCCGCATCAGCGGAAGTACCGCCCACCGTGACCATCTGTGGCCCCGTGCCTGGATACCCACGTCGTTCTCCCCGTGTCGTCCCGTGTCGTCCCGTGTCATCGCCAGGACCGGTTCCCCAACCGGCCTTCCAGCGGGTGAGACGCTCGGCCGGGGGCCGATGGTTGCGGTTATTCGGCACCTTTCGGGCGGTACTGGAGGCGCTTGCGGGCGGTTTCGGTGACGCCGGTGCGCTCGTTGCGGGCGGCCAGCTGGCGGGCCTGGTCCAGGTCGACCGGGGTGAGCAGGCCGTTGGCCAGCAGGAAGCTGGCCAGGTTGCGGGAGTGGCCGCGCTCGTTCCAGATCAGGCCCTGGAGCAGTTTCTTGTAGTCCGAGATCGCGCCCTCGCCCGACAGGTCCAGGGCGACCACGACGTCCATCATCGGCACGGTGGCCGGGGCGGGCAGGCCGAGGATGTACTCCTGGTAGTAGAAGGCCGTGGCCAGCCGAGCGGTGTTGTTGCGCTCGAACCAGGCCCGGACCCGGGCCACCGCCTCCTCGCCGGGCGGGCCGTCGGCGGAGCCGCTCGCCGGGCGCAGCACCCGGCCGTCCTGGGTCACGGGCTGGGTGTCGGAGGGGCCGACCAGCGGGGCGGCCGGCTCGGCCGCGAACTCGAGGCGCAGGCGTAACACCCATTCGGTCACGCAGACCAGCCAGGAGCCCTCCTCCAGCACCACCGGGAGGGCCTCGTAGTGGGCCGGGGCCATCGGGAGCACATGCCGGGCCGCCCGCTGCACGGCTTGGGGCTGGGGCAGCGGGTCAGGGCCAGGGTCCGGAGCCAGGTACACCCGGTGGGTGCTGTCCCGGCTGAACAGCTCCCAGCGGTGGTGCACGTAGCGCAGGCCGGCGCAGCGCGGCGCCCGGTGCAGGGTGAGATCCTCGTTGTTGCTGAGCAGGCCGCGGTCCAGCCAGGTGATCTCGTCGGGCGGGCAGCGCGCCCAGTCCCCGCGCGCCGCCGCCCACAGGTACAGCTGGCCGGTCGTCACGGGGACGACTTTAGCGGGTCAGCCGATCTGGACCTCAGACAGCAGCGCGTCGGGCCGGGTGCCCCAGCGAATCGAGTCGCCGGTGCTGACCGCGTGCTCGCCGGTGACCGCGCGGCCGTTCAGGGTGATCCCGTTCATGCCCAGGTTGGTGACGTACCACTGGCCGTCGGAGTAGGTGAACTTGGCGTGCTCCCGGGACACGGTGGGCACCTCGGGCAGGCCCAGCTCCACCGCGTGGCCGCGACCGGCCCGGGCGCCGGACACGGTGGTCTCGGCCACCGCGCCCCCGGTGATCAGGCGCAGCGGCGGAGCGGCGTGGTGGTTGCGCTCCAGCACCGTGGGCAGCCCGCTGACCTGCGGGCCGCCGGAGCTGGCCTGAGCCTGGGTGTACCCGTCGTTCGTCCCGTAGTCCGGGACCAGGTGCGGCCGCTGGTACGGGGCCGGGGCCGCACCGGCCGGCGGCCCCTGGACCGGCCGCGGCGGCTGGGCCTGAACCGGGTCCGGCACGGGTGCCTGGGCCTGGGCCGGCTCCTGCCCTGGAGCCTGCCCAGGGGCCTGCACTGCACCGTCGGAGGCGGCGTAAGGGTTGACCGGCTGGCCCGGCTTGAGCCGGTACCGGCCCTCCGGAATCGAAGGGTCAGCGATGATGCGGACCTCGGCCGGCACCCGGCGGGCCAGCCGCGCCCCCTGGGCCTGGACCTGCTCCAGGTAGACCTCGGTGGCCGACTCCATGACCACGCTGGGCTCCATCCGCTCCCCCAGCACGGCCAGGTCCTGCGGGTTCATGCGCAGGTCGACCACGTCCGGGGCCAGCAGCGTCCCGGACGGCGTGACCACGAACACCTCGGATACATGCCGCAGCGCCTGCTGCAGCACGTCCTGCCCGTCGCGCCAGGGCCGGGACGACATCCGCTGCACCCAGGGGTGGTCGCGGGTCACGCCCAGCGCGCGCAGCCCGAACACGGCCGCGACGACCAGGGCCGCGATCACGAGCAGGAAGATGGTGGCCCCCAGGGCCGAGCCGGTGATCAGCAGCAGGACAACCCAGCACACCACGACCGCGGCCACGATTTGCCACCGCCTGCGGTTGCGCGACGGGAAAGAAATCTGGCCCGCGCGGCGTGCGGCCCCACCCTGCTCGCTCATCGACCACCGTCCTCGTTATGGATTCGCTATGTCCACGGTGCCCGGAACCCGAGCGGTCCGCACGCCGATTGCCTCATTACGAATGTCGAGCTTGCCGGCCCCAGACGCGCGCGTCAACGAAAACGGGCGTTCTTCCAGACACCTGGAAGTTATAGACGCCCAGCTCAGCGCGGTTTCTGCGCCCGCTGTGGGCCCGCTGGGAGGCGTACCCGGCGGCGGACGGGCCCTAGGCAGCTACGGACGCGGCCGAGACGGGGTGCAGAAAAAAGGTTCATATCGTCATTCGTCAGGCCGGACCGAACGGCTCCGTCAACAGCGAGGGAAATACCCATGAGCTTGCACCCGCCACTGCCGAAGCCGAAGTCTTCCGCTAGGAAGTAGGCCCCGAAGAAGTCGGCACCCAAGACACCCGCGAAGACCACGGCGTCGGTCAAGAAGCCGTGGAAATAATAGGCACACTGTCTTTAGGGACACGGTAATGCAGTGGGGTCGGTGGCCGCCTGGCTGGCCACCGGCACCGCCTTTCTAGGGGTAGAAAATGCGCGCGATGTTCCGCCAATTCTGGCTGTACACGTCCAACCAGTGGTTGCTGCAGGCCTACAACCGTCAAGCGGAGAGCCGCGGCGGTGCGACCTCCCGGGCCCGGGTGCTGACGGGCGGCTAGCGTTGGCACGCGCGCGCCGAGGGCGGTTCATTAAAAATCCAGAATATTGAGAGCCGGTTCATTGAATTGGCTCATATGCGCCTCAGGAAAAACTTTCAGTCACGCCGAAAATTGACCGGGCACCATGATTTACATGAAGCCACTCGAAACCGTCGCAGAACCCGGACCGGACGTGGCTGATCGCGTATCCTCGCCGCCACAGGTGGACATTGTCGTCCCGGTCAAAGACGAGGAACGCGATCTGGGCCCCAGCGTCCGGCGGCTGTGCGCATTTCTGCGCGACGAATTCCCTTTCTCGGCCCGAATCACGATCGCCGACAACGGCAGCACGGACCACACCTGGGCCGTGGCCGCCGGCCTGAGCCGGGAGTTCCCCGCGGTCACCGCGGTGCACCTGGAGCAGCCGGGGCGGGGCCGGGCGCTGCGGGCCATCTGGTCCGGTAGCGACGCCGACGTGCTGGCCTACATGGACGTCGACCTGTCCACCGACCTGAACGCGCTGCTGCCGCTGGTCGCCCCGCTGCTGTCCGGGCACAGCGACCTGGCCATCGGCACCCGGCTGGCCCGCGGCTCCCGGGTGATCCGCGGGCCGCGCCGGGAGGTCATCTCGCGCAGCTACAACCTGCTGCTGCGGGCCTCGCTGGGGGCGGAGTTCAGCGACGCCCAGTGCGGGTTCAAGGCCATCCGGCGTGACCAGGCCCGGGCGCTGCTGCCGCTGACCGAGGACACCGGCTGGTTCTTCGACACCGAGCTGCTGGTGCTGGCCGAGCGGGCCGGGCTGCGCATCCACGAGGTGCCGGTCGACTGGATCGACGACACCGACTCACGGGTCGACATCGTGGCCACCGCCCTGGCCGACCTGCGCGGCATCGTCCGGCTCAGCGTCGGGCTGCTCCGCGGCACGATCAAGGTGCCGACGCTGCGGGACTCGGCCGCCGGGGCGTTCGCGGCCGGTTATCCGCGGGGCCGTCAGGGCCGGGCCGAGCTCGGCTGGCAGATCGCCGGGTTCGCGGCCATCGGCGTGGCCAGCACCGCGGCCTACCTGCTGCTGTTCCTGCTGCTGCGCAGCGTCATGCCCACCCTGGCCGCCAACGCGCTCAGCCTGCTGGTCACCGCGATCGCCAACACGGCCGCCAACCGGCGGCTGACGTTCGGCATCCGGGGGCGGGCCCAGGCGGCGCAGCACCAGATCAAGGGCCTGATCGCGTTCGGCATCAGCTTCGGGCTGACCACCGGGGCGCTGGCCGGCCTGCACGCGGCCACCGCGTCCCCGGGCCGGGGGGCCGAGGTCGCGGTGCTGGTCGTGGCCAACCTGGTCGCCACCGCGGCGCGGTTCGTGCTGTTCCGCAGCTGGGTGTTCGGCCGCGGGGCGCCGTCATCCGGGCTGTCAGCTGGGCCCGCGCCTGCCGTTTCCTCGATTTCGTCTGACGGGAGCTTGTCTTGACCGCTCTAACTACCCGCGCCGAGGTTCCGGGCCGCGGCCGGCACGAGCCGCCGCGCGGCCGGATGAGACGGCTGGTGTACGGGCCGGCCGCCGACCCGCGCTGGGTCCGCCCGGCCCTGTTCGGGCTGCTGGCCCTGACCGCGTTCCTGTACCTGATCGACCTCAGCCGCAACGGCTGGGGCAACGACTTCTACTCCGCCGCCGTGCTGGCCGGGAGCAAGAGCTGGAAGGCGTTCCTGTTCGGCTCGTTCGACTCCTCCAACTTCATCACCGTGGACAAGACCCCGGCCTCGCTGTGGGTGATGGAGCTGTCGGGGCGGATCTTCGGGGTCAACTCCTGGAGCATGCTGGTCCCACAGGCCCTGGAGGGGGTGGCCTGCGCCGGCGTGCTGTACACGGCGGTGCGGCGCTGGTTCGGCCCGGCGGCCGGGCTGGTGGCCGGGCTGGCCCTGGCGCTGACCCCGGTGGCGGCGCTGATGTTCCGGTTCAACAACCCGGACGCGCTGCTGGTGCTGCTGCTCACGGTGGCCGCCTACACGATGGTCCGGGCGCTGGAGAACGGCCGCTCGCGCTGGCTGGTGCTGGCCGGTGTACTGGTCGGATTCGCGTTCCTGTCCAAGATGCTGCAGGCGTTCCTGGTCGTGCCCGGCTTCGCGCTGGCCTACCTGTGGGCCGGGCCGCCGCGGCTGCGTAAGCGCATCGGGCAGCTGCTGCTGTCCGGGCTGGGCATCATCGTCGGCGCCGGCTGGTGGATCCTCGTCGCCGAGCTCGTCCCGGCGGCGGACCGGCCCTACTTTGGCGGCTCGACCAACAACAACATCCTGCAGCTGGCCATCGGTTACAACGGCCTCGGCCGGCTGGACGGCAGCGAGACCGGCTCGATCGGCGGGGGCGGAGGAGGTGGTGGGGGCGGTGCCGGCTCGGCCTTTGGCGGCTCCACCGGCATCACCCGGCTGTTCGCCTCGGAGTTCGGCGGCCAGATCAGCTGGCTGCTCCCGGCCGCGCTGATCGCGTTGGCCGCCATGGTGTGGGTATCCCGGCGGGCGATCCGGACCGACTGGACCCGCGCGGCGGCCCTGCTGTGGGGCGGCTGGCTCATCGTCACCGGCCTGACCTTCAGCTACATGAGCGGCATCATCCACCCGTACTACATGGTGGCGCTGGCGCCCGCCATCGCGGCGCGGGTCGGCATCGGGGCCGTGGGGTTGTGGGATCGGGGGCTGGGCTGGCTGGGTCGGGTGGCGGGTTCGGG
>CAXUJF010000219.1:0-2829 GCA_964250865.1 uncultured Streptosporangiaceae bacterium
GTTCATGTTCCTGGTTTTCGGCTCGGTCCTGGTCTGGACCGGGGTCCAGCTCTACCGGCACCGGGACTCCGAACCCGCGGTGGCCGACAACCTGCTGGTCCGGCTGGTCCGGCGGGTACTGCCGGTGACCCCGGACGACCACGATGGCCGGCTGCTGACCCGGGTCGACGGCCCCGGATCCAGGGGCCCCGGATTCAGCCAACCTGGATTCAGCCAACCCAGATCTAGCCAACACTGGGCGGTCACGCCGATGTTCGTGGTGCTGGCCGCGATCGGGGGGACCGATCTGCTGTTCGCCTTCGACTCGATCCCCGCGGTGTTCGGCGTCACCGACGAGCCGTACCTGGTGGTGGCGGTCGACGCGTTCGCCCTGCTCGGCCTGCGCTCGCTGAACTTCCTGGTCGCGGGGCCGCTCGACCGGCTGTTGCACCTGTCCACGGGACTGGCCCTGATTCTGGCCTTCATCGGGGTCAAGCTGGCCCTGCACTGGGGGCCACACGGTCAGCCCGGCCGTCCCGGAGATCCCGACCTGGCTCAGCCTGGTTTTCATCGTGGCCGTGCTGGCCGTCAGCACCATGACCAGCCTCCGGCACACCCGGCGCACTGCACCCCCAAGCGCACCCGAAGGTTCGCCCGAAGATGCGCCGCCGGCGCACCCGGTCCGCGAGCCAGCTCCGGCCGGTCCCGATCCCCGGATCCGGGGGTAGGCCGGAGGGCCGGGCGTTCCGCACACTGGCGGAGTGGCCTCGGAGGACGAATCGAATTCTGCGCGGGGGGACGGCGTGACCCTGGCGGAGGTGCGGAAGCGACTCGGGGGGCGCTGGGACTGCCGCGCCATCACCGCCGGTTTCGTCGGCGTCCCCAAGCTGGTCGACGGCACCCCGATCCCCCGCTACGGCCGGACCCCGGCCGAGCTGCTGGACAACATCCTGCGCGCCGAACAGACGTGACCGGCTGGAACCCCTTGCCATGCAATCCCATTTCGGTAACATTCTGTGAATGAATGATCACGGGGATGGGCTCATAGCGATCGGCTTAGTACTGGCCTTCATCGGCGGCGCGCTCGGCTCCAGGCTGCTGGCCGCCTACCGGTTCATGAACAGCGCCAAGGCCGGGGCCAAAGCGGCCGCTGGGGGGATGCGGCTGCTGCGGCTGAACTGGCTTTTCTGGGCCGTGATCGTCTTCGCCGTGGGCTGGCTGTGGCTGCACGGCCAGCTGTGAGCGCGTCGGCCGGCTAGCCCCTTCGCCTCGGGGAGGCGGCGGGGCCAGCTTGGATGCCGGCACCCGGGTAACGGCCCCGGCGCGGGCCGACGTCGGCTTCGGACCCCGGGCCAGGCCGGGGCGAGGATCAACTCCGCGTGTTAGGAGTTGATTAAAAGTGATTATTGACGGTTATTCTGCCCGGCGAGATGCTCCTTGTAAGCGCGTATACGAAGGAATACGCGTAGATTTGCAGAACGGAAGTGTTGACTAGTGGGTGTCCTGGGGCGTTTCCGCTGGTTCAGGCGATGGTTGATCGTGGTCGCGCCGCTGGCCCTGGCCGGGGCCGGGGGGCTCACCGCGGCCGGCGGGGCCCGGGCGGCCGGCTCCGGGCCGTGCGACGTCTACGCCGCGGGCGGGACGCCGTGCGTGGCCGCCTACAGCACGGTACGCGCGCTGTACTCGGCCTACAACGGGCCGCTGTACCAGGTCAGACGGGTTTCGGACGGCGCGACGGCCAACGTCGGGCTGCTGGCCGCGGGCGGCTACGCCAACGCTACCGAGCAGGACACGTTCTGCGCCCACACCGCCTGCGTCATCACCGAGCTGTTCGACCAGTCGGCTGAGGGCAACAACCTGACCATCGAGGGCGCGGGCGGGGCGGCCGGGGCCGACGTCGGCGCCAACGCCGCGGCGCTCCCGGTGACGGCGGGCGGCCACAAGGTCTACGGCCTCTACATCGCCGGGCACACCGGGTACCGGGACAACAGCACCCACGGGGTCGCGGTCAACGGCGCGGCCGAGGGCATGTACATGGTGGCCAGCGGCACCCACGTCAACTCCGGCTGCTGCTTCGACTTCGGCAACGCCGAGGCCAACAGCGACGACAACGGCAACGGGCACATGGACGCGGTGAACCTGGGCACCGAGTGTTACTTCAGCCCGTGCAGTGGCACCGGGCCGTGGGTCGAAGCCGACATGGAGAACGGCCTGTTCTCCGGGGGGAACGGCCCGAACACCGCCAACGCGGGCAACGGCAGCAACTTCGTCACCGCGATGCTGAAGAACAACGGGCAGACGACCTACGCGCTCAAGGGCGGCGACGCCACCACCGGGGGCCTAAGCACCTGGTGGGAAGGCGCGCTGCCCAACATCGGCGGTTACACGCCCATGCACCAGGAAGGCGGGATCGTCCTGGGCACCGGGGGCGACAACAGCAACGGGTCGGTGGGCTCGTTCTTCGAGGGCGTGATGACCTCGGGCTACCCGAGCGACGCCACCGACAACGCGGTCCAGGCCGCCATCACCGCGGCCGGCTACGCCGGGGCGTCCGCGGGCGGGACGGCGCCGGCCGGCACAATCACCGCGGCTGGCGGCCAGTGCGTGGACGTGATCGGTGACGACACCGGGATCGACGGCGCCGCCGTGGACCTGTGGGGCTGCCAGTCCGGCGCGGTCGACCAGCACTGGACGCACAACTCCGACGATTCACTGTCCACGCTCGGCCGCTGCCTGGACATCGACGGCGACGGCACCGCGGCCGGGACCAAGGTCGAGCTGTGGGACTGCAACGGCGTCGGCGGGCAGAAATGGGTCCAGCAGGCCAACGGCTCGCTGCTCAATCCCCAG
>CAXUJF010000219.1:2929-9104 GCA_964250865.1 uncultured Streptosporangiaceae bacterium
TCCGGCCTGTGCCTGGACGACCCCAGCGGCAACCCGGCCAACGGCACCCAGCTGCAGATCTGGACCTGTAACGGCGAGTCCCCGCAGGTGTTCTCGGTCAACGGCGGCGGCATGATCGACGGGCCCGGTAGCCAGTGTGTGGACGTGGCCGGGGACGACGTCGGCAGCGACGGCACGGTGGTCCAGCTGTGGGGCTGCCAAAGTTACGCCGTCGACCAGCACTGGCACCACAACGCCAACGGCTCGCTGGAGACCCTGGGCCGCTGCCTGGACATCGACGGCGACGGCACCGCGGCCGGCACCAAGGTCGAGCTCTGGGACTGCAACGGCGTCGGCGGGCAGGTGTGGCAGCAGCAGTCAAACGGCTCGCTGCTCAATCCCCAGTCCGGCCTGTGCCTGGACGACCCCAGCGGCAACCCGGCCAACGGCACCCAGCTGCGGATCTACACCTGTAACGGGACGGGAGCCCAGGAGTTCGCCTTGAGTTGAGCGCGGGGCGCGGCGGCCGGCTGAGGCGCCCGTGAGCCCAGTTGCGCGTGAGGTCTGGGCCCGGCAGGCTGGAGACACTTTTATGCAGGTGCTGCACAAAAGTGTCCCCAGCCCGGAAGTACACCCGTAGTGCTGAGGCCGGTGGGACTGCCGAGACGGGTGGGACGTTGGGCTCCGCTCGGGACTGAGTGGCCATGAGGCGCGGTGCGGAGGCGGTCAGGACAGGCCGAGGACGTCGCGCAGGTAGGTGCGGCTTACCTCGAAGCCTTCGGCCAGGGCGGCGGGCTTTCTTCGTCGACGCAGAGCCAGCCGGAGTAGCCCACGTCGCCCAGGGCGGCAGTGATGGCTTTGAAGTCCAGGGTGCCCTGGCCGAGGAGGCGCCACTGGCCGTCGGCGTAGTCCTTGAGGTGGACGTTGTCGATGACGGGGGCGAAGTCGCGGATCAGGCGACCGATGTCGGTGACGCCGGACTTGGCCAGGTGCGCGGTGTCGACGGTGAGGCCCACGTGGTCGGCGGCGGAGAAGAAGGCGCAGAAGTCGTCGTAGACCATGACGGGCTGCTGGTAGTGGTGGTGCAGCGATAAGGCGACACCCTGGTCGTCGGCCTCGCGGCCGACCGCGGACAGGATGCGGGCGTAGGAGCGCAGGTCCGAGGACGTCACGCCGTCGTGCGGGTGGTCGTGGCAGAAGACCACGCGCTCGGCCCTGGTGGCCGCGGCGAAGGCGACGATCTGCCGCAGCCGGGCCAGCCCGTTGGCCCCGGCCTCGTCCAGGGTGCCCATCGTGATCAGCGCGCTGGTCAGGGCCGGCTCGCCGCCCCAGCGGCCGGCGAAACCGGGCGGGTCGGCGACGAACTCGCCGTACTGGTTGCCCTTGAGCTGCAGGCCGGCGTACCCGGCGGACCGGAACCCGTCGAACAGCTCCCGCTGCCCGGCGTCATCCCGGGTGGGCTTGGAGAAGGCGATCTTCACGCTGGCAGTCCTCCGGTCAGCTCGACGGCGCGGCCCTGCCGCGCAGCTTCATACGCGGCCTCGATCAGGGCGATGGGCAAGGAGGTACTGACCGCGGTCACGTCGGTACCGGTGCTGGCCGGGGTGAACGGCACCGACCCGTTCTACGACCCGGACCTGTTCCTGCGGGGGCTGGCCGAGCAGGGTTTCTCCGGCGTGCAGAACTTCCCGACCGTGGGGCTCATCGACGGGACGTTCCGGGCCAACCTGGAAGAGACCGGCATGAGCTACGCCCTGGAGATCGACATGATCCGGCGGGCGCACGACCTGGACCTGCTGACCAGCCCGTACGTGTTCTCGACCGAGGACGCGACGGCCATGACCGAGGCTGGCGCCGATCTGGTCGTCTGCCACATGGGCCTGACCACCGGCGGCGCGATCGGCGCCGAGACGGCCAAGACGCTGGACGACTGCGTGGAGCTGGCCACGCAGTGGTCCCGGGCCGCGCGGGAGGTCCGCGAGAACGTGCTGGTCCTGGTGCACGGCGGCCCGGTGGCCGAGCCCGAGGACGCCGCCTACGTGCTGGCCCGGGCCGAGGGCCTGCACGGCTTCTACGGAGCCTCGTCCATGGAGCGGCTGCCGGTGGAGCGGGCCCTGATCGAGCAGACCCGCGCGTTCACCGAGATCACCTACTGAGTCAGCCCGGCGGGGCCGGCGCCGGGGGGTTGGCCGGCCGCAGGTATGAATTCGTAAAGCCGGCCTGTGGGGCGACGCGCCCGGCCGGGCCCGCGGCCTAACGTCGGAAGCATGGCAAGCACAACGACGGGACGGTACCGGCTCCTGATCCGGGAGGCGGCCCGGTTCTGTGTCGTGGGCGCGGCCGGGGTGGTGGTCACCGACGGCGGCACCAACCTGCTGCGCGAGAGCGCCGGGCTGGGCTGGCTGACCGCGAACGTCATCGCCACCCTGGTCGCGATCGAGGTCACCTACCTCGGCAGCCGTTACTGGACGTTCCGGCACCGGGCCCGCACCAGTTTGCCCCGGGAGACGCTGCTGTTCTTCGCGCTGGCCGGAGTGGGACTGCTCATCCAGCTCGGCTGCCTCGGATTCACCGTGCACGTGCTGGGCGAGTCCGGCCGGCTGGCCGGGAACGTGGGCCTGCTCACCGGCATCCTGCTGGCGACCTGTGGTCGATTCTGGGCCTACCAGAAGTGGGTCTGGCGGGCGGTTGATATCAAGGAGCGTGCCTCGATTCCAGGACAAGGTGTGCCTGATCAACGGGGCGGCGAGCCAGATCGGGCAGGCGGTGGCAAGCCGGTTCGCGGGTGAAGGCGGCGCCGTGGTCAACGGGGCCTCGTTCCTGGCCGACATCGGCGCGGCGACCGCACAGATGGGTTACGCCGCGGCCAAGGCCGGGGTCGTGCAGCTGACCCGGGACCTGGGCGTGCACCTGGCCCGCAGCGGGGAGCGGGTCAACGCCGTACTGTTCGGCCCGATCGGGTCCCCGGCGCAGCGAGCGGTGCTTGAGCGCAATCTCGGCGCCCTGGAGAAGCGGCTGGTGCACTGGCCCGATGGGCCGGTTCGGCACGCTGGACGAGGCGGCCGGCACGATCGCGTTCCTGGCCAGCGACGACGCGGGCTTCATCACCGCGGCCGCGCTGCCGCTGGACGGCGGGATCGGCCAGGCGTTCACCGTGCCGGAGTAAAGGACCTGTCTCTGGACGCACCGACGGGCCGGCCACCGGAAAACCGGTAGCACCGGGCAGGCAGCGCGGCCGAGACTGGCGGGCATGTCTCTGGACTCCACCGAAGAACCCACGGTTGATCGGTTGCGGCGGGAGCCACTGCCCCTGCTCGGGCGGGCCGCCCTGGTCACCGGGGTCAGCCGGCGAAACGGGATCGGGTACGCCATCGCGCGGCGGCTGGCCGCGCTGGGGGTCAGCCTGTTCCTGCAGCACTACAGCCCGCACGACCGGGAGCAGGCGTGGGGCGCCGGCCCTGGTGGGGTGCGGGCGGTCATCGACGGTGTGACTGAAGTCCTAGTCGCCGGCGACAGGGCTGACGGCGGCGCGACCCTGGCCGACGCCGAGCTGGATCTCACCGGGGCCGGCGCACCGGAACAGCTGGTCAGCGCGGCCACCGGCGCGCTCGGGCACCTGGACATCCTCGTGTGCAACCACGCCCTCAGCGGCGACGACGGGCCCCTCGGCACCCTCGACGCGGCCATGCTCGACCACCACTGGGCGGTCAACACCCGTTCATCCATCCTGCTGGCCCAGGCCTTCGCGGCCCAGCACGACGGGCGGCCCGGCGGGCGCATCATCTTCATGACCTCCGGTCAGGACCTCGGCCCCATGACGGGCGAGGTCGCCTACGCAGCCAGCAAGGGCGCGCTGGCCTCCATCACCCGCACCCTGGCCGACCACCTGGCCGACCGGGCCATCACCTTCAACACGGTCAACCCGGGCCCGGTCGATACCGGGTACGCCACCGGCGAGAGGCACGAGGCGGTCCGGCGCCGGTTCCCCGGCGGGCGCTGGGCGGGCCCGGACGACCCGGCCCGGCTCATCGCCTGGCTCAGCACCGACGAGGCGGCCTGGGTCACCGGGCAGGTCATCAGCAGCGAAGGCGGCTTCCGCCGCTCGGACTGACCACGGCCGCGGCCGGCTTCGCCCGGGCGGGCCGCGCGAGCGGGCACAACCGGATCGATGGCGCCAACGTGCCGGTGGTAGCCGGATCGATGGCGCCAACGTGCCGGTGGTAGCAGCACCGAAGGCGCCAACGGTGTCGCTACTGCACGCGCCATCGGGTGGTCTCAGCGCGGCAGGAGGCGGAGGGTGGTCTCGCGGGCCTGCGGGGTGACGATGGCGTCCACGTAGTTCCCGGGGGTAGTGGCCGTACTTGCTGCGGTAGGCCGCGTCGATCTCGTCGTCGACGGCGGAACCGGCGGCCAGGAGGAGTTCGCCGCTCTGAAGCCGGCCGTGCCGACGCAGCTGGCCGCCTTCATGGATGCGGTGGTCATCGTCGATCCCGCGGGTTATCAGCGCCGCGACGACGAGCGGGAGAACGTGCCGGTGCCGCTGCGGATGCTGCATTCCGGCCCCCATCTGGAAGGCCTGGTCACGTACCTGGTCTACCCACCCGATGACCTGGTGCTCGTCGTCCGCCTGCAGTGGCTCGGCGATTGACCGATCACCTCACCGGTCAATCGCCGAGCCCTGTTACTTCTTGAGCTGCTCGATCTTGTCCTTGAACAATGTGGTGGCGATGGCGACCTTGTTGGGCTGGCCCTTGAGGAAGGCCTGAGCGAACTTCTTGGCCTGGTCGTAGGCGATCTTGCCGGGCATCGGCGGCTCGTTCGGGTCCACGTCGATGTCGACGATGGCCGGGCCGTCGAAGGCCAGCGCTTCCTTGATGGCCGACTCGACCTTCTTCGGGTTGTCGACCTTGGCGCCGTAGCCGCCGCAGGCGGTGGCCCAGGCGGCGAAGTCCGCGGCCGGGGTCGGGTAGCGCACGCCGTGCTCGGGGTAGCCCAGCACCATCTGCTCCCAGAGGATCTGGCCCAGCGAGTTGTTGTTGCTGATGATCACCTTGACCGGCAGGCCGGCCCGGACCGCGGTCAGGAACTCGGCCATCAGCATGGCGAACCCGCCGTCGCCGACGTAGGCGATGACCTGGCGGCCGGGGAAGGCGTGCTGGATGCCGAGGGCGTACGGGAGACCGGGAGCCATGGTGGCCAGGTTGCCGGACAGGTAGAACTGGCGGTCGCCGCGGATGGTCCAGTGCCGTGCGGCCCAGGTGGCGATGGTGCCGCTGTCACAGGTCAAGATGGCGTCGTCGGCGGCCAGGTCGTCGATGACCCCCATCGGGTACTGCGGGGCGATCGGGCTGCGCTTGCCGTTCTCCAGGTCGGCCATGTCCGAGCGCCACTTGGTCATGTCCTTTTGGTATTTAACGAGGTGGCCACGGTCTGACTTGCGGGTCAGCAGGGGGATCAGGGCCTGCAGGCTCTCCTTGGCGTCGCCGATCACGGGTACCTCGGTCGGCATCCGGACGCCGGCCCGGGTCGGGTCGGCCTCGATCTGCACCACCCGGACCTGGCCCGGCTGGGGCAGGTGCTGGGTGTAGGGGAAGTTCGTGCCGATCATGAACAGGGTGTCGCAGTCCTCGACCAGGTTCTCACCGGGCCGGGTGCCGAGCAGGCCGATCCCGCCCACCGCGTACTCGGAGTTGTCCGGGATCACGGCCTTGCCGGGCAGGGTCTTGATGACCGGGGCGGCGAGCCGGTCGGCCACCGCCAGCACCTCGTCGCGGGCGTGCAGCGCGCCCGCGCCGGCCAGGATCGCGATCTTCTCCCCGGCGTTCAGGACCGCGGCCGCGGCCGCCCGGTCCGCGGCCCGGGCCCGCCCCGGGGGGGGCCGGGGGCGCGGCGGCCGGGGGGGCGGGCGGGGCGGGACCGCCAGACTATCTCCCCCATTGCCTCCACCCGCGCGCCATTGCGCGCCTCGCTGGCCCGCAATGACGAGTCACTCCCGCCGGACCAGAATGGCTGGGCAGAGGTCTCCATCACTGGCACACCCGACTCCCTTGCGTGCGACTGGATTGGTAGCGGCGGATCGATGCGCACTCAACACACCGCCGCGACGAAACCGCGCGCCGTTTGTCAATGCTGCGCGAGATCACCGCTCAGAACAAGGAGTATCCGCCGTCGATGACGAAAGTATCACCGGTGTGAT
>CAXUJF010000220.1:0-9020 GCA_964250865.1 uncultured Streptosporangiaceae bacterium
GTCACCGGGGAGACGGTGGCTGAGGTTTCGTCGGCGGGGGTCGACTTCGGGGCGGCGCTGGACTACGGCCGCGCCACGGGCGGGCCGGCGCTGCGGGAGCTGACCTTCCACGAGCGGGCCGGGCTGGCCAAGGCGGCCGGCGGGCTGCTGCGCGAGCACCGGGACGAGCTGTACGAGCTGTCGTACCGGACCGGGGCGACGCTGGGCGACTCGAAGTTCGACATCGACGGCGGCATCGGGGTGCTGCTCAGCTACGCCAGCAAGGCCAAGCGCGAGCTGCCGAACGAGCGTTTCTTCGTCGAGGGGCCAGCTGAGCAGCTGGGTAAGGCCGGGCAGTTCCTGGGCCAGCATCTGCTCACCCCGCGGCGGGGCGTGGCCGTCCAGATCAACGCGTTCAACTTCCCAGTGTGGGGGCCGCTGGAGAAGCTGGCCCCGGCCCTGATCGCCGGCGTCCCCACCCTGATCAAGCCCGCCTCGGCGACCGGCTACCTGACCGTGCGGATGGTGGAGCTGATCATCAAGGCCGGCCTGCTGCCTGACGGCGCCCTGCAGCTGGTCAGCGGCAGCGCCGGGGACCTGCTCGACCACCTGGGCGAGCAGGACCTGCTCAGCTTCACCGGATCGGCCAGCACCGCCCACCGGCTCCGTTCGCACCCCAACGTGGTGGCTCGGTCGGTGCGGTTCAACGCCGAAGCCGACTCGCTGAACATGTCGATCCTCGGCCCGGATGCCACCCCCGGCACGGCCGGCTTCGCCCGGTACGTCCAGCAGCTGGTCACCGAGATGACGGTCAAGGCCGGGCAGAAGTGCACGGCCATCCGCCGGGCGCTGGTGCCCGCCGGGCAGCTGGACGCCGTCACCGAGGCCGTGCGGGACCGGCTGGCCACGGTGGTCATCGGCGACCCACGCGACAAGTCGGTGCGGATGGGCGCCCTGGCCAGCCTGGAACAGCGGGAAGAGGTCCGCCGCTCGCTCAAGGCCCTGGAGGACGCCGGCTCCATCGTGTTCGGCGACCCCGAGCACGTCGAGGTGACCGGGGCCGACGCCACCCGGGGCGCGTTCCTGTCCCCGGTGCTGATCCGGGCCGGTGACCCACGCCGGGCCGAGGTGCACGAGGTCGAGGCGTTCGGGCCGGTCAGCACGCTGATCGGGTACCGCGATACTGCCGACGTGATCGACCTGGCCGCGCTGGGCAAGGGCAGCCTGGCCGGCTCGGTGGTCACCGACGACCCGGACTTCGCCCGCGAGGTGGTCCTGGGCACCGCCCCGTGGCACGGCCGCCTGCTGGTGCTGGACGAAGCCGCGGCCCCGGAGTCGACCGGCCACGGCTCGCCGCTGCCGATGCTGGTGCACGGCGGCCCCGGGCGCGCCGGCGGCGGTGAGGAGCTGGGCGGCCTGCGCGGGGTGTTCCACCACCTGGAGCGGACCGCGCTCCAGGCCAGCCCGGCGATGCTCGGCGCGGTCACCGGCCGCTGGGTCAAGGGCGCGCCGCGGACCAGCGACGGCCCGCACCCGTTCACCAAGTCGCTGGCCGAGCTGCGGGTCGGTGACACCATCACCGGCGGGCCGCGCACGGTCACGCTGGACGACATCGCGCACTTCGCCGAGTTCACCGGGGACACGTTCTACGCCCACACCGACGAGGAAGCCGCGGCCAGGAACCCGTTCTTCGGGGGCCGGGTGGCCCACGGCTACCTGATCGTCTCGTTCGCGGCCGGCCTGTTCGTGCAGCCGGACTTCGGCCCGGTGCTGGCCAACTACGGCCTCGACAACCTGCGCTTCCTGACCCCGCTCAAGCCGGGTGACGCGATGACCGTGACCCTGACCTGCAAGCAGATCAGCCCCCGGGCCGGCGACTACGGCGAGGTCCGCTGGGACGCGGAAGTGACCAACCAGGACGGCACCGTGGTCGCAACGTACGACGTCCTGACCATGGTGGCCAAGGAGTGGAACGCATGACGACCAGCACCGAGCCCACCAAGAGTAGCGAGAGCACTGAGAACACCGAGCCGGACCTGCAGGCCCACTTCGACGCGACGATCGGACACGACCGCCGGATCGAGCCGCGGGACTGGATGCCGGAGGCGTACCGGGCCACGATGGTCCGCCAGATCGCCCAGCACGCGCACTCGGAGATCATCGGCATGCAGCCGGAGGGCAACTGGATCACCCGGGCGCCCTCGCTGCGGCGCAAGGCCATCCTGCTGGCCAAGGTGCAGGACGAGGCCGGGCACGGCATGTACCTGTACAGCGCGGCCGAGACGCTGGGCGCGGCGCGGGGCGACCTGACCGAGAAGCTGATCACCGGGCGGCAGAAGTACTCGTCCATTTTCAACTACCCCACCCTCAGCTACGCCGACGTCGGCGTCATCGGCTGGCTGGTCGACGGGGCCGCGATCTGCAACCAGGTGCCGCTGTGCCGGTCGTCCTACGGGCCCTACGCCCGGGCCATGATCCGGATCTGCAAGGAGGAGTCGTTCCACCAGCGGCAGGGGTACGAGCTGCTGATGACGATGATGCGCGGCACCGAGGCCCAGCGGCAGATGGTGCAGGACGCGACCGACCGGACCTGGTGGCCCGCGCTGATGATGTTCGGGCCGCCCGACGCCGACTCCCCCAACACCGCGCAGTCGATGGCCTGGGGCGTCAAGCGGCACACCAACGACGAGCTGCGGCAGCGGTTCGTGGACATGACCGTGCCGCAGGCCGACAAGCTCGGCGTCACCCTGCCCGACCCGGACCTGCGCTGGAACTCCGAACGCGGCCATTACGACTTCGGGCCGGTCGACTGGGACGAGTTCCAGGCGGTCGTGGCCGGGAACGGCCCGTGCAACGCTCAGCGGGTGGCGGCCCGCAAGGCCGCGCACGACGAGGGCGCCTGGGTCCGCGAGGCCGCCATGGCCCACGCGGCCAAGCACCGCACGACCAGGGAGCGGGCGGCATGAGCGACACCGAGGTCACGGCCAACTGGCCGCTGTATGAGGTGTTCCTGCGGGGCAAGCGCGGGCTTAACCACGTGCACGTCGGCAGCCTGCACGCGGCCGATGCGCAGATGGCGCTGCACCACGCCCGTGACCTCTACACCCGCCGCAACGAGGGCGTCAGCATCTGGGTCGTCGCGGCGCAGGACATCACCGCGTCGTCCCCGGACGAGAAGGACCCGTTCTTCGCCCCGTCCGGGGACAAGGTGTACCGGCACCCGACGTTCTACGAGATCCCCGACGACGTCCCCCACATGTGAGGCCAGCGGGAGGCACAGCGTGAGCCATGAAGACAACCCCTACGACCTGCTGGGCGAGGACCATGACGGTGGTCACCGGTGGGCGTTCGGCACCGGCTTCACCGACCCGCTCGAGGGCATCGACACCTCCGTCCCGGACGGCCTCGACGGCGCCGCGCTGGCCCGGTACTGCCTGGCCCTGGGCGACGACGCGCTGATCTACAGCCACCGGCTGCAGCAGTGGGTCACCCGCCTGCCCGAGCTGGAGGAAGAGACCGCGGTGGCCAACATCGCGCTCGACCTGCTGGGCCAGGCCCGGATGCTGCTGGCCCGGGCCGGCGCCATCAACGGCCGGACCGAGGACAAGCTGGCGTTCTTCCGGGACGAGAAGGACTTCCGCAACGTCCGGCTGGCCGAGCACGAGGACCGCGACTTCGCCGAGCTGGTCGGCCGGCTGCTGATCTTCTCCAGCTGGCGGCTGGCCCTGTTCGGGAAGCTGGCCACCGGGCCCGACCCGGTGCTGGCGGCCATCACGGCCAAGGGGGCCAAGGAGCTGACCTACCACCGCGACTACGCCGCCCGGTGGGTGGTCCGGCTGGGCGACGGCACCGCCCTGTCGCACGAGCGCATGCAGACCGCGCTGGCCGCGCTGTGGCCGCTGACCGGTGAGCTGTTCCGGCCGGACCCCGACGCGCTGGCCGTGATCGAGCCAGCGGACGTCGACCCGATCCTGGACACCGTGCTGGCCATCGCCGGACTGGACCGCCCGGACACCCAGCCGCTGGCCGGGGTCAGCGGCCGGACCGGCCGGGACGGCGTGCACACCGAGGCCATGGGCTTTGTGCTGGCCGAGCTGCAGTCGCTGGCCCGGGCCCACCCGGACGCGACATGGTGAGGACCGGATTCCACCCGCTGGTGGTGGCCGGGGTCGAACCGCTGACCGACGACTCCGCCGCCATCACGTTCGCCGTACCCGACGAGCTGGCCGGGGATTTCGTGTTCAGCGCCGGGCAGAGCCTGACCATCCGCCGCGGTGAGGAACGACGGTCCTACTCGATCTGCGCCGCGGCCGGTACGCCGCCGCGGATCGGGGTGCGCGAGGTGGCCGGCGGCGCGGTCTCGAGCTGGCTGGTCCGCGAGCTCAAGGCCGGGGACACGGTCGAGGTCCAGGCGCCGAGCGGCACGTTCAGCCCCGACCTGGCCGTCCCCGGGCAGCACGTGCTGATCGCGGCCGGCTCCGGCATCACGCCGATGGTGTCGATCGCAGCTTCGGTGCTGGCCGCGGACGACAAGTCGACGGTCACGCTGCTGTACGGCAACCGGCGCAGCGACACGGTCATGTTCGCGGACGAGGTCGCCGACCTGAAGGACGCCTACCCGGCCCGGATGCAGATCGTGCACGTGCTGTCGCGGGAAGCCCAGGAGGTCGAGCTGTTCAGCGGGCGCTTGGACGCCGGCCGGCTGACCGAGCTGCTGCCGGTCACGGTCGACGTGGCCCGGGTCGACCACTGGTGGCTGTGCGGGCCGCTCGGCATGGTCACCGACGCGATCGACGTCCTGGGTGGCCTGGGCGTGGACACCAGGCGCATCCACCGCGAGCTGTTCTGGGTCGGGGACGATCCCCCAGCGCAGGCCCTGCACGAGGAGGCACCGGCCGGTGACGGGGCGACCCTGACCGTGGTCCTGGACGGGCGCTCGTCCACCCTCACCCTGCCCGCGGGCACGGCCATCCTCGATGGCGCCCAGAAGGTCCGCCCCGACCTGCCGTTCGCCTGCAAGGGCGGCGTCTGCGGCACCTGCCGGGCCAAGGTGACCAGCGGCGCCGGGACCATGCGCCGCAACTACGCTCTCGAACCGCACGAGGTGGACGCCGGCTACGTGCTGACCTGCCAGACCGTGCCCACTTCGGACGAGATCACCGTCGACTACGACGCGTGAGGAGACAGCCATGACCGCGACTGCCAGCTCGCCCGGCGACCTCGAGCCCGGCGACCTCGAGCCCATCGAGACGGCCTCGGCCGATGAGCTGCGGTCGCTGCAGCTTCAGCGCCTGCAGTGGTCCCTGCGCCACGCTTACGAGAACGTGCCGCACTACCAGCGGGCGTTCGACGCGGCCGGGGTGCATCCCGACGATGCCAAGGAGCTGGCCGACCTGGCCAAGTTCCCGTTCACGGCCAAAGCCGACCTGCGGGAGAACTACCCGTTCGGCATGTTCGCGGTCCCGCGCGAGCAGGTGGCCCGGGTGCACGCCTCCTCCGGCACCACCGGCCGCGCCACCGTGGTCGGCTACACCGCGCAGGACCTCGATACCTGGGCCACGGTCATGGCCCGGTCGATCCGGGCCGCGGGCGGCCGCCCCGGGCACATCCTGCACAACGCCTACGGGTACGGGCTGTTCACCGGCGGGCTGGGGGCCCACTACGGGGCCGAGAAGCTCGGCTGCACTGTCGTCCCGGTCTCCGGCGGCATGACCGAGCGGCAGGTCACGCTGATCCGCGACTTCCGCCCCGACGTCATCATGGTCACCCCGTCCTACATGCTGGCCATCGTCGACGAGATGGAGCGCCAGGGCCTGGACCCGGCCCAGTGCTCGCTGAAGTACGGGATCTTCGGGGCCGAGCCGTGGACCAACGAGATGCGCACCGAGATGGAAGCCCGGGCCGGTATCGACGCCACCGACATCTACGGCCTGTCCGAGGTCATGGGGCCGGGTGTGGCCCAGGAGTGCGTCGAGACCAAGGACGGCCTGCACGTCTGGGAAGACCACTTCTACCCCGAGGTGATCGACCCGGAGACCGGCCAGGTGCTCCCCGACGGCGAACCGGGCGAGCTGGTGTTCACCTCGCTGACCAAGCAGGCCATGCCGGTGATCCGGTACCGGACCCGCGACCTGACCCGGCTGCTGCCCGGCACGGCCCGGACCATGCGCCGGATGGAGAAGATCACCGGCCGCACCGACGACATGATCATTTTGCGCGGCGTCAACCTGTTCCCGACCCAGATCGAGGAGCTGATCCTGCGCACCCCGGCCCTGTCGCCGCACTTCCAGCTGCACCTGTCCCGCCGGGGCCGGATGGACGCCATGGCCGTGCACGTCGAGCGCCGCGTGGAGGTGGCCCCGGCCGACGGCGACGCGGCCGGGGCTCAGCTCGGCACGCTGATCAAGAACACCATCGGCGTGAGCACGGAGATCGTGGTCACCGAGCCCGAGTCGATCGAGCGTTCCCTGGGCAAGATGCGCCGCATCATCGACGAGCGCCCGCGCTGACGCTATGGCCGAGGCTGCCTGAGTCGGCGTCCGGGTCGGTGATCTCGATGATGTGCAGCGGGGCGTCGGGGTCGGCGGGCAGCCCGTGCCATTTAGCAGCGTCCAGGGTGAGGATCGGGCAGATGGCCGCGTCGGCGACGGCGGCCACGTGTGCGTCCCACGGATCCAGGCCGGTCCGGGCGATAACAGTGGCGAGCCCGGCGGCGTGGTCAGCATCACGCAGCGGCGCCACCTCGGCGTTGGCCAGCTGCTCCAGGCCGCGCAGGGCGTCATCAGCGTCGCCGCCCCGCACGTCCAGCGAGGCGGCGGCCAGCGCCAAGACGGGCAGCACCAACGGCTGCCCCTGCGCGTCGAGCTCCAGGATCAGGCCGGTGACTTCAGAGTCGGCCCGGCCGATCGCGGTTAGGACGCTGACGTCAAGGACCCAGGGCGCCGGGACCGCTCCCGTCTCCTCGCTCACCTACCCGGGAGCGCGGCGGCCTGAGCCTGTACGTGGGCCACCATGCGTGACACTCTGGCCTGGTCGGCGCGGGCGCCAGTCTCCCGCAGGCGGTCCAGGGCGTACCGGTCACGCCGCGCTTTTTCCAGCAGTGCGTCGTTGAAGACGGCCGACACCGAGGGGGCCTTGCCTTCGGCCACCAGCTGGTCGGCGTAGGCGGACAGGCGGGGATCCACCGTAATGGTCAAGCGTGCTTTCCTGTCGCTCATACCTGGATCATACTAAGGATGCCCGATATTCCTGCGCAGGAAGATGAGAGACCGGCTAGCCATCATCTGGGCTGAGCGTGGACGAGAGTGGCGCCGGCGCGGGTCTGGGAGTAGAGCACGGAGCGGCCGGCCCGGCGGCGCTGGACCAGGCCCGCGTCGAGCAGGACCTTCAGGTGCCGCCCGCTACATCTACCTGGCCCTGTGGCTGCCCAACGGGCTGATCGTCGGGTGCGAGTCGCTGTACGTGTCCTACGCCCCCCGGCACGCCGGGCTGCTGTTCGTCTGCGCCGCCGCCGGGATGCTGGCCGGTGACACGCTGGCCGGGCGGTTCATCGCGCCGCGCTGGCGGGAGCGGCTCGGCGCCCCGCTGCGGCTACTGCTGGCCGCGCCCTACCTGGTGTTCGCGATGCCGATCCCGCTCCCGGTCGCGGCGGCCGCCGTGGTGCTGGCCTCGGCCGGTTACTGCGCCAGCCTGCTGCTGCAGGACCGCCTGATGACGCTGACCCCGGACGACATGAGCGGGCAGGCCCTGGGCCTGGCGTCCTCGGGCATGCTGGCCATGCAGGGCGTCGGGGCCACGCTGGCGGGTGTGGTGGCCCAGCTCAGCTCGCCGGGCACGGCCGTGGCGGTGATGGCCGGGGCCTCGCTCGCGATCACCTTGACCCTGGCTCCAGGCCTGCGCCCGGCCCGAGGGGCGCCCATTCCGGTGCCATCAACTAAATGACCCGGCATTCGGCGGTGACCTGTTAATTATTCTTAACTGGCTGGCATGAATGCGGCGCTAAGGTCCGGCCGGCGATCAGCCGGTGCGGCGCTACGATGTCGGACGTGGCCGACGACTTCGATGTCAGTGTGCCGTCCATCGCGCGGGTCTATGACTACCTGCTGGACGGGAAGGACAATTTCGCGGCCGACCGGGCCGTGGCGGAAAAACTGATGGCCGTAGCGCCGCTCACGGTCCAGGTGACCCGGGAGAACCGGCAGTTCCTGGCCCGGGCCGTGGCCTGGGCCGCCCAGCAGGGCATCAGCCAGTTCATCGACCTCGGCTGCGGGATGCCGACCGTGCCCAACACGCACGCGACGGCGCAGAAGATCAACCCGGCGACCCGGGTGGCCTACGTCGACAACGACCCGGTGGTGCTGGCCCACCTGCGCGCGCTGGCCGCCCAGGGCAACCCCGGCGTGACCGTCATCCCCGGCGACGTGCGCGAGCCGGACCCGATCCTGGCCGCCGTAGCGGCCGGCGTCAACCTGGCCGCCCCGGCCTGCCTGATGATGGGCTTCCTGCTGCACTTCTTCGACCCGGACGCCGCCCGGGCCCTGGTGGCCCGCTACGTGGCGCCGCTCGCGCCCGGCAGCTACGTCGTACTGTCGGCCGGCCGCGGCGACAGCGACGAGGCCGACAAGGGCTTCGGCTCCTACTCCTCCGGGGCGATCCAGGTCTACAACCACTCGGTGGCCGATTTCACCAGCTTCTTCGGCGACCTCGAGCTGGTGCCGCCCGGCGTGGTCGACAGCCGCGAATGGCACCCCGAGTGGGACCAGCCCGTCCACCTGCCCCCGCGCCAAGGCCAGGTCATCGTCGGTGTCGCCCGCGTCGCCTGAGCCCGGATCCTGGCCGCGTGCTCAGGGATATATCCACCGAGAACGCGGCCCGGATCGCATCCGGTTTAGGGGTCTGGGCTGGCGCGGACGTAATCTTCAAGGGTTGTTGAAGTCCATCTTGGACAAATGAGCCGTGTCTTCTTCCACTCTTGCGCCCGGACGGGGCGGCCCGGCGGCCGGCGCTCCGAACAGCAATGGCAGGTTCGTCTCGTTGTCGCA
>CAXUJF010000221.1:0-9002 GCA_964250865.1 uncultured Streptosporangiaceae bacterium
GGGGTGACGCCTGGGGCTGGAGGTTCGGCTGGTGCTGGAGTGGGCGCGGAGGTAGAGGACGCCTCGGCTGGGGGGGCGCCCGGGAGGTCCTGGCCGTCACTCATCGGACGCACTCTAGCGGCAGAAACCTGGGGAACTACCTGAGTAGGTCGTCAAAGTCTCCGTCGGCCGCGCCGCCGATGAGCGCCTCGATTTCGGCCCGGGTGTAGATCAGGGCCGGGCCGTCCGGGTCGCTGGCGTTCCGCACCGCGACGCCACCGTCCGGCAGCCTGGCCAGCTCGACGCCGGTGCCGTCCTGGGTGGTGGGCTGCCAATCCAGGCCAGCAAGCTGGGCGGCCGGAATTCCGTTGTATGGCTGCTGAGCGGGGTCTGGACCGTGAGCCGTTGTCATGACCGAGGATTCCCTACACTCAGAGTTCTTTCAAAATCGCGGCCAGAATGTCCTGCGTCCGATCGGGTGAGGTGCCCTTGACGCTGAGCCGCTCCATGACCTCGCTGTACCGCTCTACCTCTTCCCGCTTGTCGAGGTACAACGCACCGGTCAGCTGTTCGATGTAGACGATGTCGCTCATGTCCGGCTCGGGGAACCGCATCACGGTGAACGCGCCACCTTCGGCCGCGTGCCCGCCGAACGTGAACGGCAGCACCTGCAGCGTGATGTTCGGCTCCCGGGTCGCGGCCATCAGCCGCTCGATCTGGCCCTGCATGACGGCCTTGCCGCCCATCGGCCGGCGCAGCGCGCCCTCGTCCACCATGGCCCACAACCGGGGCGCGTTGTCCCGGGTCAGCAGCTGCTGGCGGCGGGTGCGCAGCGCGACCCGGCGGTCGACCTCGTCCGCCGCCGCGGCGGGCTGGCCCTGCTTGACCACGGCCCGGGCGTACTCCTCGGTCTGCAGCAGGCCGGGGACGAACTGCACCTCGTACACGCGGATGAGCTCGGCGGCCTCTTCCAGGCCGACGTAGATCTGGAACCAGTCCGGCACCACGTCGGAGTACTTCTGCCACCAGGCCGGCGAGTTGGCCTCGCGGGCCAGGGCGACGAGCTGGGTGCGCTCGCCCGAGTCGGTGACGCCGTACAGGTCGAGCAGGTCGACGACGTCGCGTTCCTTGAAGCTGACCCGGCCCAGCTCGAGGCGGCTGATCTTGGACCCGGACGCGCGGATACGGTAACCGGCCTCGTCACGGGAGATGCCCCGGGCTTCGCGCAGCTTGCGCAGCTGGGAACCCAGCAGGATGCGCAGGACAGTCGGGCCACTTCCCGGGTGGCTGGGAATCACCCCAGTACTCCCTGACCCCGCGTTGCGCTGTGTTCCCGAGCTGCATGGCTCGGGACGAGACACCGTCGGGCGCTCCCCCACGCCGACATGATGCTCACCACCCCAACCTCAGCTTGCAGTGCC
This sequence comes from uncultured Streptosporangiaceae bacterium, assembly GCA_964250865.1. Taxonomy (GTDB): domain Bacteria; phylum Actinomycetota; class Actinomycetes; order Streptosporangiales; family Streptosporangiaceae; genus Bog-532. The sequence continues at coordinate 1,401 of CAXUJF010000221.1, forward strand.
TAAGCTGCAGTGCCGTAGTGTCGTTACCGTGCACATGCATCGTCCCTTGCGGCTGCAAGGAGTACTCGGCATGATACCGCCCACGCGCACAATTGCACGACCTTAGCGCCTTTGCATTAGCCCGCGTGGCTCACATCGTGACTAAATATCCGATAGATATCGTTTGCACTTGCCCGCACGCCAGTTCTGGCGACGGGCCCGGCATGCTACTAGGCTCGGGGCGATATGAACGGGCCACGACCGTGCGGGCCCCGCCCGCAGGCCGAGGCCAGAGGCGCGCTTTGGAGCAATAATGTACGAAAATTACCCGTCGACCGAGGCAGGCGGGCAGCTACCGGAAACGCCAGCCGTCCAGCAGCCGCCGAACTCGGTGCAGACCGCTGTCCGGCTGATGTACGCCGGCGCCGGGATCAGCGCGGTCAGCTTCATCCTGGGCCTGGTCACCATCGGCAGCGTCCGGCACGCGCTGGAGAAGCAGAACCCGACCTACTCCGCTTCCAAGATCAGCTCGCTGGTGAACGCCGAGATCGCCATCGTCATCGTGGCCGGCGTCATCGGAGTGGGCCTGTGGCTGTGGATGGCGTGGGCCAACAAGCGCGGCAAGAACTGGGCCCGGATCACCGGCACGGTGTTCTTCGGCCTTTACACGCTGGACCTGGTCCTGGTGGCGGCGCGGTCCGCCAGCGGCATCTCCACCGTGTTCGCCATCGTGACCTGGCTGGTTGGGCTGGGGGCCACGATCATGCTGTGGCGGCGCGAATCGAGCGGTTACTTCCACCCCCAGGAACAGCCGCTTTAAAACCATGTGATCGGCGGTTTGGGCGCGGGGCCGAAGGCGGCCACCACCCGCCCATTTCGGGGTATACGCGCGGGTTATGGCGGCGCGGTTGAATCGGCGGCATCGGTGGCGGAACGTGATCTGCCGCCGGAAGTATGACGACTCAGGGCTAGTCCATTTTTTAATTTACCGTTGCGGCCCTGGTTCACATTGTGCGGGGCAATTCCCCTGACGGTCAGCCGGCCCCAGCCGTCCGGCTGGCCAGCCACTGGCAGGCGATCGCGGCCGCCGCCACCACGTTCAGCGAGTCCACCCCGGCGGCCTGGGCTCCTGGATCCATCGGGATCCGGACCGACTGGTCGGCCAGGTGGCGCCAGCGCGAGGACAGGCCGTCGCCTTCGGTGCCGAGCAGCAGCGCGGTCCGCTCCCCCGGCCCATCCGCCTCATCCGCCCCATCGGCCGCGCCCGGGCCGTCCGGCCCGCCCGCTTGGCCGAGGGGGTAGGCGGCCGGATCGGGAGTCAGGGCGAGCAGCCGGAACCCAGCCGCCCGTACCGTGGCCAGGCCGCCGTACCAGTCGGTCATGCGGGCGTAGGGCACGGCGAAGACGGCCCCCATCGACACCTTGACCGACCGCCGGTAGAGCGGATCGGCGCAGCGTGGGGACACTACGACGGCTCCCACGCCGAGCGCGGCGGCGCACCGGAAGATCGCGCCCACGTTGGTGTGGTCCACGATGTCCTCCAGCACCAGCGCGGACCGCGCACCCGCCAGGACCTCGGCCACCGGGGGCAGCGGGCGGCGGTCCATGGCGGCCAGCGCGCCGCGGTGGACGTGGTAGCCGGTCAGCTGCTCGGCCACCGGCGCGGGTACCACGTAGGCCGGACCGCCGCACACTGCGGCCAGGTCGGCCAGACCGGCCGCCTTCTGCTCGGTGGCCAGCAGGGACCGGACCCGGTAGCCGGCCGCCACGGCCCGCCGGATCACCTTCTCCCCTTCGGCCACGAATAGCCCGTGCTCGGCTTCCAGGCTCTTGCGCAGTTCGACATCGGTCAGGCTCAGGTAGTCGGTAAGCCGAGGATCACGGGGATCGGAAACGTGCGTGAAACATGCCACGTCTTCAGTCTCCGGATTAACGCCAGCAGTGTCGATTCGCCGGTCCAATCCATACGTTTTGCCCTAGTTCGCTGACTCATTGCCCAACTTAGGACGGCTCGCCGGCAATATTACCTACGCGGCCCCTATGGACTATTCGTCCCCAGTGACGTAAGCAATTGAGAAGGAGGTCTAGACCTTGGGGAGAGTGGCCTGTGGTTGACGCATGGATGCCTGGCGCGCGGTGTCTTCGAGCCCAGACAGACGGCGGGACGCTACGAGGTGGCGCACCGCGCGTGGTCTGGCAGGCACTGGGCGCGGATCCACGCCTGATCTCGGCTACTTCGGCCGCGGAACGCCTGGTGCAGCGGGGGCGCCCGCCGCACCTGGTCTGGAACCCCCTGTCCGGTGACATCGTTCAGTTGATCCCGGTGGTCCGGGCGGCCTGCTCGCTCGGCGCCCCGGAAGGCCTCGACTCCCGGACGAGCATCTCCGAGGCTGCCCCGGCCAACCGCCAGGGCCGGCTGTGCGCCCAGATCGGCGTGCTGGCCTGGGCCTGGGAGCCGTTCACCGACGGCCCCATGCACGGGGTCACGGCCCTGCTGCGCTGGCTGGCGTCCTGGGGGGTGCCGTCGCGCGGGCCCGCCGGGCGGCCAGCGCCGTTCACGCACGCCCAGACGGCTGCGCGCAGTTGCGCCCGGTGGGCGCTGGGCGGCCACTTCGGCGCGTCGCAGGTACCAGGCTGGGACGCGGTTGGCCCGGGAGCCATCGACATCGGTCTGCTGAGCACGCCGGCCACGGCGCCGTGCGGGCCAATCGAGCTCGCGGGACGGTCCGAGGCGCTGACCCACACGCTGCGGGTGGCCCTGACCGACAGGCTCGGCCCGGAGATCGACGCCGACCGGGCTCCGGCGCCGGGCCGCCTGGCGAGGCAGCGCGCCTTATCCGGCCCGTTCGGCCCGTGGGCAGGCTGCGCCGAGTACGAGGCCTTATTGGTTTTGACAGGCGGCGGGGGGATCGGGCCAGATTAAGGCCATGAGCACTGAAGCAGTCTCGCCCGGAGAACTGTCGGCCACGGAGCGCACGCGGCTGCGGCGGCATCGCGAGCGCGGCCGCACCGACCGCACCGACCTGTACGACGTGCTGGACGCCGGTCTCATCTGCCACCTCGGCGTGGTGGTGAACGGTACCCCCCGGGTGTTGCCCACGACCTACGCCCGCGGCGGCGAGACGCTGTACCTGCACGGCTCGTCGGCCAACGCCGGGTTCGTGGCGGCCGACGGCCACGAGGTCTGCGTGACCGTGACGCACTTCGACGGGCTGGTGCTGGCGCGGTCGGTGTTCAGCCATTCGGTGAACTACCGCAGCGCGATCGTGCTCGGGACGGCGACCGTGGTCCGGGACGAGGACGAGCGGCGGCATGCGCTGCGGGCCATCGTGGAGCACCTGGTGCCCGGCCAGTGGGACGCGGCCCGGCCGCCGACCAGCAAGGAGATGGCGGCCACCGCGGTGCTGGCCCTGCCGCTGGCCGAGGCGTCGGTGAAGGTGCGGACGGGCCCACCGGCGGACGAGCCCGGCGACCTGGACCTGGATGTGTGGGCCGGCGTGCTGCCCGCGACGGTGACGTTCGGCGCGCCGGTCCCCGATCCGGCGCTGCGCCCGGACATCACCCTTCCCGGGCACATCAGGAGTTTCCCGGCGACCCGGCTGGCCACTGACGTGTGAACGAAACGTGTCCAAATGATTTCGAGCCTGGCCGCTACTGCTGAGATAAGGGCCTAACCTGGGACAATGGACGAACGGCTGGTGTGGATCGACTGCGAGATGACGGGCCTCGACATTGAGCGGGACGCCCTCATCGAAATCGCGTGCCTGGTGACCGACGGCGAGCTCAACATCCTCGACGATGGTGTGGACGTCATCGTCAAGCCGCCGCCCGAGGCCATCGACCAGATGGGCGACGTGGTTCGCACCATGCACACCACCTCCGGCCTCCTGGAGGAGCTGGGCGGGGGCGTGACGGTGGGCGAGGCCCAGGAGATCGTGCTCAGCTACGTGCAGATGCACATCAAGGAGCCGCGCCGGGTCCCGCTGTGCGGCAACTCGATCGCGACCGATCGCTGGTTCATCGCCCGCGACATGCCCCAGCTCGACCAGTACCTGCACTACCGGATGGTCGACGTGTCCAGCATCAAGGAGCTGTCCCGCCGCTGGTACCCGCGGGCGTACTACGCCAGCCCGCCCAAGCATGGCGGCCACCGCGCGCTGGCCGACATCACCGAGAGCGTGCAGGAGCTTCGGTACTACCGCGAGGCGGTGTTCGTGCCCCAGCCCGGCCCGGACTCGGCCACCGCCCGGGAGATCGCGGCCCGGCACACGAGCGAAGTGCCCGCCTCGGAGTAGCCGTCTTGTTTCGCCCGAACTCCCGGTAGCTGGTAAGTTCTCTTTGCTGCGCAGTGCGCGGCCACGGTGGGTGTAGCTCAGTTGGTTAGAGCACCAGGTTGTGGTCCTGGGGGCCGTGGGTTCGAATCCCATCATCCACCCCGATAAAATGGCGGAAAGAAGCCCCGGTCATGACGATGGCCGGGGCTTTGCGCATTTCCGGAGGTGTCCTGAGCGGGCTCGGGCTGCGGCATGGCGGGCTCGGGCTGTGGCTCGGCGGCTTTGGGCTGCGGCTGGGACGCGGCGGGCAGCGGCTCAGCCGGGTCGGTCTGGGGCGCTCGAACTGCGGGTGCGGATGCGGCCCGGACAGGTCGGTCGCGCGCACCAGCAGGCCCGCGGCGAGTCGTGGCTGGGCACGGCGAGTCCCGCCCCACCACGGTAACCCGGCCCGGCCGTCCGATCCTGGGGCCGGCCGCCCGCCGGGCCGCGCCGGGCGCGGGGCGGGCGCGGGTCGGCCCCCGCGGTGAAGGGGCCGGGGTCCCCCCGGACGCCGCGGGGTCGTGAGCCAAGTCGTTATGTTTCGTGACGGTTTCTAGTGCGCTGATCCCCTTGACCGGTTCCCGGCGGCAGGATTTGCTGTTGAAGTTGGTTTCGGTGCGGTTCTCACAGAATCTGGTACCTGAATGGCATCTATGCGATTTGTCCGGCGATCGGTGCTGGCCGTTGTGATCAGCGGCGCGACCGTCATCGGCGGACTGGCTGCGGCGGCGGGCACGGCGTCCGCGTCCGGCCCCCAAAGGCATTACCTGGCCGGCAGCACACCCAAGTGGCTGAGCAAGGCCAAGAGCGTTGGCACGACATCATCGTCGGAGCAGGTCGGCTTCGGCGTGCTCCTCGACATGCGTAATGAGGCGGGCGCGGAAGCGACGCTGAAGGCGATCTCCGACCCGACCAGCGCCAGCTACGGCAAGTGGCTGTCCAACCAGGCGTTCGACGAGCAGTACGCGCCGGCCAAGGCCAGCGTCACCGCGGTCCAGGACTGGCTGCGCGGGCAGGGCTTCACGGTTACCCAGACGCTGCCCAGCGGCATGTACGTGGAGGCCAGCGGGACCACGGCCCAAGTGGAGAAGGTGTTCGGCAGCAAGCTGAACAACTACTCCTACCAGGGCAAGACGGTGCGGGCGAACTCCAGCGAGCTGTCGCTGCCGGCCAGCACCCCGGCCGCGGTCACCGGGGTCGTGGCCGGGATCGTCGGCGTCGACCAGGGCACCGCGCTGAAGTCGCCCGCGGACACGCTGCCCGGCCCGCCGCCGGGCGCCCGCTACGGCGTGCAGCCCTGCTCGGCCTACTACGCCCAGAAGATCGCCACGGACAAGCCGTCTGCTTACGGCAAGAAGCAGCCGTACACGGTCTGCGGTTACGTGCCACAGCAGTACCAGTCGGCCTACGGCGAGACCCCGCTGCTGCGCGCCGGGGTGACCGGCAAGGGCGTCACGGTGGCGATCACCGACGCCTACGCGGCGCCGACGATCCTGGCCGACGCTCAGAAGTACAACCAGGTGCACAACCAGCCGCAGTTCGCCCCGGGCCAGTTCAGCCAGATCACGCCGGCCGCCAACGGATACGACAACGAGAGCCTGTGCGACCCGCAGGGCTGGTACGGCGAGGAGACTCTGGACGTCGAGGCCGTGCACGCGATGGCCCCCGGCGCGAAGATCGTCTACGTCGGGGCGGCTGACTGTGGGTCCGGCCTGGACAACGCCTGGGCCAGCGCGATCGACAACCACGTGGCCAACGTCATCACCAACTCGTGGACCGACGGCACGGACGATCTGACCCTGCTGGGCACGTCCTACGTGCAGTTCTACGAGCAGTACTCGCTGGAAGCGGCGATGACCGGGATCACGGTCAACTTCTCCTCCGGTGATGCCGGCGACAACACCGGCGGCGGAACCGACCTGGCCGCCAAGACGGTGGAGTTCCCGGCCGACCTGCCCTACGTCACCGGCGTGGGCGGGACCAGCGTGCTGATCGGCAGCAGGGGCCAGCACCTGGCCGAGTACGGCTGGCAGACCGACTACTCCCAGCTGACCAACGGCGCCTGGACGCCGGCGCCGCCCGGAACCTACAGCTCCGGCGGTGGTGGCGGTACCAGCGTGCTGTTCCCGCAGCCGTGGTACCAGGCCGGCAAGGTGCCGACCAGCGTGTCCGAGTACTTCGGCAAAACACCGATGCGTGCGGTGCCGGACATCTCGGCCGCTGGTGACCCGAACACCGGCTTCGAAGTCGGTGAGACCCAGGTGTTCCCGGACGGCACCTACTGGGACCAGTACCGGATCGGCGGGACGAGCCTGTCCTCGCCGCTGATCGCCGGGGTGGTCGCGGTGGCTGACCAGTTCACCCACAAGTCGCTCGGGTTCATCAACCCGCTGTACTACAAGCTGCTCGGGACGCCGGCGCTGCACGACATCAAGGCGCCGACCTCCCCCGTGGCCCAGGTCAGGACCAACTACGCCAACCGCGTGGACGCGTCGGCGGGCTACACGTACGAGCTGGGAACGATCGATGTGCAGCAGACCACGCTGCACGACACGCCCGGCTACGACGACGAGACCGGCGTCGGCACGCCCAACGGCCCGGCCTTCTTCATCGGGCTGCTGATCGCGAGACACTGACGCCAGCAGCCTGACGTCGGCAGGCCCGGGACTCGCAGGGGAGTCCCGGGCCTGTTTCGTGCGCGGGTCTAGTTAGACAGCAACTGCTCCAGGTCCGCCAGGTTGATGACCCGGCCCTGGCGCGGGAAGATCTTCTCGGTCAGGAACTCGTGCACGCCGGGCACGGGATCGGCGCTGGCGTCGGCCAGCACGTAGACGCGGTAGTCCCGGTCGGCCGCGTCCCGCACGGTGGACAGGACCACACCGCTGGTGCTGATCCCGGCCAGGATCAGCGTGTCGACCTGGTGGGCGCGGAGCTGGTCGTCCAGGTCGGTGGTGGAGAAGGCGCCGACGCGGGTCTTGCGCACGAGCAGGTCGCCGGGCTCAGGGGCCACCGATTCGTGCACCGCGGTGGCGGGTGAGTCGGCGTGCATGGTCCGCCCGCTCCGCGCCACCAAATCGGCGAACCTGCTGGTCGGCGGGATCGCTTCGAAGTCGGCGTCGTCGAAGGCCACCCGCACGTAGCCGATGTGGCCACCGGCCTGGCGGACGAGGGCGATGGCGTGGGCCATCCGCCCCAGCAGCGCCTCGGGGTCCTCCAGCCGGCCGACGATCCCGTTCTGATAGTCCATCACGAGCAGCGCGGTCCGGCGGGGGTCGAGTGCGGGGGTCGGGTCGGTCACGGGGTCCTCTTC
>CAXUJF010000222.1:0-8960 GCA_964250865.1 uncultured Streptosporangiaceae bacterium
GCTCGAGGTCGGTCCTGGGAGCCAGCCCGCTGCCGCCGGACCGCGCGCGCGCCGGCGCCGGGAGCGCGTTACGGTCGACCTTGCCGTTATCAGTCAGCGGGACCTGGTCGAGCGCTACGAAGACGCCTGGCACCATGTAGGACGGCAGCTCGGCCGCCGCGTGCCGCCGCAGCCCGGCGGTATCCGCGGCCGCGGGAGCGCCGCGTGAAACGACGTAGGCCGCGATCCAGGGATCCCCGGCCCCATCGTCCCGCACCGTGGCGACGCAGCGGTCGACAGCGGGATGCCGGGCCATGACCGCTTCGATCTCGCCGAGCTCGACGCGGTAGCCGCGCACCTTGACCTGGCTGTCGGCCCGGTGCAGGTACTGGAGTTCACCACCGTCCAGGTAGCGGACGATGTCCCCGGTCCGGTACATGGTGCCGTCCGGCCGGAATCCCTCGGGGACGAAGCGCTGCGCCGTAAGCTCCGGCCGTCCCAGGTAGCCGTCGGCCACCCCGTCGCCCGCGATGTACAGCTCACCGGGGACGAAGGGCGGAACAGGCCGGCGGTGCCGGTCGAGCACGTACAAGCGCGTGTTGGCCAGGGGACGGCCGATGGTGACGGGCTCTCCGGACCGCACCCGGGCCATGGCCGACCAGATTGTCGTCTCGGTCGGCCCGTACATGTTCCACAGCTCCGCGACCCGGTCACCGAGCCGGGCCGCCAGCTCCGCGGGAAGCGCCTCGCCGCCGCACAGCGCGCGGAGGCCCGGATCGCCTGGCCAGCCGGCGGCGAGCAGCATGCGCCAGGTGGCGGGGGTGCCCTGCATCATGTTCGGCGTGCAGCGTTCGGCCAGAGCGCGCAGCGCGAAACCGTCAGCCACCGCGTCCTGTGGCGCGACCTGCACCTGACCGCCGACGGTCAGCGGCAGCAAGAGCTCCAGGCCCGCGATGTCAAAGCAAACGGTGGTAACGGCGAGCATCCGGTCCCCCGGCCCGCAGCCGAGCCGCTCGGCCACCGAAAGCAGCAGGTTGCTCAGTGCCCGGTGGCCGACCATGACTCCCTTGGGGCGGCCGGTGGAGCCGGAGGTATAGATGACGTAGGCCGGGTCGTCCAGCGTCGCCAGGCCCCGGTTCCCGGGTCGGCCTCCGGGAGGAGCGGTGCCGTCGAGGACCGGCCCGGGATCGAGCAGCGGCACCGCGCAGGAAACGCTTGCGGCCGGGCCCGGGTCGGCGACCAGCAGCGCCAGCCCGGCGTCGGCGATCATGTACTCCAGGCGCCGCCGCGGATAGACCGGGTCGAGCGGTACGTACGCGGCGCCGGCCGCGAGGATGCCGAGCAGCACGCTGACCAGGTCGGCCCGGCGGCGCAGGAGCACACCGACCAGGGACCCGGGGCCGACACCGCGGCTGGTCCGCGCGCGGGTCACCCGCCCCGCCCGGTCGGCGAGCGCACGATAGGTCCGCGCCCGGCCCCCGGCGGCGACCGCGACCCGGCCGGGTCGGCGCCGCACCTCCCGTTCGATGATGTCAGTGACACAGGCCAGACCGGGAAGCGACACCGCGGTGTCGTTCCATTCGGTCAACACCTGGCGCCGACGGCTTTTCGTCAGCAGCGGCAAGGCGCCCAGGTCCGCGCCAGGCGCCCGGGTGAGCTCAGCCAGGAAGCCGGCGAAGTCGTCCGCCAGCGCGCGGGCTGCCTCGGAACCGAAGGACTGGCGGTCCAGAGACCACAGGCACACGCTCGCATCCGCGCTGATGCGGATCACAGCGGGATGTTCAGGCAGCGCCTCCGGCAGCGGCCGGTCACCGCAGACGACGGCGAGCGGCAGCGGTGCGGCCGGCGCCGGGTACCGCAGCTCCGGGCGCCGGGCAGACAGGTCGCGCAGGTACGGCCCGCGGCGGGCAAGATCCGCCAGTTCGCCGGCCAGCGCGGCCCGCAGGCCGGCGAAGGTCTGCTCCGTTCCGCCGAGTGCGCGCAGCGGCACCACCGGCGCGAAGAGGCTGGCAGCGGTGGTCCCGGCGAACGGCGCTTCAGCGGCCAGGCCGACGTCGAACGGCTCCTCGCCGCCGACCCGGGCCAGGAACGTGAGCACCGCCGCCAGCACCGCCAGCGACGGCTCACCGGGAGCAAGCGCGCTGAGCTCCCGGGGCACCGGCACGGTCAGGTCATGCCGGCCTGCCGCGGCGGTGGGGTCGGGATCCCGGTAGGGCAGCTCGAACGGCACTGGCCGGCCCAGCCTGCGGGCCCAGAACGCCTCGTGCGGCCGGACCGCGCCGACCCGGGCCGCGCACTGCCGGACAAGGCCGGCGTCCGGCACAGGAAGCCGGGCGCCGGGCGTCAGGTCCCAGCGCCGGGCGAGGTCTCCCGGGGAAACCGGGCTGCCATCGGGCCGGGAGAGCCCGGTGATGACCAGCTGGCCGTCGCCGGCCGCCACGGATAGTGAGCTTTCCCCGGTCCCGGTGACTGTACCGGGCGGCCCGCCGGGGGCCGACGGGACCACGCTGGCCGCGTTGACCAGGACGAAGCCGTTCGGCCCAAGCAGCCGGGCCGCCCCCCAGTCGTTCTGGTGCGGTCCGGCGTCCGCCGCCCGGACCAGCGCCTGCAGCTCTGCGGCGGTGCGGGGCCAGTACAGGATGCCGCCGTCTGGCGGCGGATCCGCGAGTCCGTGGTAGGTGCGCGCGTTCAGATCCTGTGCCCGCGGCCGCACGGTGCCCTGCGCAAGGGACTCCACCAGCGCGGCAAAGGAGTCGAGGGCGGCCTGGAAGCACTTCGCGTTGAGGGTGAAGGCAGTGTCGTCCGGTTCCAGCGGTACCGGTTGCTGCAGCAGGATGTCGCCCGCGTCAGCCTCGGCCGTCATCACGTGCCAGGTCACCCCGTGCTCGCGGGCACCGCGGGCGGACCCGGCCACTGCCCAGCTGGTCGCGCTGAGCCCGGCATGACGCGGCAGCGGCCCGTCGTGGTAGTTGACCGCGAGCAGCCGGGGCAGGTCGAGCAGGCTAGGTGGCAGGATCCGCAGGTTCGCGATGCTGAAGAGGTAGTCGGCGGGCACCTGCCGGAGGTCGCGCTCAAGTCCCGGGCCGGGCCGCAGGCGGCGCAGGTCCCGGCGTGCGGCCCAGGCGCCGAGTTCCGGGTCACCGGTGACGAAGGCTTCGATCCGGTGGCCCCGGTCGAGCAGGATCTGCGCGCACTGCGCGGTCAGCGCGTTGTCGCCGATGAGCACGCACGACCACCGGGCCGGCGGCCGCTGCCCCGGCTGCGGCTGTGTGCTCATCGCCCGGTGTCCGCGAGCGGCACCGGGTCCGAGCGGCGATTTCTGGTCGATGCCTGCTGGAACAGCAGGCTCACGTTATGGCCGCCGAAGGCCGAGGAGTTGGAGAGGACAGCATCGACCGGCTGGCGCCGGGCGCCGCCGCGGACGAAGTTGAGGTCGCAGCCCGGGTCAGGGTTGTCCAGGTTGTGCGTAGGGGGCAGCAGGCCGTAGGTCATCACCAGCGCGCAGGCAGCCGCTTCCACCACCCCCGCACCGCCGAGCAGGTGACCGGTCACGCCCTTGGTCGAGCTCATCGGCGGCTGGTCGTCGCCGAATACCAGGCGGAACGCCTTAGCCTCGGCCACGTCGCCGATGCGGGTGCCAGTTCCGTGCGCGTTGACGTAACCGACATCGCGGGGCGAGAGTCCCGCCGAGCCGACCGCGAGCTGCATGCAGTCCGCCAGCCTGCGGCCGTCGGGTGACGGGGTGATTACGTGGTACCCGTCGGTGCTGGCCCCCCAGCCTGCGAGGTCGGCGTAACCGGACGCCCCGCGGGCATCGGCGATGTCGGCCCGCTCGATCACCAGCGCACCGCCGCCCTCGCCGATCACGAACCCGTTGCGGTCCTTGTCGAATGGGCGGCTAGCCTGCGCCGGGTCGCTCCAGCCGCTGGCCAGGGCGCGCGCGTTACGGAAGCCGGCGATGCCGGTGCGGCCGAGCGAGGCCTCCGCGCCCCCGCACACCACCGCATCCGCGTCCCCCGCGGTGATCAGCCGGAACGCCTCAGCCACCGCGTGCGCGCTCGCCGCGCACGCGGTGGAGATTGAGCTGCTGTAGCCGTGGATGCCGTACTTGATGGCCACCCGGGCCGCCGCCATGTTTGGCAGGAACCCGGCGTACAGGTACGGGCTGACGCCCGGGCTGCCGCGCAGCTGCATCGCCAGTGCCTGCCGCTCGAAGGTGAGCATGCCGCCCGCGCCGGTGGACATCACCACGGCTACCCGCAGCGAGTCCACCTCCTGGCCGATCTTCAGGCCTGAGTCGGCGATCGCATCGTCAGCCGCGGCGATCGCCAGGATGGAGAAGCGGTCGGCGACGGCGGCGTCGGTGCGCTTGACCACGGTGGCCGGATCGATGTCGGGTACCAGGCCCACCGCATCGACCAGGCCAGCTGCCGGATGGCCCTCTGGCGGCCGGGTCAGGCCGGAGTGCGGTGCGCACAGCTTGCGGTAGAACTCGGTAACGGCCCGTCCGAGCGGAGTGACCAGGCCGATTCCGGTGACGACGGCTCGTGGCCGGCCGGAGGTGCTCACGGCGGGCATCCCGGTTAGCCGGCCTGGTCGGCGGGTGCGGCCCGGTGCTCGACCCGCTCGGTGACGACCGAGACGAACTCGTCCACGGTCAGTCCAGCCGCCCGGGCGGCGTCCTCCTCGTCGAACTGCACCCCCCACTGGTCCTCAATGCGCACCGCGAGCTCGGCGACCGCGAGTGACTCGAGTCCGAGTCCCTCCGGGCCGAGGACCAGCGGGCCAGGGTTTTCGGGCACGTCGTAGTTCATCTCGCGCAGCATCTCCAGAATTTCGTCACGGACCGTCTCGGACACAGTTACTCCCAGTGTTGTCGGTAAATCGCGGCTGGCCCCGCTCGTGCAACTCCGGCCGATCCGCAGTCGCACCGTCTGACGCCCGGCCCGGGCCGGGCGGCTCCGTCAGCCACCCATGAAACCGGCCCACCAAAGCGCCGTCCAGCGCGGTTGTTGGTCATCGGGCCACCTGCCAGGCGCATACGTTCAATCCGTTATGTATTGATGGCGGCATTCTGTATTGATAGCGTCCTTTGCCCGAGGGCAGCTACTGGACTTGGAGGCAGCCATCGCCACTACCACGAGCGCCGATCCCGCACTCGTCGTCGGCCGGCCAGCCCAGACGTTCGTCATCGTCGGGCTGGCGACGTTCATGGTTCAGCTCGACAACCTTGTCGTGACCACTGCCCTGCCCGCAATCCAGCGTTCACTGCACACCGGCTTGCAGGGCCTGCAGTGGACGGTCTCGGCCTACACCCTCACCTTTGCCGCCTTCCTGCTCACCGGGGCGACGCTGGGGGACCGCTTCGGGCGCAAGCGCGTCTTCATGATCGGGCTCACGGTCTTCACCCTCGCATCGTGCGCGTCCGCGCTGGCACCCGACATCGGGACGCTGGTGGCCGCGCGGGCCGTGCAGGGACTCGGCGGCGGCATGCTGCTGCCCCTCACCCTCACCCTGCTCTCAGCCTCGGTAGCGCCCGGCAAGCGCGGCACCGCGATCGGAGCCTGGGGCGGCGTGGCCGGTCTCGCTATCGCCCTCGGCCCGGTGGTCGGCGGCGCCGTGGTGACCGAATTCTCCTGGCACTGGATCTTCTGGATCAACGTGCCGATCGGCCTGGTCCTGCTGCCGGCGTCGGCGTTCCTGCTGGCCGAGAGCCGCGGACTGCCGCGGCGGCTTGACGTGACCGGCAACATCCTGATCTGCCTCGGCCTTTTCTGGGTGGTCTACGCCTTGATCCGCGGAGGCACGGTCGGCTGGGCCGCGGCCCAGATCGTCGGCTCGTTCGTCGGCGGGGCCGCGTTCCTGCTGCTCTTCGTCGCCTGGGAAGCGCGCTCCAGCCACCCGATGCTGCCACTGCACCTGTTCCGGCAGCGCGCGTTCCCGCTGATCAACCTCGCCACCATGCTCATGTCCTTCGGCCTGTTCGGCTCGGTGTTCTTCCTGGCTCAGTTCTTGCAGACCGTGCAGGGCTACTCCCCGCTCGACGCGGGCATCAGGATCTTGCCCTGGACGGCCATGCCGGTCCTTGTCACCCCGCTAGCGGGTGCGGTTTCCGACCGGATCGGGGCCCGCAACATCGTCGCCGTCGGGCTCGCGATGCAGGCGGGCGGGCTGGCCTGGCTGGCCGCGGTGGACACCCCGACCGTCGCCTTTCCCGTCTACCTGGGCGCGTTCCTGCTGAGCGGGGTGGGCATGTCGCTTTTCCTCGCGCCGATCTCCAACCTCGTGCTGGGCGCGGTCAGCCGTCAGGAAGAGGGCATCGCCTCTGGCGTGAACAACATGATCAGAGAGTTCGGCGGAGTGCTGGGAATCGCGGTGATGGGGGCGATCTTCACCACCGCAGGCGGGTACGGGCCGACCGCGACGCTGAGCGCGGGCCAGCACTTTACCGACGGCATGGTCGCGGCCACCGCGACCGGGGCCGCCGTGGTCGCCCTCGCCTCGCTGGCGATGTGGCTCGTGCCCGCCAGCCGCGTGCGCCCCGCCGCGCGATGAGCGTCCACGAGCAGGCCGCGGCCGTCGGTTTCACCGACTCCCTGGTCTGTGTCCAGGTACGTCCCAACGACCGCGATGTCCAGGGACACGTGAACAACGCCGTGGCCGTGGAGTACTTCGAGATCGGCCGGTGGGCCTGGTTTGCTCAGCTGGGCTTGGCCCCCGACCGGTCCGTGGCCCCGGTCGTGGCGCGCCTCGAGATCGACTATCTCGCCCAGATTACTCATACCCAGGTAGACGTATCGACCCGGCTCGTCACCCCGGATAACGCGAACGTCAACCTGGACCGCACCTTCCGCACCGTGTTCCGTCAGCAGATTCACGTCGCCGGGTTGTCCCGTCCCGCCGCCCGGGCCCTGGTCACGATGGCCTTCGTCGACCAGCGGCAAAACGGCAAGCTCGTACCGCTTCGTGAGTTCCTTGACCGTGCCTCAAGCCTGAGAGAGGACTAGCAGCATGCTCGAGCACCTCCTACAGAACCGCGACTGCCCGCCGGACCTGGGCATCCGTATCTATTCCAGCTACACGGAGCCCCCGGAGTTCATCCCGTATCGCGATCTGGCCGGGGACGCGGCCACCGCCGCCGAGTTCTTCCGCGGCCACGGGGTACGGCCGGGCATGCGAGTCGTGCTGCCCTTCGAGACCTTGCCGGCGGCGATCTCCGCCTTCTTCGGCCTGCTGGAGATCGGTGCCGTACCGCTGTCGGTCAAGCCGCTGATCTTTGGCACCTCGCCCGCCTCGTACCAGGACTTCCTGAGCCGCATCGCGGAGGATTTCCGGGCCGAGCGCATCATCCGGACCCCCAGTCTCGCCTGGACTGATCTGCCGGCCGCGGAACTCGAACTTCCGCCCCTGGCCGCTCCGGGGGCCAGCACCGGGCTGCGGCGCCCCGGTGACGAGGAGCTCGCGTTCGTGCAGTTCTCCTCCGGCTCGACCGGGTTCCCCCGGGCCATCCCGGTCAGTTACGCGGCGCTGCGCGCCAACCTGGCGATGATCGCGCGGGCCGACGGGCGGACGGCGGGCGAGCGGGTCAGCAGCTGGCTCCCCCTATACCACGACATGGGCCTGGTTGGCGGCCTGCTCTCCTGCTGCGCCGAGCAGTCTGACCTGCTGCTGGCCAACCCGATGACCTTCCTGGCCGACCCGGCCGGTTGGTGGCGGCACATGTCCAGAGAGCGGGTCCACGGCTCGCTGATCCCGAACTTCGCCGTCGACTACTCACTCAAGGTGCTGGAGGGGCTCGGCCGCCAGGCCCTGGCAGAGCTCGACCTTTCCGGATTGCGGCGGATTTACCTCGGCAGCGAGCCGATCAACATCCCCAACCTGCTCGGCTTCCTCGACCTGATGGCACCGGCCGGGCTCAGCCGCCGGGTGTTCATGCCCTGCTACGGGCTGACGGAGACCGTGCTCTTCGTGTCGAGCAGGCCACCGGACTCAGATCTGCGGATTGCCGACTCGCCTTCCGGGGTGCCCGCCGTTTCCGTGGGCGCCCCGATGCCGGAGTTCTCAGTCCGGCTGCGGAAGGACGACGGAACGGTCAGTGCCGAGCGCGAGCTCGGCGAGGTCGAGCTGTCCGGCGGCAGCCTGGCCCCCGGCTATTTCACCGACCCGGCCCCGCTGACCGGGGACGACGGCTACTTCCGGACCGGCGATATCGGCTTTCTCGATGACGGAGAGCTGTTCATCCTCGGCCGGCGCGGTGACCGCGTCGAGGCCGCCGGCCTGACCTGCTTCGCCTCCGACTTCGAACAGACCGCGGAGCGCCTCCCCTTCGTCCGCGAAGGGCGCACCGCGGTGGTGTCGAGCGAAGGAAGGGTCGTCGTGCTGGCCGAAGTAGACCAGGAGGCCCGCGACGACATCCCGGGCAGCCGGGCCCGCATCGTGGAGGAGTTCGTGCGCGTCCTCGGGGTCAAGGTCAGGCCAGAGGACGTGCACTACCTCAAGCCCGGGCAGCTCGAGCGAACGAGCAGCGGGAAACTCCGCAGGCGAGCGGTCGCGGAGGCCTATGCGGCGGGTCGCCTGGCCGGCCTGACTCTCGGCTGATAACTCGTGCGCTGATAACTCCTGCTCGGCCTGGGCGGCCGCGCGCAGCCATTCGATGTGCCGCTGCCAGGCGGCGAGCGTGGGCGCGGCCAGCAGCTCACGAGACGACACCCGGATTCCCTGCTTGCGCCATGTCGTGACAAGCCGCATGACGGCCATCGAGTCGACCCCCAGTAGCAGCAGGTTGTCGTCGTCGGCGATATCGCCAGGCGGCAGCCGGGTGACGACGGCGACCGTCTGGCGCAGCTGCTCTAGCGTCACGGGCTGTTCAGCGGGGCTGTGGGACACGGCCAACCGTCCTGTCTGCGCGGGCTTTGCGCGCGTCGCGGTTCATGAGTCAGCCGCCGCCCGGGCAGCGGCATCCTTGGCCAGGAGCTTCTTGT
>CAXUJF010000223.1:0-8944 GCA_964250865.1 uncultured Streptosporangiaceae bacterium
CCCTGGCCTCGTCCCGTTGCCGTCGCTGTACTGGGCCGCCCGGCCTGCCTGCCGGTACGGGTCCCGCCGGGGCGCACCGGTCAGCGGGTCGTACCGCTCGCCGCTGCGCGGGCCCTGCTGGTCACCAGTACGCGGATCAACAGGGTACGGGTGCGGAGTAAAGGTCGGCCGGGGCCGGGCGCCGGTCGTGGCGGACGACGGGTAGCCGTCATCGCGGTGGCGCTGGCCGAAGTACGGATCGGCACCACCACGGGAACTGACCTGGGCGTACTCGCCGGTCCCGGAGCGTCGGCTAGGCGCCGAACGACCCGACCAGTCAGGGCTACGGCCCCAGCCGTCTGGCTGCGACTCGTAGGCCCCGCTGACGTTTCTGCTGCTCACACATCCTCGCTGTCGCTGAGCGGAAGGCGGCTAGGCAGCACCGCCGAAAGCTAAACGGTACCCACGGGAATCTGCCGCCGCTGGCACGTCCGCTCGATCGCATCGTTGCGATGCACCGTGTCGGCTGGCGTATCTCCTGTGACATTCCGGATTTCGTGTTACTGCTGTGGTCCGTGGGCGCGGCGCTGGACGCGGCTCACAATAGCTTTCTCCGGGGCCAGCACCCCGCGTTCACCAGCTGACGGATCGGTTACGTTCACTGACCCGTTCGTGCGCGCCGACCGCGCCGGGCACGTGGCTCACCCGTGCCGAGAACGTAGGACGTGGCCAGATGGTTCCAGCCGCAATTTTGGCAGACTTCGACCACATAAACCCTGAATTCGCCGTATTCGGCGGCCATCTCATCCAGCTCCGGGCCCCGCTTCACCCGGCCCTCGTACTGCCCGAGCTCGTCCCCGTAGACGTAGGTGACGTGGGTGAGCTTGGTCTTGCGGCAGATGGGGCACGGGGCCTCGGTCGGCTCGCCGTGGAATTTGGCCGCCCGCAGCAGGTACGGATGCGCGTCACACACGTCGGTCACCGTGGTGCGACCGGCGTATACGGACGTGAGCGTGGCCCGGCGGGCCAGCCCGTAGTCCACGACGGAACGCCTCGTTCCCATGACCGACAGGGTACGTCGGATCATCAGGGGACGCCGAGCCCGGTTTCGCCTACTTGCCTAACTGTGGGCCGGTCTGTATCGTCCTGATGTATCGGCTCGATACATCGCATCGAGACATCGGGCGGATATATCTAAAAGCTACACCGGTGACGAAGTCCGCGGGGGGCTGGCCGGCTGGCCGGAGGTGGGTACGTGACAGGTAAGCGGTCCGGCGTTCTGGAGCTCGCGGTGCTCGGAATTCTGGACGGGTCGCCCATGCACGGGTACGAGCTGCGCAAGCGGCTCAGCTCAGTGCTGGGAGCGTTCCATGCCTTCTCGTACGGGTCGCTGTACCCGTGTCTGAAGGATCTGCTGACCCGGGGCCTCATCGTGGAGGAGCAGCCGGAGCCGGACCCGACGCATCCGGCCCGGGCCAACCGGCGCTCCCGGATCGTCTACCGGCTCACCGCGGACGGCAAGGATCGGCTGCACGAACTGCTCAGCGAGGCCGGCCCGGCCGCCTGGGACGACGACGGGTTCGGCGTGCACTTCGCCTTCTTCGGGCAGACCCGCGCCGACGTCCGTCTCCGCATCCTGGAGGGCCGCCGCAGCCGGCTTGAGGAACGGATGGAAAGCGTCCGGGCGGCCTTTGCCCGCACGCGGGAGCGGGTGGACAGCTACACCCTCGAGCTGCAACGCCACGGGCTCGAATCGGTCGAGCGGGAAGTCCGCTGGCTCAACGAGCTGATCGCTACCGAGCGGCAGCAGGAGCAACTACAACGCATGAGCAAGGACGAAAAGGAGTCACCCTGATGGGTTCGGTACGTGTGGCCATCGTAGGCGTGGGCAACTGCGCTAGTTCCCTCGTCCAGGGCCTGGAGTATTACCAGGACGCGGACGACAGCAGCCGGGTGCCTGGGCTCATGCACGTCAGGTTCGGCCCGTACCACGTGCGGGATGTGGAGGTGGTCGCCGCGTTCGACGTGGACGCCAAGAAGGTCGGCGTTGACCTGGCCGACGCGATCAACTCCAGCGAGAACAACACGATCAAGATCGCGGACGTGCCGCCCACCGGCGTGACCGTCCAGCGCGGCCCCACCTTCGACGGCCTGGGCGAGTACTACCGCGAGATCATCACCGAGTCCGACCAGCCGGCCGTGGACGTGGTGGCCGCGCTGCGCGAGGCCCGCGTCGACGTGATGGTCAGTTACCTGCCGGTCGGGTCGGAAGAAGCGGACCGCTTCTACGCCCAGTGCGCGATCGACGCGCGCGTCGGGTTCGTCAACGCGCTGCCGGTGTTCATCGCGTCCAAGCCGGAGTGGGCGGCCAAGTTCACCGAGGCCGGCGTGCCGATCATCGGTGACGACATCAAGTCACAGGTCGGCGCCACCATCACCCACCGGGTGCTGGCCAAGCTGTTCGAGGACCGCGGCGTCGAGCTGCTGCGCACGTACCAGCTCAACGTCGGCGGCAACATGGACTTCAAGAACATGCTCGAGCGCACCCGGCTCAAGTCCAAGAAGATCTCCAAGACCCAGTCCGTCACCTCCCAGATCCCGCACGAGATGGCGGGCGCGGACGTGCACATCGGGCCGTCCGATCACGTGCCCTGGCTGGATGACCGCAAGCTGGCGTTCGTCCGGCTCGAGGGCCGGGCCTTCGGCGACGTGCCGCTCAGCCTGGAATACAAGCTGGAGGTCTGGGACTCGCCCAACTCGGCCGGCGTGATCATCGACGCCCTGCGGGCCGCGAAGATCGCCCAGGACCGCGGTATCGGCGGCCCGATCACCTCGGCGTCCTCGTACTTCATGAAGTCGCCGCCGGAGCAGTTCGGCGACGACGTCTGCCGCGACCTGGTGGAGAAGTTCATCCGCGGCGAGGTCGAGCGCTGAGTACGCCGTAGCGAGCGGCCGCCGGAGGGATCACCCGCGGGCGCCCGTTTCCGTGGGCCCAGATTTCGTCAGCATAGGGCGCCGTAGGCTGGGCAGGTGCCCCTGCCCGCGGTCTCGCGAGCCCTGCGGTCACCGTTCGCGGTCGACCTGCGGTCGGTGCTCAGCGAGCAAGACTTCCGCCGCCTGTTCACCACGCGGCTGATCTCACAGGCCGGCGACGGGATCTACACCGCCGGGTTCGGCGCCTACGTGTTCTTCTCCGCGACGACCTATCCGGATCCGGCGGCCGCGGCCGAGGCGTTCGCCGTGCTCTACCTGCCCTACTCGTTCATCGGCCCGTTCGCCGGCGTGTTCATCGACCGCTGGTCGCGGCGCCAGATCCTGCTCGTCTCGGCCCTGGTCCGGGCGGTGCTGGTGGCGATCACCGCGCTGCTGATCGCTTCGGGGGAGCTGGGCATCCCGCTGTACGTGAGCGCGCTGGCCGCCCTGGGGGTGAACCGGTTCTTCCTGGCCTCGCTGGCGGCCGCGCTGCCGCACGTGGTCCGGGACGACAAGCTGGTCATGGCCAACTCGATGGCGCCCACCATCGGCGGCATCGTCACCACGGTGGCCGGGGTGGCCGGGATCGGCATCCGGCTTGTGCTCGGCGGCGGGCACGCCGGCGCCGCGGTGATCGTGCTGGTGGCCGCGGGCTGCTATCTGCTGGCCGGGCTGGCCGCGGCGGCCATGAGCCGGGACCTGCTCGGCCCGGTGCACGAACCCGGTGCGGCCCCGGAGGCGCTGACCCAGAAGCTGCGGGACGTGCTGCGCGGCCTGGCCGCGGGCGTGCGGTACCTGGCCCGGCGGCCGGCCCCGGCCGGGGCGCTGGGCGCCGTCGGGGCGTACCGGGTGCTGTTCGGGATCGTGTTCCTGATGTCGATCCTGCTGTACCGGAACTACTTCTATCCCGGCGGGAACGGCAACGCCGCGCTCAGCCACTTCACCCTGGTCGTGGTGGTGACCGCGGTCGGCTACGGCCTGGCCGCGGTCATCTCGCCCGTGGTCACCCGGCGGCTGACCAAGCACACCTGGATCGCCCTCCTGCTGGCCGTCTCCGGGCTGATCATGGCGCTGGGCGGCACGTTCCGGCAGCTGCCGTTCCTGCTCATCGGGTTCGTGCTCGGGCTCACCGGGCAGGGCATCGCGATCTCGGCCACCACGATCATCCAGGAGCAGACCAGCGACACCTACCGGGGCCGGGCCTTCGCGCTGTACGACATGATGTTCAACGGCATCTTCGTGGCCGGGGCCGTGGTGGGGGCGCTGATCATCGGCGTGAACGGCAAGTCGTACCCGCTCATCGTGGTCACCGGGGTCGGCTACCTGGTCGCCGCCCTGGTGTACGCCCGTTACGGCGCGGGCCGGCCCGGTCAGGAGCCGGCTGCAGGCCCGTCCTCCTCAGCGGGTGGCACGGACAGCCCGTCGCCCTCCGCCCAGCGAAGCAGCTCCTGAGTGGCCCGTTCGCGGCCGATGAGACCCTGGTCGATCCGCAGTTCCAGCAGGAACTCGTAGGCCTTACCGACCAGCGGGCCCCCCGGAATGCCGAGGATCCGCATGATGTCGTTGCCGTTGAGCTCGGGCCGGAGCCGGGCCAGCTCCTCTTCCTGCGACAGGCGCGCGATCCGCTCCTCCAGGTCGTCGTAGGCGCGGGCCAGCCGGTCCGCCTTGGCCTTGTTCCTGGTCGTGCAGTCGGCCCGGGTCAGCGCGTTCAGCCGGGCCAGCAGCGGGCCGGCGTCCCGCACGTAGCGGCGGACGGCCGAATCGGTCCACTCCGCGTCGCCGTACCCGTGGAAGCGCAGGTGCAGCTTGACCAGTTCGGAGACGTCGTTCACCACGTCCTTGGGGAACCGGAGCGCGGTCAGCCGCTTCTTGGCCAGCTTGGCCCCGACCACCTCGTGGTGGTGGAAGGCGACCCGGCCGTCGGGCAGCTTCGACCGGGTCTTCGGCTTGCCGATATCGTGCAGCAGCGCGGCCAGCCGCAGCACCAGGTCGCCGGTCAGCCCGTAGCGCTCCTCCAGCCCGATGGCCTGCCGCAGCACGGTGAGCGAGTGCTGGTAGACGTCCTTGTGCCGGTAGTGCTCGTCGGCCTCCAGCCGCAACTGCGGCACTTCCGGCAGCACCTTGTCCGCCACACCGGTCTGGACCAGCAGGTCGATGCCCCGCGCCGGGTCAGGGGTCAGCATGAGCTTGCTCAGCTCGTCGGTGATCCGCTCGACGGAGACGTCCTCGAGCAGCTGCCCAGCGTGCCGCGCCATGGCCTCACGTACGTCGTCGGCCACGGTGAAACCCAGCTTGGCGGCGAACCGGGCTGCCCGCAGGATGCGCAGCGCGTCATCGGAGAACGACTCGTCCGGCGGACCGGGCGTCCGCAGGACTTTCTCCCTGAGCGCGGCCAGGCCGCCGAACGGGTCGACCAGCTCATGCCCTGGCAGCCGCGCGGCCATCGCGTTGATGGTGAAGTCCCGCCGCCGCAGGTCGCCCTCGAGCGACGTGCCGTAGTGCACCGTCGGCTTGCGGGACCGCGGCACGTACTCCTCGCTGCGGTAGGTGGTGACCTCCAGGATCGAGCTGTCCTTGCGCAGCCCCACGGTGCCGAAGTCGATGCCCGGGGTCCACGTATGGTCCGCCCAGCGGTCCACGATCCGCAGGATCTCGCCCGGCGGGGCGTTGGTGGCCAGGTCGAAGTCAGTGGGCTCGCGGCCGAGAAACACGTCCCGGACGGGGCCGCCGACCAGGGAAAGCTCGTACCCGTGCCGGGCAAACCGGCCCCCGAGGTCGTCGACGATGGGCGACACCCGTCGCAGCAGGGCCGCAGCGGCGGTTCGCTGGTCGTCGTTGAGCGGGTTCACGGGGTTCACCAACGGAGGGGAAGTGGAATTCGGCACGGCCATCGAGGGTATTGACTCCTGCGGGGCAAGGAAAGCGAGGATACCCGGCGCACGGCCGCAGCCGGTGGCCGGCCAACGGGGAAAAAGGGGCAATCGACGTGCAGCAACGGTCGCAGGGAGGTGCGCGTTCATCGCGCACCCCGGCTCTTTTCAGGAAACGGCAATAACATTCCTGGCGTGCCGTGTCAGCATGCCGCACCGGGCGCCCGCATCCGGGTGACGGTCACTCTCGCCATGGTCGCCGCCTTCCTGGCGGTGGCCAGCGCCTGCATGCTGACGTCGGCCCCGGCCGCCGGGGCAGCGGAAACCACGGGCTCAGCGTCGCCGGCGCCGGCGGTCTCGGTGGTCATCGATTCGGTCAGCCCGCAGGTGGCCAAGCCGAACAGCACGGTAACCGTAACCGGCACGGCCACGAACACGTCGCACGGCTCGGTGCCGGACGTGTCGGTCGTGCTCCGGTCGTCGGCCTCCGCGCTGGCCAGCCGGGACGATCTGGCCTCCTACGCCCGTGGCGAACTGGCCGCGGACACCCCGGTGGGGACCCCGGCCACGGTGGCCAGCAGCCTGCCCGCCGGAACTACGGCGCACTGGAAGCTGTCACTGTCGGTGCGGTCCATCGGGATCAACCAGTTCGGCGTGTACCCGCTGGCCGTGCAGGCCCAGGACGCGGCCGGCGTAACCGTCGGCATCCAGCGCACCTTCCTGCCGTACTGGCCGGGAGCCTCAGCGGCCGGCGTCAGCAAGCCGCTGCGGATCGCCTGGATCTGGCCCTTGATCAACCCGCCTCAGCAGGGCATCTGCACCGCGCTGACCAGCAACAGCCTGGCCGCCAGCGTGGCGCCGGGCGGACGGCTCAGCACCCTGCTCAACGTCGGCTCGTCTGACGCGACCAAGGCCGACCTGACCTGGTCGGTGGATCCCGGTCTGCTCCGCAGCGTCTCCACCATGACGCGCTCGTACTGGGTCGGGGCCAGTACCGATTGCGACGGCGGCGTGAGTCACCGCGCCAGCACCGCCGCCACCCAGTGGCTGTCCGGGGTGCGGGCGGCCGCCGCGGGCCGGCAGATGTTCACCACCCCGTACGACGACGTCGACGTGGCCGCGCTCACCCACCGGGGCCTCGACACCGACCTGCGGACCGCCTACGACCAGGCCGGGTCGACCGCGAGCGCCGTGCTGGGGGACTCCTACCAGTCGACCTCGATCGCCTGGCCGGCTGACGGGCTGGCCGATTCGAGCGTGCTGGGCAACCTGGCCGTGAACGGCATCAGCGCGACGGTGCTGGCCAGCAGTGAGATGCCGGGCGCGGTGTTCACCCCGGACGACGCGGTGACCAGCACTCCGACTCCGGCCGGGACGACGATGAAGGTACTGCTGGCCGACTCCACGCTGACCAGCGTGCTCGGCTCGGCGACGTCGTCCCCGCGCAGCGCCTTCGCGGTCAGCCAGCAGTTCCTGGCCGAGACCGCGATGATCGAGGCCGAGGACCCGCAGGCGGCCCGGTCGGTGGTGGTCGCGCCGCCGCGGGAGTGGGATCCGTCGCCCACTCTGGCCGACGACCTGCTGCACGAGACCACGTCGACGCCCTGGCTGTCCCCGGACACGCTGTCCGGCCTGGCCTCCTCGGCGGCCCGCACCAGCCAGGCGCAACGCCAAGCGCCGCCGGACAACCAGGTCAGCCCCAGCGAGCTGACCGGGACCTACCTCAAGAAGGTGGGGCAGCTCGGCACCGGCCTGCGGTCGTACCAGAGCATCCTGGCCCAGCCTCGGGCGAAATACCTATCCCAGCTGAGCGCGGGCGTGGCCGCCACCGAATCGTCGGCCTGGCGGGCGGGCTCCGCCGCCCGAAACGCCGGGACGGCCATGCTGGACCGCGTGTCGGATTACCTGTCCGACGTCGACCGGAAGGTCCAGATCATCAATTCGGGCCGGGCGACCCTGGTCGGGTCGTCCGGGTCGTTGCCGGTGTCGGTCGAGAACGACCTGCAGCAGGCCATCCGGGTGCGGTTGCAGGCCACCGAACCTCCTGACAGCCGTCTTACCGTCAGCGGTTACACCCCGAAGGGCCTGAGAGTGGTGGGCGCCGGCCAGGTGGAGACGATCCGGGTCTCGGTTCACTCCGGCGGGGTCGGCAACACCATCGTGCAGTTGCGTCTGTACGGCCAGGACGGCCGGCCGCTGCCCAACGACCATCCGGCGACGCTGAGCGTGCAGTCCACCCAGTTTGGGAACACCTTGCTGATCATCATCTTCGCCGCGCTGGGCGTTCTGGTGCTGACCGCGATCGCCCGGGCGATCCGGCGCGGCCTGCGCGACACTCCCGGTGGCCCGGGGGACGGAACCCCCGGGGACGGTGACGGGGACAACCCCTCGCCGGGCGCCGTGACCAACGCCCCCGCCGACGTGCCGGACGGCGACGACGAGGCAAAACGATCACCGGCAATGCCCGTTGAGGCCGGCGGAGACGCTACCGTCGAAACAGGCAACGACGCCATTGAGTCCCGCTACCCACCGGAGGCCCCGGATGACCACGCCCGAGCACGAGACTGGGCCAGGTACGCCTGACCCCAGGCTCCACGCTGGCGCGGACGGCCGCCGGCGACCCCAGCGGGCGGCGACGTGAGCAGCCGCTACCCCGGTGACGAGCCGGGCCGGACCTACCAGTACCCGTCCTGGCCCGAGGACGGCGACGAGCGGGAACGGGAACCCGCTCCCAGCCCCTGGGCGGCCGACCCCGCCGATTCGGCTGAGCCGGACGGTTCCGTGGGCGAACCTGGGCCGCCCGGGTACCGGCCCGTCGACCCGGATGAGCCCGGGCCGCCTTACCCGCCGGATCAGTCTTACCACCCGGACCGGCCCCAGCCCACCTTCCGGCCGGCCCCCGGCCAGCACGCCCTGGGCGAGCCCGATCCCGGCCCGCACGCTCCCGGCCCGCACGCTCCCGGCCCGCGTGATCCTGGCCCGCGTGATCCTGGCCCGCGCGATCCCGTGTACCAGGACGGCGGGTTCTACGAGGCACCCGGCAACGGCTACCGCGACTTCCCGGAAAACCCGCTCCGTCGGCCCGTGACGAACTACCGCAGCCCGACGACCTGGAGCGGGGC
>CAXUJF010000224.1:0-8939 GCA_964250865.1 uncultured Streptosporangiaceae bacterium
CCACTGAAGCCACCCCGACCAATGAGCCCGCCCCGCGGCCGCGGCTGGCCGCCCTGGTCAACCTGACCATCCCGCTGACCGCCGTCCCCGCGGAGCCAGGTCACGTCGCCGGGTTCGGGCCGGTGGATCCAGAGCTGGCCCGGCAGCTGACCGGGCTGGCAGCCGCCCATCCCGCGTCCCGCTGCTGCGTCACCGTCACCGGCGACGATGGACGGGCCCTCGGCCACGGCTGCGCGCGAGGCCGGCCCACCGGCCCCTTCACGGTGACGATCAACCCACTGGCCCAGGACATCTGTGACCATCGACACCAGGAGCCGGGCTATCAGCCCAGCCGGCGCCTCCAGCACCTGATCACCGCCCGCACCACAACCTGCTCCGCGCCCGGGTGCCGGCAGCCGGCCACCCGCTGCGACCTCGACCACACGGCGCCCTACGACCAGGACGGCCGCACCTGCGAATGCAACCTGGCCCCCCTCTGCCGCCACCACCACCGCTGTAAACAGTCCGAAGGCTGGCGTCTCGATCAGCCCGAGCCCGGCGTCATGCGCTGGACCACCCCCGCCGGGCGCCGCTACCTCACCGCACCCGACGGCTATCCCTAGAGCTGACTACGGGCCCTAATGCCCGGTGGCTGAGTCGGCATCGGTTCGCGCCAGGTTTGCGAGTGCCGCCAGCGCGACGAGCCCGAGACGTAGCGCGTGCTCTGGTGCGGCATCCTTGGCCTGAACCAGGTCGGCCAGTGGATTTCCGGAAGCGGCCGGGCCAAGACGGTCCAGCGTCCGGACATCGTGAGGCTGGGTGCACTGATAGTCATCGGCGAATGCGCGGATCAGCACTGACACTGCGATCGCCCAGTGCCCGGGGTCTTCGGCCATCTGCGGCGCAGTAGGCGGTGTCGCGTCTGCGAGTCTCGGGGCACGGGCGGCGTCTACGATGGCCTTGGCCGAAAAATGGCCGGACTCGTCCGGCGATGCTCACGGCCAAGCGAGATCTGCCCCTCGCTCCTTACCTGGTGGCTTAGATTGCGGCGGGCACGTGAATATGGCAAATGGCTAGCCCGCTAGTGAGAGCAATTTCGGTTGCCTTAGTCATCAGGAAGCGAACCCCGTTCACCGTTTCGCCCGAGATTACGGCGGCCCGGCTGTAATAAGAGTTGTAAATGTTCGAGATGTCCAAGAGATGGCGGATAAGCAAGGAGGGATTGGACTGCCGGGCGGCATCCACAATCCGGTCCGGGAGTGTCAGCAACCGCAGCGCCAGCAGGGCCTCCTGGTCGTCGAGCTGATAGTCGTCGGCCTTGTCGATGATCAAGCTGCGATCGCTCACCCGGCGCAGAATGCTACGCGCGCGGACCGCCGCGTAAATTACGTACGCTCCACCCGATCTTTCGAACTCCGCGACGGTGCGGCGTACATCGGTTGAATCGATATCAACCGCTGAGCGCAGGTCCTTCTTGAGGTCGTTGAATACCAGCGAACCGACGGCCAAGGCCCGCGCAGCGGCCACCACCTCGGTCTCGCCACCCTGGATACGGTCGCTGAGCGTAGTCCGGAAATACTCGAACGCTGAGCCCAGCAGCCCCATTACATTCGACACAGAATCTCGGCTGGAGAGCTTTCTGCCAGTAGTGGCATCTACGTAGAACCCGAAATATACGTGGAGGGCGCGCGGAAAGCCATCCTGGAGCAGGCCGATGCGCTCAGCGGCACGGAACAGCCGGTCGAAGTGTACGCGCTGCTCTTGTCCGACAACGTAGATCAAGTCCGTCGGCCTGAACAGCTCCTTCCGGATGGCGATGGCACCAAGGTCGCGAGTTGCGTAGATACTGCGTCCGTCTGCCCGCCGGACCACATACCGCTCGCCCTTGTCCAGTGGGACAACTGTGGCTCCGACGTCTTTGGCGACCGCTCTGGCGCCCGACTCGTACTCCTGGGACGAAAGGATGCCCTCCGCAGCTTGTTCCCGCAGGCGAGCGAGGTCACGGTTGGCCAGGTCCTGGGAATAGAAGATCGCGGTCCCGTCGAGCAGGGCGCGTTCGACGACTTCATTGCCGGCCTGCAGGTACAGGCTCTCACCGAGTACGAAGTCAAAACTAATGCCAAGCTGGCCGTAGAACTCGTCGAACGATGCCAGGCTCACCTCGACAAGTTCTTGCCACAGGCGGACCTCATCCTCTTCGCCGCCTTCGAGCGCGGCGAAACGGTGGTCGGAGTCCGCTGTAAATTGAGCGGATGCGGCCCGGACCCCGGCCAGGTCAACGGCCTCAGGGAAGTATCGTCGCAGTACTGCTGAGTCAGCTGGATCCCAGTCGTCAGCCCCAACTTCCCCGCCCGCGATCCGTTCCAGCACCCGCCGGATCTGGTAGATCGCGATCAGGCGCGCATTGGCGTCCATGTCGGCCGGGAATGAATCGGCGAACTGGCGGTAACCTTGCAAGGTGTAACCAAAGCCGCCGAAGTCATTAATATGATTTACCCGGTAGACCGTCGCACCGCCGGCGTCATAGAGATTCGCAAGTATGTGACCGATTATAGTTGACCTGATATGGCCAGCGTGAAGCTGTTTAGCAACGTTGGGCGAGGAGTAATCCACCACAAAAGCATGGCCCGAAAGAACATCCTGGGTACCGTAAGCACCTTCAAAATCTGCGACGCTTGCCACTGACCGGATGAGCCATTCATCGCTCAGGCGAAGGTTGGCATAAATACCAGTCGCGGTTACCTCAGAAAATATAATATCGAATTCGCCGGCGGACAGGGCCTGCACCATCTGCGGCAGATATTCAGATATAAAGACTTTAGGGCCTACCTTTTTCAGCAGGTCCGGAACCTTAACAGTTAGATCAGCACGGAAGCGCCCACGTTCGATTAAATCGACGCGAACGTCGAGAGTCTTGCTGTCGAAAGTTGACTGGACCGTCTGGCGGATTCTCTCCTGAAGGTTCGGAAATGGGTAGTCAAAGAATTCTAGGGTTGATGTGGCTGCTCGCAGTTCTTGAACTTCTTCTCGCCGGTTCGCCGCCTCGCTGAGCCGCTCTTTGATAATTCCTGCGAGGTGATCCATGTCTTCCTTTTGGGCATTGGATACGGCGCATGCGCGATATGTAAAGCATGCCTTGGTGAATAATACC
Organism: uncultured Streptosporangiaceae bacterium; assembly: GCA_964250865.1. Lineage (GTDB taxonomy): Bacteria > Actinomycetota > Actinomycetes > Streptosporangiales > Streptosporangiaceae > Bog-532. The sequence goes on from CAXUJF010000224.1 coordinate 3,131, forward strand.
AGTCACGGCGGCGGGACCGACCGGTGGCGCTTGCGTCCGCTTGCGTCATCAGGCCGATGCAAAACCGCGATTTCCACAGGGCTAAACCGGCGGTACCGGGCAAGCCGGCCATCGCGTTCAACCGCGGGAACTGTCCGGCGGAACGCATTATCCTCGTTTGCGTGAGCAGGACGAACCTGGACCGCAGGGTGGTGACAGTGGCCGGGGAGGTGCTGGCCCGGCGCAAGTTCGTTACCGTCGCCGACGTGTGCATCGGTCTCGGCTGGCTGACCAGTAGCCACCTGGACCGCTGGCGGCAGGGCCGGGTTTCGGACCTGGAGTCATTGCTGCCTGTGCACGACGACAAGCTGGCTCAGCTCCCGATCATTCTCCAGCGCTGGGCTGAGGCTAACGCGCTGAAGCCGATCGAGACCGACTATGTGGCCGCCACCCGGGACCGGCGTCAACTGCGTTTCACCTCCACTGGTGATTCCGCGGCCGAACGCGCCTGGCGGACTCACTGGGTCTCCGCTGAGCTGTCGGCCCCGCAGCGAGAGCGCATGACCGCGCCGCCTGATCTGGTGGTCGTGCAGCCGGTCAAGGACTGGTCCTGCGCCGAATGCGGCGGCCCCGGCGATCTGCTGATCATGGACGGTGCTGGCCCGCTCTGCCTGACCTGCGCCGACCTGGACCACTTGGTGTTCCTACCGGCCGGCGACGCAGCACTCACTCGGCGGGCGAAGAAGGCCAGCCGCCTATCGGCGGTGGTCGTTCAGTGGAACCGGGCCCGCAAGCGGTATCAACGGCTGGGCATCCTGGTCGAGGAGCCGGCACTGGAGCAGGCGGAGCAGCAATGCCTGGCCGACGAAGACGCCCGGATGCGGCGCCGCGAGCGTGACCGGGAGCGCCGGGCTGACTCGGATGTCGAGCTACAGGCCCGCATGGTGGAAGAGATCACGCGCCTGTTCCCCGGTTGCCCAGCCAAGCGCGCCGAGGCGATCGCCGGGCATACCAGCCTCAGGGGCAGCGGGCGGGTGGGGCGGTCCGCGGCCGGAAGGTCGCTGGACGAGGAGGCGATGACGCTGGCCGTGGTGGCGTCGGTACGCCACGAGGACACCGATTACGATTCCCTGCTGATGTCCGGCGTGCCGCGTGACGTCGCCCGCGAGCGGATCAAGGCCACCATCGATCGGGTCCTGCGGGCCTGGGCCTAGCGTTCTTCCGCGGCCGATGCCCGCCGGGCCGCCGCGGTCATCATCGACCGGGTGATCTGGTCGTGCAGGAACCGGACGGGCAGGAAGTACAGCTGCCCGCGCCAGCCCTTGAGCTCCACGGCCGTGGTCACGTGCAGCAGGTGCTCATCGGCCCGCACCCCGGCCACGAACCGCAGGTGCCGGTCGTCGGTGTCGATGAGCGCCTCACCGTCCCGGACCTCGCGGACGGCAAACACCCCGGGCCGCCCGGGCGGGATCCGCAGCAACTTGGCTACGGCCTCGCGCGCGCCGAACAACGCCTTCACCCACAGCGGCACCGAACCCACGGCGAAGACGGCGTCGGCCCACGCCCTGGCATCGCGGACCGAGCCGTCGGCCACGGCCACCGTCGTCGTCGCGGCCCAGTCCGGCCGCGGTATGAGCTGGTAAGCAACTGACACGCCTGGCATGATGACCTCCGTACGCTGGCGTATGGAATTGACCATACGCTAGCGTACGGAGCGATGCCTGCCGATATTCGCCGGACCGCCGCCGACTGGGTGGCGGCCGCACTCGATGCCTTGCTGTCCGACGGGCCGGCCGGGGTAGCCGTCCAGCCGCTGTCCCGCCGTATCGGCGCGACCAAGGGCTCGTTCTACTGGCACTTTGGTTCACGGGACGAGTTGCTGCGAGCCGCCCTGGCCCGCTGGGAAGAGATCCACACCGACGACGTGATCCGGATGGCCGAGGCGACCTCGGGCGAGCCCCGCCAGAAAGCCCGGTTCCTGTTCGGCTGGGTGACCGCCAGCAGCGCCGAGCATCCGGGACAGCTGCGCCTGATGGCCGCGGCCGATCACCCCGACGTTCGCGCCGCCCTGGACCGGGTCACCCGCCGGCGGATCGGCTATGTCGCTGGGCTACTGCGCCAAGCGGGTCAGCCGGCCGACGTCGCGGCCCGGCGCGCCACCCTGGCCTACGCCACCTACCTCGGCCACGCGCAGCTGGCCCAGTGCACTCCTGGCGTCCTGCCGGCCACCGATCAGGATCGGCGCGAGCTGCTGGCTGAGCTGACCCGAATTCTCTTCGCTTGACTTCGAGCGCGCGCGAACCGGGAGCCTAGCCCCATGCGCTACACAACCATCGGAACTGGCTCCCCAGCCGCGCGCGAAGTCAGCGTGATCAGCCTGGGCGCGATGCGGTTCGGCACCAGGACCGACGAAGCGACCTCGTTCGCCATCCTCGACCGGTACGTCGCGGCGGGCGGAAACTTCATCGACACCTCCAACAATTACCTGTTCCTGGTGCACGGCACGCAGGGCGGTGAGAGTGAGGCGCTGCTCGGCATGCCGGTCGCGCGTAGCTTGGTGATCAGCTCGATCCAGCCCAGGTCGAGTTCGGAATAGCGGCGGTGCCCGGAGCCGCCCCGGTCGACCCCGAGCATCAGCCCGTCGCGTTCGTAGTAGCCAGGGTGTGCCGCGTCAGGCCGGTACGCTCGGCCACCTCGCCTATCGTCAGTTCACCGGATGTCACGCGCCCAGTCTCACCCTTGGAGTGCGCTCGAAGTCAATCGCGGGGGTTGGTGAACTCCGGCTGGTCGAGCAGGCGCAGCCACGACCCGTCCGGCTGCCTGCGCACCACCTGGGCCCGGGCGCCCGCCCCGTCCTTGGCCACCGTGGCAGTCAGCGCGATACCCCCGCTCACCAGCGTGGGCAGCGGGTTCTCCGGCTCGAAGTGCGGCGCGTTGGCCAGCACCTTTTCCCACAGCGCGCGGATCGCCGCGCGTCCCACCGTCTCCCCGCCCGGCGGGTACGCCATCACCGCGTTCTCCTCGTACAACGCGGCCACTCCCGCCGCGTCCTGACGATTGGCGGCCTGCACGAACAGCCGGGTCAGATCCTCGGGCTTTGCTGCCTTGGTCATCGGTACCGGTCCTTCGTAGCCTTTCGGCCAGTGGTGTGCTTGCGTCCTTTTCTTTAATTCAACTAGTGTCGTAACCAGAAGTCTAAACGATTGTTTCGATGGAAACTAGAACTCAGGGTTATGGAACTACGTCAGCTCGAATACCTGGTCGCGGTCGCGGACGAGGCCAACTTCACCCGCGGCGCCGAACGGTCCCACGTCAGCCAGTCCGGCATCAGCGCGCAGATCCGCCGGTTGGAACGGGATCTCGGCGCTGAGCTGTTCGACCGGTCCCGCCGCTCGGTCGCGCTGACCACGGCCGGGGAGGCGGCCGTCGGCCACGCGCGGGCCGTGCTGGCCGCGACCGCCGCCCTGCGGCAGGCCGTCGACGAGGTCAACGGCCTGGTCCGAGGTCGTCTCACGGTCGGCATGGTCACGGCCTGCACGGTCGAGCCGCTGTTCGAGGCCCTGGCCGCGTTCCACCTGGCCTATCCGGGTATCGACATCGCGCTGTCTGAAGATCGTTCGGACCGCCTGGTCGAGTACGTGCGCGACGGCTCGGCCGACCTGGCTCTGATCGGCGCCGCCGGTGAATTGCCCGACGGCGTGAACGGCCAGATCGTCATCAGCGAGCACCTGGTCGCGGCGGTGCCGCCCGCACATCCGCTGGTCACCCGCTCACAGGTCGACCTGGACGAACTGGCCAGCTATCCGATCGTCAGCATGCCTGCGGGCACCGGGGTCCGGGCTGTCTTCGATCAGGCCTGCGCCCAGAGTGGCCTGCAGCCCGACATCGCGCTCGAGGCCAGTGCGCCGTCCGCCGTGGCCGACCTGGCCGCGCGGGGGCTGGGGGCAGCGATCTTCTCGGCCACCATGGCGACCGGTTTCTCCGATCGGCTCACCGCGGTCCCCGTCGCTGGAGTTGACCTGCCCAGCCTGCTGGCCCTGGTGTGGAGCCGCTCACCCAGCCTGGCGCTGCGGGAATTCCTCCGGTTCACCAGCGAGGCGTTTGCCATGGAGGCGTTCCCGGGCGGGGAAGAGGCCCGCCCGGATTCGGGACGGGCCTCCGTTATCAGCTGACGCCGAGCTATCAGCTGCCGCTGCAGCGTTGAATTAACGCGAGTGCTTGAGGTCGCTCCGGACCTGATCGGCGATCTCGTGGATCTTCTGTTCGGTCTGCTCCAGGTTGGCTTCCGCCTTGGCGGTGCGCTCGGCGGCCCGGCGTTCCTGCCACGTCGGCTTGTGGCTCGTCGCCGACGGTCTCGATCGCTTGAACAGGCGCACGATTCAGCTCTCCTTCCGCACCGCGGCGCGGTGGCGACGAAGCGATACCCGAGTAAAACTGGTCTAACCACTCACTTGGTAACACCCGTATAAACCGCTTTATGCAGCCATTTATAAACCTCTCCGTGTTTGTTTAGTCCAGAAAAAGCCGTTCACACTCTGTTTCTATAAACGCACGCATGGTTACTATGCGTGGGTGGGAACCGGCGCTCATGTCGCCGGCGTCATCGTCATCGGGGGATGTCACAGGGTGGATCACGCTGCACCAGTTGCGCAGGTGATTCCCGGCCTCGGGTGGACCGGCCGGGTCGCCATGCGTGGTGCTGTGCTCCTGGCCTGCTGTTTCGGATTGATGGCCGTGTTCTGGCTGCTATCCGGAACCAGCGCGCACGCCGCGACCACCGGTCGGGTCCACGTGGCCACGCCGTCCTCAACCACCCCGGCCTCGTCCGGCAACCTGCTCGGTGCCGTGACCAACGCTGTCGCCGGCACCGTGACCAGCACCCTGAACGGCGTCGCCTCGGCCGTCTCCCAGGCCACGCAGGCCCCTTCGGTCACGGCCCCGGCCACCTCGAGCGCGAACCACGCCACCTCCTCGACCGCCCCGGCCACGTCGTCGGCGTCGTCGGCTGCCGCGCCGGTCACCCATGCCGCGGCCCCGGTCACCTCGACCGTGACACACGCCGCCGCGTCGGCCACGTCGACGGTGACCCACACGGTGGGCGCGGCCACCTCGGCGGGCAGCCACGCCGCCGCCCCAGTCACCTCATCAGCCAGCCGGGCCGCCGCAGCGGCGACGTCGGCCGGCACTATCACCGCGACGGTCGCCGGCCTCGCCACCCCCGTCACCACGACCACCGGCCAGCTGACCGGACCGGTCACCAGGGCCGCGGCCCAGGCCCTGGCTCCCCTGTCTGGCGCGGTCGCGGGCTTGCTCGCCCCGGTCACCACCGCTCTGGTGCCGGTGGCCGGCACGCTGGCCCCGGTTACTACGGCGCTGGCGCCGGTGCTTGACTCGCTCGCTCCGGTCACGACGCCGCTGCTCGCTTCGCTGAGCCCGGTGCTGGCACCGCTCGCGCTCGCGCTGGCGCCGCTGGCCCCGGTCCTGGCCCCGGTCGCGCCGGTGGTTGCTCCGCTGACCCCGGTGCTGCCCGTCACGGGCACGGGCACCGGCACCGGGACGGGCACGACCGGCACCGGCACTGGCACTGGCACTGGTTCGGGTGGTGTCCTTCCGGTCCGGGCCGGTAACGGCGGCTGGCCCCCGGCTGGCACCGCCGTCACCGGATCGGTCACCACCGCGGCCACCGGCAGCGCCGATGTCACCAGCGGCGGGACGGCCAGCACGGCCGGCACCACCAGCGCCACCGGCACCCCGGGCCACACCGCCTCCGGTGACCCTGCCAGCCTCACTGCGGCCGCGACCACCACGGGCACCGCGACCGCGGCCACAG
>CAXUJF010000225.1:0-8116 GCA_964250865.1 uncultured Streptosporangiaceae bacterium
GCTGGCCAGCACCCCGACCGCGAAGGCCAGCGCGGCCGCGGCCGCCTCGGTCACCCCGGCGGTGTCCGCGCCAACGGCGGAGATCATGGCGGCCTACGCCCTGCGGCGCTGGATCAGCCAGATGGCCAGCGCGGCCAGTGACATGGCCAGCAGCAGCTCGACGCCGCCCTGGGTGAGCTGGAACAGCCAGTACCGGCTGCCCGGCTGCCAGGTGACCTGGAACGTGTCGTGCAGCCGGGCCTGCAAACCCGGGTTGTACAGCAGCTTCCCGGCCTGGGTGCCGGTCAGCTGGTGCCCGCCCGGGCCGGCGTACCAGCCCTGGTCGAGCCAGCGGCCGCCCGATACCTCGTGCAGGTCGAACAGGCTGCCGTTGGGACTGACGGCCGGATCAACGCCCAGGGCTGGGTCGGGACTCTGGTGCAGCCCCACGCTGAGCAGCCAGAGGTGCAGGCGGTGGGAGAGGAGTTCGGCCACCGTGACGGTGACCGCGAGGGTCGCGGCTATGGCCGGCACCACGTGCCGGATCACCGCGCTGGCCAGCACCCCGACCGCGAAGGCCAGCGCGGCCGCGGCCGCCTCGGTCACCGGCGTGGTGGTAAACAGGCCCGGCTGCCAGCGGTCGAACTCCCGGGCGGACAGGGCGATGACGGGCTGCATCGACCACTGGCCGAGCCAGCCGAGCAGGGCGGCCACGGCCATGGCACTCAGCCCGAGTAGCACGACCTTGGTCGCGGTCAGCCGGGCCCGGCCGGTGCTCTGGGTCCAGGCGAACCTGGTCGTGCCGGACATGTACTCCCGGGCCAGCAGCGGCGCCCCGAGGAACATGCCGACGGTGATCGCGAACAGCGGCAGCAGCAAACCCAGCTCGGATCCGTAACTGAGCGGCCAGCCGACGTAGAACGGGCTGAGCAGCGGCCGGCACGGGCCCGTCCAGATGGTCGGGTTCACGCAGCCGTCCCGTACCGCGCTGCTGTACAGGTGGTGAACCTTCAGCCCGGCGATGAGCATGTACGTGGCGATCAGGCCGGCGAAGACGGCCAGGCCGATCAGCGTGGCCCGGTGCTGGCGCCAGGTCACCCAGGCCAGCCGGGTCAGCCGCCAGGACCGCCAGTTCCCGGCCCCGCCCGCGGCCCGGGACCCGGCCAGCGCGGTCATGACGCCGCCCAGATCGGAGTATCCGCGCCGAGCAGTTCCGGGCCGGGCAGCGCCGAAGCGCCCGGCTCCCGCAGGTAGGCCAGCACGAGCTCCTCCAGCGTCACCGGGTGAGCCTGCCACCCGTCGGGCGCGGCGGCCGGCGGCCGGAACCGGGCCAGCACGTGCGCCTGGGATCGGCCCTGCTGGCTGTGCACCACCTCGAAGGCGGGCCCGAGCTGACCCACCTCGAGGACCGGCCCGGTCAGCGTCCGGTGCGTGGCCAGCAGGTCCCCGGTGTCCCCGGCCACCTGCACCCGGCCGCCCGCCAGCACCACCAGGTAATCGGCCACCCGCTCCAGCTCGCTCAGCACGTGCGAGGAGAACAGGACCGACATGCCGTCCTCGGCCACCGCCTCCATCACCGCGGCCAGGAACTCGTGCCGGGCCAGCGGATCCAGCGGCGCCAGCGGCTCGTCCAGGACCAGGAACTCCGGCCGCCGGGCCAGCGCGATGGTCAGCGCCACCTGCGCCTGCTGACCGCCGGACAGCCTGCCGATCTTCTTCTTCGGCGGGATGCCCAGCGCGGCCAGCCGCCGGTTGGCCCGTGGCTGGTCCCAGCGCTGGTTCAGGTTCCGGGCCAGGTGCATCATGTCCCGGACCGTCAGGTACCGGTACAGCGGCGCGTCCTGGGCGACGAACGCCACCCGTTCCAGTGCCTCTTCCGAGCCGGCCAGCTGCCCGCCGAGCACCCGGACCTCACCTTCGGTCGGGTTGAGCAGGCCCACAGCCAGGTTCATCAGCGTGGACTTGCCCGCTCCGTTCGGCCCGACCAGCGCGGTCACCCGGCCCGCCGGGACGGCCAGCGAGCAGTTCCGCAGCGCCCAGGTCAGGCCGAAGCACTGCCCGAGCGCCATGGTCTCGATGACGTTCATGCCGTCTCCCGCCGTTCGCGGCCCTTGGGGCCTGATCCGCCGCGCGGCGCCCCTGTGGCCGCGCGGCGCTCATGGAAATCCCGCAGAGCCGCCGAGAACAGTGCCGTCATCCCGTCCGCGTCCAGGCCCGCCGCGTCGGCCGTGCCCACCCAGGTCAGCAGACTCTTCCGCAACCCGGTCAGCTCGGCCAGCGGCACCACCTCGGGCGTCGCCTCGACGAAGGTGCCCTGGCCGGGGCGCCCGGCGGCGATGCCCCGGTGCTCCAGCTCCCGGTAGGCCTTGAGCACGGTGTTGGGGTTGATGGCCAGCGATCCCACCACGTCCTTGACCCGCGGTAGCTGGTCACCCCGGCCCAGGTAGCCGAGCTGCAGGGCCTGCTCCACCTGCTGCACCAGCTGCAGGTAGGTGGGGACCCCCGAGCCGGGGTCGAGCCGGAACGAGATCCGCGACGGCTCGGCCCCGTCCGGACCCGCTGCCCCCGAGCGGCTTACCCCTTTATCTATAGTCATAGTTAAACAGTAATGAGGAACGGCGAAAACGGCAAGGGGGTAGCCGCGAACGTGGTTCGAAGGAGCGCGCCGGTGACGGCGCGGCCTGGAGTGCGCCGTGGCAGAGCGGCGCGAGTGACGCGCGGTGTGGCTAGGGCAGGCGCCAGTCGATCGGGTCGCCGCCCTGCTTCTCCAGCAGTTCGTTGGCCCGGCTGAACGGGTGCGAGCCGAAGAACCCGCGGTCGGCCGAGTACGGGCTGGGGTGGGCCGACTCGATCTTGGGCACGTCCGGCATCAGCGGGGCCAGGTTCTGCGCGTCCCGGCCCCACAAGATGGCCACCAGCGGGCCGCCCCGGCGGGCTAGCGCCCGGATGGCCTGGTCGGTGACCTCTTCCCAGCCCTTGCCCCGGTGCGAGCCGGGCTTGCGGGGCTGCACGGTGAGCACCCTGTTCAGCAGGAGCACGCCGTGGTCCGTCCACGGGGTCAGATCCCCGTTCGACGGCTCGGGGAAGCCGAGGTCGTCCCGGTACTCGGTGAAGATGTTGACCAGGCTCGGCGGCAGCCGCTTGACCTCCGGCGCCACCGAGAAGCTGAGCCCGATCGGGTTCCCCGGCGTCGGGTACGGGTCCTGCCCGACGATCAGCACGCGGACCCCGGCGAACGGCTGCTTGAACGCCCGCAGCACGTTCTCCCCGGCCGGCAGGTAGGTGCGCCCGGCCGCGACCTCGTCCCGCAGGAAGTCGCCCATCGCCTTGATCCGCCCGGCCACCGGCTCGAGCGCCTCCGCCCAGCCGTCCTCCATCACCTTCTGCAGGGGCCGTTCGGCTATCTGCTCTGCGGTCTGCTCTTCTGCCACGCTGCTCTCGCCGTCCGCCATGGCTGCGTACTCTACCGCCCTGCCCGCCGCCTAAACCGGGCCGCGAAGTTCCGCCTGAAATCCGCCGATTTCGGCGTCCGCGGCCGCCGTTTAAGGCCCGGGCGGCCCCCCGGAGGCCCCGCGTCCGTAACGCCTCGGGCGGCAGAACGTCGCCCAGCCTTCGCGCTATGGCCTCCCCATGCCCAATCACGTGGAACTATAGGGCCATGAAAGGACGTGTGCTTGTCGTCGACGACGATGCGGCCCTGGCAGAAATGCTCGGGATCGTGCTTCGCGGCGAGGGCTTCGAGCCAACCTTTGTCTCGGACGGAGACCGGGCGCTTGACGCGTTCCGCGAGTCCCGGCCGGATCTGGTCCTGCTGGACCTGATGCTGCCTGGGACCGACGGAATCGACGTCTGCCGCCAGATCCGGACCGAGTCCGGAATCCCGATCGTCATGCTCACGGCCAAGACCGACACGGTGGACGTCGTGCTCGGCCTGGAGTCCGGCGCGGACGACTATCTGGTCAAGCCGTTCAAGTCCAAGGAACTGGTCGCCCGCATCCGGGCCCGGCTCCGCCGGACCGACGAGCCCGCGCCGGAGATGCTGCAGATCGGGGACATCAGCATCGACGTGGCTGGCCACTCGGTCAAGCGCAACGGCGAGGCGCTGAACCTCACTCCGCTGGAGTTCGATCTCTTGGTGGCCCTGGCCCGCAAGCCGCGGCAGGTGTTCACGCGCGAGGTCCTGCTCGAGCAGGTCTGGGGCTACCGGCACGCCGCCGACACCCGGCTGGTCAACGTGCACGTGCAGCGGCTACGGGCCAAGATCGAGAAGGACCCGGAGCGGCCAGAGATCGTGGTCACCGTGCGCGGTGTGGGCTACAAGGCCGGTCCCGCCTGAGCGGTTCCGCCGCGAGAGGCCTGGAAGCCCCCCGGTGGACGGCTTATGCTGCTCCCGATGAGCGATCGTGGGGGTGACTGCGCCTAGTACGGCGGCCGAGAAGCAGGGCCGTGGCGAGCCGGGTGCCGGTGGCGCGGCCCGTGGTTCTCGGCTGCCCGCACGCCAGGGTGGCAACCGGGACGGCCAGAAGAATAAGAAGAAGCGCCGCGGCTGGTACAAGATAGTTCGGCAGTCGCGCCTCGTCCGGATGGTCGGACGCCGGCTACCCCGGCGGGCCAAGCGGCCGCTCAAGGCGGCCCGCAAGTGGCAGCGGGAGCGGGCCGACCAGCTGCGCCGCCGCTGGCGCCGGTCGCTCCAGCTGCGGGTGGTCACCACCACGCTGGCGCTGTCCACGCTGGTCATCGCGGTACTCGGGTTCTTCCTGACCCAGCAGATCTCCGACGGCCTGCTGCTGAACAAGGAGAAGTCCGCGACGGCCCAGGTGTCCCAGGGCCTGACCGTGGCCGAGAGCAACGCCAACCTGAACAAGAAGCCGACCACGGCCGCGATCGCGAACAACTACCTGTATCCGACCGCGCAGGAACTGCAGGACGCCAGCGGCAACAACAGCAGCTACATCGTGGTCATCGAGGTCAGCGCGGATCAGGTCAAGTCCCCGGTCTACATCGCCGGGGTGGCCGGCGGCGCCGACCCCGGCGTCAGCATCCCGTCCGCCCTGTCGGCCAGCGTGCAGGCCGAACAGAAGCTCGACGGGACCGGCAAGGTCTATTACGCGCCGACGACGATCGTGTCCACCCTCGGCCGCGGTGACCAGCCGGGCCTGGCCGTCGGCACCCCCTTGGGCAACTACTACCAGCTGTACTACCTGTTCCCGATGGTTCAGGAGCAGCAGACGCTGTCACTGGTCCAGCGCACCCTGGTCGGTGCCGGACTGGCCCTGATCGTGCTGCTGGCGCTGATCGCCTCGCTGGTCACCCGCTGGGTGGTGATCCCGGTCCGGCACGCCGCCCAGGCCGCCCAGCGGCTGTCGGCCGGCCGTCTCGGCGAGCGCATGCAGGTCCGCGGGGCGGACGACCTGGCCGCGCTGGCCACGTCGTTCAACGACATGGCGGCCAGCCTGCAGGATAAGCTGCGTGAGCTCGAAGGGCTGTCCCAGCTGCAACGGCAGTTCGTGTCCGACGTCTCGCACGAGCTGCGCACCCCGCTGACCACGATCAAGATGGCCGCCGACGTGCTGCTGGAGGCCAAGGACTCGTTCGACGCGGCCGGAGCCCGGTCGGCCGAGCTGCTCCAGGGGCAGCTGGACCGGTTCCAGGCCCTGCTGGAAGACCTGCTGGAGATCAGCCGCTACGACGCCAACGCGGCCACCCTGGATGCCGACTCGGTCGACATCAGCGACATCGCCCGCCGGGCCGCCGACGACGCCCAGCAGCTGGCTGAGCGGCGCGGCTCGCGGATCGAGTTCCGGCTGCCCGCCGAGCCCTGCATGGCCGACGCGGACCACCGCCGGGTCGAGCGCATCCTGCGGAACCTGCTGGTCAACGCGGTCGAGCACGGCGAGGGACACGACGTGATCGTGACCGTGGCCGCCGACCGGGACGCGATCGCGGTGGCCGTACGGGACCACGGCGTCGGCCTCAAGCCGGGCCAGGAGCAGCTGGTGTTCGACCGGTTCTGGCGGGCCGACCCGGCCCGGGCCCGGACCACCGGCGGCACCGGGCTGGGCCTGGCCATCGCGCTGGAGGACGCCCAGCTGCACGGCGGCTGGCTGCAGGCCTGGGGCATGCCGGGCAAGGGCTCGGTTTTCCGGCTGACGATCCCGCGCGTGGCCGGGCAGAAGCTGGTCGGGTCGCCGTTGCCGCTGGTGCCGGACGACACCGACGCCATCACCGCGCTGGGCGAGATCATGCCCGGCGGGCTGCTCCTGCCCGGCCAGCTCGGCTCGCCTGCCAGCCCGGCCGCGGCCAAGGCCGCGACCGATGACACCAGCGATTCCAGCGGGACCGGGGTGGGTTCGCGTGGCTGACGGGCCGCGCCGGCCACGCCCGGGGTGGCTCGCGGTGCTGCTCGTGGCCTTCGCGGTGCTGGTGGCCGGCTGCGTCACGGTCCCGACCAGCGGTCACGTTCAATCGGTGAACGTCAGCCAGGGCAACCCGGCCGCCGGCCAGTACTACCTGCAGCCGATCCCGGTCGCGCCGGGCGGCAACTGGTTGCCAGCCCAGATCGTGTCCGGCTTCCTGGCCGCTAACGCCAGTTTCGCCAACGACCACGCGGTGGCCCGCGAGTACCTGGTCCCCGAGGCCAGCCGGGACTGGCATCCCGGGGTGGCGGTGACGGTGTTCAGCCAGATCTCCAGCGCGACGAGCCCGCTGTCGGACACGCCCAGCGGCTCGCACCAGACCAAGAACACCACCGTGGTCCAGGTCAGCGGGACGGTGCTGGGCAAGCTGTCCAACAGCGGGCAGTATTCGATCTCCTCGCACAGCCAGGGCACAACCGAGGAGAAGTTCTCCCTGGTCCAGCTGAACCACCATTGGCGCATCTCCAACCCGCCCGGCCAGGTGCTGCTGACCCAGTCCGACTTCGTGCACGTGTACCAGTCACGCAACATCTACTTCTTCGACCCGACCCAGCAGACGCTGGTGCCCGACCCGGTCTACGTGCCCGAAGAGGCCACCCCGGCCGATCTGGTCAAGCAGCTGCTGCGGGTCGTGATGGCCCCGCCGTCGGGCTGGCTGCGCAACGCCGTGCAGACATCGTTCCCGGCCGGCACCAAGCTGCTGACCGTGTCGCTGGACGGCGGCACGGCAGTGATCAACCTCGGCGGCGCGGTCTACGGTGCCAGTGAGGATGCGCTGCACCAGATGTCGGCCCAGCTGCTGTGGACGCTGGCCGGCGCGAGTTCCGACGAGCCGGCCATCCAGTCGGTCGAGCTGGAGATCAACGGCGGCCCATGGAACGCCGGCCAGGACAGCCCGGTCCAGCAGATCAGTTCCTACAACAGCTACGTGCCGTCCGCCCCGGCCCACGCCAGCTTCTACTACACCGACAGCCACGGCGCGGTCCGCTCACTCTCCGGCTCGGCCCAGGCCAACGCACCCCAGGGCGCGCTGGTGGCCGGGCAGGCGGGCACGGGCGACATCCCGCTGGCTCAGGTCGCCGTGTCACCGGACGGCCGGTACGTGGCCGGCGTCGGCACCGGCGGCAGCTTGTACACCGGCTCGCTGACCAGCAAGAGCACGCTGACACTGCGCATGAACGGCCGGTTCGACTCGCTGAGCTGGGACGTCCATGACGACCTGTGGGCCGTCCAGAATGGCCAGGTCTGGCTGATTCCCGGTCACGGCGGCTCGGCCGTGCAGGTCACCAACATGCTGCCGGCGGGGGAGCGGGTGACCGCGCTGAAGGTCGCCTCGGACGGGGTGCGCTGCGCCCTGCTCGCCTCTGGCCCGAGCGGCACCCAGCTGCTGCTGGCCGCGATCGTCCACGCCGGGAAGCAGGCCCGCCTCGGGATCGCCGTGCCAATCAGCCCGGACAACCTCAACTTCACGTCGCTGGCCTGGTACGACTCCGACCACGTGGTCGCGCTGCAGGACTCGTCCGGCCATCCCATGCTCGACGACGTGACGATCAACGGCGGGAACATCGCCCCGTACCCGGCTACCAAGGGCATCAGCTCGATCACCGCCGACGGCACGGCCAACCCGCTGGTCGCTCAGCTGTCCAACGGCCAGCTGACCACGCTGGCCACGCCGGGCGGCCTGTGGAGCGGGGTCGTCGGGGCCGGGCGCAGCCCGGCCT
>CAXUJF010000225.1:8126-8929 GCA_964250865.1 uncultured Streptosporangiaceae bacterium
CCCCCGGCCCCCCGGGGGGGGGGGGGGGGGCGGGGGGGGGGGGGGGCGGGGCCCCCCCGGCCCTACCCCGGCTGACCGGCTCGCGCCTCGCCACGACTCGCCCCAGCCGGCGTGTCCTTATTGCGACCGTTATGAGAACTCAACCTGTCCGTTATGGGAAATCAAGCCCCTGAACGCCACTTGCAGTGAATGATCAGTTACGTTTCGCACACGTTTGGCTACTGACAATCGGGCCGGATACGGATAGCGTTCACGCATGGCACCCGTCCGGGTCCGTGGTTGCGTCAGGCAGGATCCCCTGAGCATGTCTCCGGGGATGGTCCCGTCCTGGCTAGCCGATGCCAGCCGCAGGCTAAACGGCCCACGTAAGGCGACTTCTCGTCGACCGATCACGGTGCGGCTTAGAAGTAAGTCCTGCCCCGCCAGCGGACACCGGGTCTGCTGGGCCGGGAGAAGAGCAGTAGTGGCCATAGAGATGCCGCGAACCTCTCAGCAGGCGGATGTGGGGACGAAGACCAGGTCGGCCGGGCGGGTGCCGCAACGAATCGCCTACCGAGGGGATCGCCATGGACATTGTTTTCAGGAGCCGGCGCACTAACGTCCCCGAGCGCTTCCGCCAGCACGCGGAAGGGAAGCTCGCCAAGATCGGAAAGCTGGATCACAAGGCGATCCGGATTGACGTGGAGATTACGCAGGAGCGCAACCCACGTCAGTCCAAGGGCCGGGAGCGGGTCGAGCTGACCATCCGCTCGCGTGGCCCGGTCGGGCGCGCGGCAGCCCCCCCGGGCCCCCCCGACCCCGCC
>CAXUJF010000226.1:0-8885 GCA_964250865.1 uncultured Streptosporangiaceae bacterium
AGCCCAGATCCGCCAAACACCCAGCTCGCAGCCCAGACAGGTTAAAGAACAAGCTGAGAGCCTGCTTGAGAACCTGCCGGGCCGTAGGCCGGGACGAATCTGGATGTACCCGTGCAGAGCATGGCGTGTCGCTGCTGTGACGTAAGAGGCCCCTGGTAGTCGCTTGGGTCGAAGCCAGCGCGATGCCAGGAGCCTTGCGTGCCGTTCTACCCTGCCGCCAATGACTGTGTCCAGCCAGCCACCGTCCCCGGCATGGTGGCCTGCCGGTCCTGCCCGGGCGGGATCTCCCGCAGCACCCGCGCCCGCCGCTACCCCTCGGACATGAGCGACGCGGAATGGGCGGTCTGTGAGCCGCTGCTGCCGCCCCCGGCGTGGCTGGCCGGACGCGGCGGCCGTCCTGCCAGCTGGTGCATGCGCGACATTGCCGACGCGATCCGCTACCTCACCCATAACGGGCCGGTGTGGCGGGCGCTGCCCGCGGACTTCCCGCCCGCGGGGACGGTCTACTGGTGGGCGGATAAATGGCAGGCCGACGGATCTACCGAGCGGATGCACGCTGACCTGCGCGAGCGCATCCGGCTGGCCGCCGGGCGCACTACAGCGCCGACAGCAGCGGTCATCGATTCCCGGTCGGTGAAGGGCTCGGAGATGATCGGCCGGCCCCGCCGCGGCTACGACGCCGGCAAAATGATCAATGGGACCAAACGGCACATCGCCGCCGATGCCCTGGGCCTGCTGCCGACCGTGCTGGTCACCGCCGCCTCGGTGCAGGACCGCGACGCCGCCAAACCGCTGCTGTGGAACCTGAAGAAGGCGTTTCCCGCGGTCAAGCTGGCCTGGGCTGATGGCGGCTACGCGGGCAAGCTGGTCACCTAGGCCACGACCCGTCGGCGGCTCACCCTCCAGATCGTCAAAACGGCCCGGTGAACTGCACACCTTCAAGGTCCTGCATGAGCCCGCCCACTTACACCTCGTGGACGCAACGGTACGAGGCGGCATTAGCTGGCACTTCCCGGCACGAGACTCTTAATCTGCGGGTTCGGGGTTCAAGTCCCTGGCGGCGCACCCGTGTGATGTCGCAAGACATCGAGGACACCCTGAACCCTTATCGGGTTCGGGGTGTTTTTGGTTGGGGGCCGGGTGGGCGGCCGAGTGGCTGGTAGTCGCGGCTGGGGTTGATGGTGAGTTCGCGGATGAGCTGGCCGGTGGCGGCGTTGAGGATGCGGACGTGCAGGTCCTGGAAGAGCATCAGGACGGGGGTCCGGGCGTTTTCGGAGCCGGTGCTGATGTGGTGGAGTTTCCCGCTGACCCGGAGGGTGAGCTTGCCGGCGGGGTCGGTGCGGTCGGTGCGGACGCGGTTGTGGGTGCCGGCGGTGCGGTCGCCGGGCTGGGCTTTCGGGCGGGCGGCGTAGGCGGTAGCGGGCGTTGCCCGGTGCGGCAAGGAGCGGTGCGGGCGGCGGGTGTTGCAGGTGACGGTGAACGCGCCGGGCAGGGACTGCAGGTCAGCCAGGGTGACGGGCTGGACGGGCTGGGCGCGGAGCCAGTTCTTCAGGGTCTGCTGGAACCGCTCCACCTTGCCCTGGGTCTGGGGGTGGTTGGGTTTCCCGTTCTTCTGGGTGATGCCCAGGCGGCGCAGCTCGGCTTCCAGGGCGTTGCGGCCGCCCCTGCCGCCGGCGAACCGGGTGGTGAACACCAGCCCGTTATCGGTCAAAGCCGGGGCCGGGGCGCCGTGGGCGGCGGCCGCGGCGCGGAACGCGGCCAGGACCGCCGGGCCGGTGACCCGGATGTGGGCGGTGAGCGAGAGAGCGTAGCGGGCGTGGTCGTCCAGCCAGGTCAGGATCTCGGTGTCCTGCCCGTTCGCGAGCGGGTAGTGGGTGAAGCCCGGCTGCCAGCACTCGCTGGGCTGCCCGGCGGCGAAGCGGATGCAGGACGACCCCGGCCGCTTCGCCGCATCGGGGGTGACCAGGCCCTGGCGGGCCAGGGTGCGGCTGACGGCAGCCGCCGAGACCCGGATCCGGTGGTGGTGCTCCAGGTGCCAGCAGATGGTGTGCGGCCCGGCGTCCAGGCCCTGCCCGGCCAGGTCCTTACGCAGCCGCACGATCAGCTCCACCGTGTCCGGGCTGATCGCCGACGGTGAGGTCTTCGGCCGCCGCGACCGCGGCTCGAACGCCGCCTCACCTTCGGCCTGGTACCGGCGGAGCAGGGTGTAAACCCAGGACCGGGCCACCCCATAAGACCGGGCGACCTCTGCAGGAGAGCGCTTCTCGACCATCACGGCAGTCACAACAAGCCGGGCCTTCGACATCCCGGCAGCGTCGGGCCAGCCTGCTCATCCCCACCGACGACACGCCGCGAAAGTGTCCTCTATGTCTTGAGACATCTGTCCTCGATGTCCTGAAACCAGACACTGGCGGCGCACCCACAATGATCTGGGGTTCTATCGCTCCAGGTCATTTTTTATATGCCTGTTTTGTCCCTGTGGTTGCTCCGTGGTTGCTCGCGCGCACGGGCACAGCGATCCGGGGCTTGTCCAAAGTGGCCCCGCCCGGCGTCGGGCCGGGGCAGGCGTTCCGGCCTTGCGCTGCCGCGTCCCGCCCACCCAGTGCTGTGCCAAAACTCGCGCATGGCTGCTGATCAGCAGTTTCGTCCGCTACGCCGCTCTGCGGTATTCGCTGATCAGCCCGCCGAGGATGCTCCTGCGCTGGACCCGGGCGGTGATATCGATGACGCGGCTGGGCTGGCGTTGCGGGGCTTCCTGTTGCAGTCCCTGGTGCGGGCGGTGGTCGTTGTAGTGCCTGGCGTACTCGGCCAGGACCTCCCGCAGGTGCCGCTCGCCACGGATCAGAGCATGTGGTCCGGGCACTCGCGGCGCAGCGTGCCCACGAACCGCTCCGCGAAGGCGTTCGCCCGCGGTGACCGGACCGGTGTTCTGATCACCCGCGTGCGTTCCTCAGCCCGGTGGTCGGCTCGTCGAGGGAGATGATGCGCGGCTCGCCGACCAGCGTCATGGCCAGGTCCAAGGCGCCCTCGCAGGCTGCCGGAGTGCGTCATGGCCATCTTCCCAGCCGCCTCGGCCAGCGGCTGAGCACGGCCTGGTCGCCGAAGGACTTCCGCAGCCCGGTGGCCAGGATCGCCAGCGGCGGGCTGGCCGGCCGCGATGGGCGGGGTACGTTCACGGGCTCATGCTGCACCCCTGATGCAGGGTCAAGGTCAGGCCGCGTTGTGCAGGTGGTCAACCCGCTGAACGCCGTCTCCGGCGGCCTGGGACTTCAGCTCCATCCGGAAGCCCAACGCCCCGGGCTCAACCCTGTTCCGGTCTTTCCCGGCCCGCAGTGCGTACTTGACTTGGATAGTGAAACTAGCTAGTATCAGATAGTATCACTATCCAGTGAACTAAGAGCCGGCCGGCGCCATCCCGCCCCCAGGAAGGTGTCATGACCATGATCGTTCCGGGACGCCGCACGCATCACCATGACGGTGCCGCAGTGGTGCTCGTGCCCGGGATCCGGGTCAATCGGCCGCGGCCTGAGCGATGAGAATCTCCGAGCTGGCCCGCGACACCGGAATCAGCGTGCCCACGATCAAGTACTACCTGCGCGAGGGTCTGCTGCCCCAAGGGTGCCGCATCTCCGCCACCCAGGCCGACTACGACGACTCGCACGTGACCAGGCTGCGGATGATCCGGGCGCTGATTGATGTCGGTGGTGTGTCAGTGGCCACGGCCCGCTCGGTACTAGCCGCGATCGACGCCGGACCGGACCAGCTGTGGTCCGCGATCGACCAGACCCATGACGCCCTGTCGGCAACGCCCGGCCCGCCTGGGCAGCCGCCGCACCGGGCGCTGGCGGCGCTGACCGCGCTGGGCTGGCCGGTGGAGGCAGACTCGGCCGTCGTCCGGCAGCTCGATACCGCGCTGACCGCCGCTGACCAGGTTGGGCTGCCCACCGTGGCCCAACGGCTGCGCATCTACGCCGACGCCGCCCTCGCGATAGCCGAATACGACATAGCCAACATCCCGGCCGGGCATGATCCGCAAGCCGCCGCCGCGGCGGTGACCTACGTAGTTCTCGGGACCGTGCTCTACGAGCCGCTCCTGCTGGCCCTGCGCCGCCTGGCCCACGAACAGGTCTACCGGCGCACCCACCACGCCACCCCGGACAGCGGGCCGGTTAACCAGAGCCCACCCAGGCGCACCGGTACCGGCCACTCCGGCCCGCCTGCGCCGGCCACCACGGCAGATCGTGATATTGAGGGAGAACAACAGCCATGACAGCAACACAGATGCAGGCCGTGCAGTTCCGGTCCTTCGGCGGCCCCGAAGTCCTGGAAATCGTGACCGTGCCGCGCCCGGCCGCCGGTCCCGGCGAAGTCCTCGTGCGCGTGGAGGCGTCGGCGGTGAACCAGCACGACACGTTCCTGCGTGACGGAACGCTGAAGATGATGACCGGGCGCAAGTTCCCGATGGGTCTCGGCCTGGATTTCGCAGGCGTGGTCGCCGCCGCGGGACCAGACGCCGGCGACATCGCGGTCGGCACGCGGGTGTGGGGAATGGTCTCTCCCAAAGCAGGACACGTGACCGGCTCAGCGGCCCAGTACGTGGTGGTGCCCGCAGACCGGGTAGCTGCGTTCCCGGAGCAGCTGACCATGGTCGAGGCTGCATCCCTGGTCACTCCCGCAGAAAGCGCCGTGCACGCTGTCCGCGACGTGGCCCAAGCGAAGGCGGGCGATCGGCTGCTGGTCCGCGGCGCCGCCGGCGGAGTCGGGATGATCGTCGTCCAGCTCGCCCACGCCCTCGGCACGCACGTGAGCGCCCTCGCCGGTGCCCGCGACGCCGGCTTCGTCACCGAATGCGGCGCCGACGAAGTGCTCGACTACCGCACCGCGGACCTTCACGACATCGGGCCCTTTGACGTCATCATCGACACCGCCGGCCGTGACCTGCTCGCCTTCCGCCGCCGCCTGAACCGCCACGGCCGGATGGTCACCCTCAACTTCGGCTCCGCCTCGGCCATGGCCTCCATAGCCGCGTCCACCGTGTTCGGCCCCCGGCGCATCCGCACCTTCCGCGGCTACCCCGACCGCCGGCTCCTCACCGACATCGCCCAGTACGTCGAGTCCGGAGCACTGCGCCCCGTCATCGACACCGTGTACCCACTCGCCCGCATCGCCGACGCACACCGAGCACTCAACGGCCCCCGGCGTCCCGGCAAACTCGTACTGAGCACGACCGGCTGAGCAGATCCCTCGATCCCTGAACACCAGCAGCTGGCTGTGTGTGCGCGGCGAGGTCTCGATGCACCATATGGGCGAAAGCGGGTACCGCCAGCCGCATTAATGGCCGCCTGCGCGTGCCTCGACCAGCCAGCATTCGACGCCGCCCCGGCCGGGATCAAAGGCAAGCGGACCCCGGCCAGCGAGGCGACCTCCTCCCTGCGCAGACCCGCGACGCGACGGGCCCCGTAGTCGCTCAGGCCCACGTTGGCGGGCGTGAGCTGCGCGCGGCGCGCGCGCAGAAAGTCGCCCGAGCCCGGCCAGCGTATCCCCGTGACGTAGTGTCAGGCCGATCTTCGAACCCGCCATCATAAGGAGTAAGAACGGATGCTCACGACTCGCACCACTCCCGGCGATACCCCCCTCGACGACTTCGTCGAGGGCGTCGTGCGGCCGCGCACTCTCGTTGGACCCGGCGAGAGCCGCGAGCTGCGCGTCGTCTTCGCGACCTTCGAGCCCGGCGCCCGCAACCTCTGGCACACGCACAGCTTCGATCAAGGGCTACTCATCACGGGGGGAGCCGGGATCATCGCCACCGAGGATGAGGAGCGCGAGGTCCGGCCGGGTGACTTCGTGCTCATCCCCGCCGGCGAGCGGCACTGGCACGGCGCGAGCAGTAGTGCACCGATGGCGCACCTGGCAGTCGGGATCCCGGGCACCTCCGACTTCGACGGCGCGGCCTACCCCGCAACGGAGTGACCAATGACCGCCCATCGACTGCTCTCCCGGCTCACGTAGGCAAGCACTCGCCCCCGGGCGAGTGCTTGGGTAGTGAGGATGGGCGGCGGCCGAGCGGTCCGGTACGTCATGATCTTGTCTGAGAGGAGTATCGGCGATGACGCGTTTTCCCGATCCCGTGGTCGAGTTGACGCCGCGGCGGATCCGCGTGCGGCTGGGTGGGCAGGTGGTCGCTGATAGTTCCAGCGCCCTCTTGCTGTTGCAGTACCCTCCGGCGGGTCTGCCAACTTACTACCTGCCCCGTGCCGATATCCGCACCGGCGCCCTGGTTGAGCAGACGGCCGGCCCTGGCGGCCAGCGCCGGTGGACGGTGCTGGCCGGGGGCGAGCGGGCCGGGGACGCCGCCTGGACGTACCCGGATCCGGCCGGTCCGATGGCCGCGCTCGCGGACCATGTGACGTTCTCCTGGCGGCAGCTGGAGTGGTACGAGGAGGACGAGCGGGTCGTTGTGCACGCCCGCGACCCGTATAAGCGTGTCGACACCCTGCGCAGCTCACGGCGGGTGGAGGTGTATGTGGCCGGCGAGCTGGTGGCCGACAGCGTCCGCCCGCTGCTGCTGTTCGAGACCCACTTGCCAGTCCGTTACTATCTGCCCTTTGCCGACGTGCGCACGGGCCTGCTCCGGGCCAGCGACACTGTCACCGTGTGCCCCTATAAGGGGCGCGCCCGTTACTGGTCACTGGCCATCGGCGATACGGTGATCGCGGACGCCGCGTGGAGCTACCCCGATCCCATCCCGGACAATCCCAAGCTCCGCGACCTGATCTGCTTCTTCAACGAACGGGTCGACCTGATCATCGACGGTCAGCCGCTCTCCCCACCCGCCACCCCCTGGTCCGGCTAGGATCGATCTGGTCTGGCTAGGATTGATCCGATCTCGACGACCGGGCTTGCGCGTATAAAACGATGGTGGGCAACACGAGCGTGTTGAGGCCGTCCTGGGCGTGCAGCGCTTCCTTCATCTTCCGGTCGGCAGCACTGGGCTGACCGGGCCGTAGCTATAAACAGAGTCAATCTGGCTAATGATCGCTAGTTCAGAGAAGGGACCGGGACCAGGCGGTTGCGGCGGAACCGGCCGACGTCGCCTTCCGCGCCACCTTTCTCTGGGCGCCTTCGATGCCCGGGATGCAGTAGAACGCGTCCCAGCCTGAAGTGGGACCGGAACGCCGCCCACCGGTCGGTTTCCACCCGGCCCGGCCAAACCCCACACCCGCGCGACCCAGGTAGGCCGCTGCGGCGGGGCGCGGGATCGATCCCGGCGTCGTGCAGGATGTGCCAGACCGTGGAGGCTGCGATCGAGTGGCCGAGCCGGATAAGCTCGCCCTGCACCCGGTGGTGCCCCGCCCCGGCTTATCCGTCGCGACGCGGATTATCATTGAGAGCGTGACTTTCTCGGCGTTTGCGCAGGTGGAGACCTCGAGGGCTGGGCTGAGGGTCTTGTGCCATCTCGGTGACTCCACTCGCATCGGGCTCCTGCCCCTCGAGTGCGTTGGCTAGTAGGCAACGCTGATTCTCTGCCGGGGATGAGCCGCCGTCTCTGCCTCATCGAGCAACGCGATCGCGTAGTCCTCCATCGAGAGCGCGCTACGGCCATCCTCGTCGCGAAGCAGCTGGTCTCCATCAAGGCGGTAGCGGCCCGTTCGCGTCCCAGGCTCGAACTCCGCGGCCGGGCTGACGTAGGTCCAGTCCACGCTGGTGGCAGCGGACCGGTAAACGTCCAAGGCAGCGATCTGGCTCAGTGCCTCCTCTTTCGCGAAATCAGGAAAGCCCGGCGTGTCAACCGCCTTCACCCCCGGGGAAACCTCCAATCCGCCCGAGCCGCCGTTGACGATGAGGCGGTGAACACCGGCACGGGGCAGGCCGGCCAGCAGCCCGCGGGCGGCGTCAGTGTAGAGGGAGCCCGCGATGCCGCTTGAGAGCCCCCCAACAGTGCTGATTGCGACGTCTTGCCCAGCCGAAGTGCTCGCAACGCTGTCGGCGTCGCTGGCGTCGCCCTGCAGTACCCGGACGTCCGGGTCAAATGATGCGGACGCAGGGTTGCGGACCACGGCCGTGACATGGTGGCCGCGGGCTCGGGCCTCTGCGACCGTTCGATGGCCGACACGGCCGTTGGCGCCGTAGATAACGATGTTCATCTCTGCCATGACTGACTCCACTCAGTGGTTCCGCGTAGCGCTGCCCTTTAAACTAAAACTAAATATATGATTGCTGGTATTATATCGTATAGCGTGATAAACGAAGCTGATCCGCCTCTCATAATCAGCCTGGGACTGTCGGGAAAGACGGGCGGCCATGCACCCTGGGCGGTCACCGAAGCAGCCCGGGGGCCCGGGCCCCTGGACGGCTGCCGCGCCAGTCGGCGGGATATTGACAGCCCACTGACTGCACCGCCTTCGCGGAGGCCGCCGAACTGCCGGTTGCTGAATGGCACGGAGCGACAGTCGCGCAGCGAGCACCGCCTTAGCCGGCGGCGAGTCGCAGCGCCCGCGACTCACCGGCGGGGCTGCCACAAGGCAGCACCACGCGGTGTACTTATTCGACGAGCCGTCCATCGGGCCGCATCCGCTGGTCGTGCGCACGCTGCTGCAGGGTCCGAACCGGCTGCCCGACACTGCCGCCACCGCCGTCGTGACCGGCCACGACCTCGACGTGATCGACAAAGGACCCGGTGACGGCCCCGCCGGCGGCCGGATCGTTGCGTCGGCACCCCGGGTCAGATAGCCCTGCAGCCGGGAACCGTTACCGGCTCCGTGGCGGCAACGCCTCTCGGTAGGCACCGGGCGCCAGCGCGGCCGGCCGTAACGACCTGGACGCCCGCCGGACCGGGTGCTGGCAGGCCCGCGGACAGCGCGGCCGCGCTGGCGTACCCCGAGTCC
>CAXUJF010000227.1:0-1644 GCA_964250865.1 uncultured Streptosporangiaceae bacterium
GCTGCCAGGTGATCAAGGCGGCGGCGTGCCGGATAGCATCCTCGAGGTCGGCGGCGGTCAGGCCATCCGGTGGGGGCACGAGCTGGCCGGGGTCGGCGGGGTCCAGGCCGTCGAGGCGGAGCAGGGCGTGGAAGTGGACTGCGCCGCGGGCCTGGTATTCGGCGGCTTTGCCGTGGCTGACCTGAATCGGGGGGACGAGCCGGTACCGGCCGTTGCCGCACGGCACGGGGATGAACGGGATGCCGCGCTGGCGGGCGAGGTGCGCGAGGTGGCGTTCGATGGCTTGCTTGGTGCGCCGCCACAGTTCCCCGGCGGAGTTGTTCCACACCACGTGGGCGGCGTGGTCGTAGCAGTCCCGGCACAGCGGCTGTCCCAGTTTGGGGTCAGCGGGGCGGTGGCGGGTGGTGCAGGCCAGGAGCTGCCCGTGCGGGCAGATCTCCGCGTCGCGGCGGGCGTGGCACGGCTGGGGGCGGCAGGTGCAGTTGGTCTTGTCAGTGCAGGTGTGCCGTTTCACGGGGCGGGCGTGGACGGAACCGAAGGAGGGGGCGGTGAAGGTGGCGAACACGGCCGGATGGGTAGCGACATCATCGGGAACGCCTTTGCCGCCGATCAGCCCGGCGCGGATGAGCTGGAACGCATCGCGGCGGTAGGTCTCGGCGCAGGATGGGCAGACCGAGGTGCGGCGGTTCCCGCAGGCTTTATAAATGATCGCGTCCGGCAGGTCAGCAGTGGCCACCGTGGCGGTGACCTCACCGGTGCCCGGGTTGATGCGATGGATGTTGCCGGTCAGGCGGATCGGGCGGGTGCATCCGGCGGCGGGCCAGACGTGATCAAGCCAGGCGGTGTAGGCGTGCGGGTTGAGCGAGGTGGCGGTGAGCAGGTCCGGGGGCTTATTAGGCCCGTTGTCGATGACGATGAGGTAGCCGTCTTTGGCGCGGATGAACGCCGCTTTGGCGGCGTCCAGGGGCGGCGGGTCGAAGATGTCCGGCAGCGGGACATAGGCGTCATCGTCGGGTCCGGTGTTCGCCCCCGTGCCCGGGCCGTCATCGGGTCCGGGAACGAGAGCCAGCGCAGGGCCGGTCGGGGTCACAGGCAGCCCCCCAGTTGATCAGGGCTGTCGGGGTCGTGACCGGGGGTGGTGCCCCAGCGTTGCTGGGCGGCTTGCCGGGTGATCCCCAGCCGCAGAGCGATGTCAGCCCAGGAGTAGCCGGTGGGGCCGGTACGCAGGGCGTGGACAGCGTCGGTGATGGCCTGGTCCAGGTGGGCGGCCAGGCGGGTCATGTTGGCCAGGGCATCGATGTCGCCGGAGCCGACGCGGCGGCTGTAGGCGGCGATAGCGCGCCGCAGGAACGCGGCGTACTCGTCGTTCTCAACGGCCCGGGTCGGCCGTTTAGGTGTCAATGATCGGTTGACACTAGATGGGCGGCCAGCCGTAGCGGGCATCATCGGTAGCCCCCGGCTGCGCAGTCGTTGCATTCGCCCAGGGAGCGGGCGATGTAGTAGTCCTTGGTCGTGCCACAGGTGGGGCAGGTGGGGCGGGCCGCCAGTGCCTTAGCGATGGCGGCCAACTGGGCGGGGGGGGCGGTGCGCTTGGGCAGGGCCAGCTCGATGCAGCGCACGGTGTCCTGGATGTTGATGAAGGCG
>CAXUJF010000227.1:1654-8870 GCA_964250865.1 uncultured Streptosporangiaceae bacterium
CGGTACAGGTAGGCGACGCACCGCTTGTTTTTGCGGCGTCCCTTGTACCGCCACATGATCTGGGCGACGGGTTCCTGGCCGCCAGGCCGCAGGTTACTGGCGCGGAGCTGACGGCGGGTCAGCAGGCCCTCGGGAGCCCAGTGGAAGGGGTAGGTGGGCAGGCCGAGACGGCGGCCGTGCGGGTCGTAGAACTCCAGGAAGATGCCCCGGGTCCGGGCGCCTTCCAGCGTCGGGACGCGCGGGTCCCAGGCGGTCAGGTGGGTAGATTGCATGGTGTCCACGTCCTTGCTGGGTGGTGGATGAGGCCGGGGACCGGGTTGTCTGGGCAGGCAAAGACCGGTCCCCGAGCCATGAACTGGTGAAAGTGGCCGCACACGCGCACCGGGCTAGAGCCGGGCAGAAGGATGCGTGGCGGGCAGAGCCGGGAACGCTCAGAGTTGACGGTTAAGCGTCAGCGTTCTTCGGCGTGAAGGGGTCGCCGCAGGCCGTGCAGAGGATGTCGGCTTCGGCCAGGGTGGAGGCGGCGGCGCGGATCGTCCGCCCGCAGGGGCAGATCGCGGCGAGCAGGTTGCTGTTGCGCCGGGTGGTGGTGGGTGCGGTTGCTTCGCTGGTGCGCCACATGAGCATGGCGGCGGCCAGGTCCGCGAGCTGGTCGGTGTAGTGGCTGGCGGTGTTGTCGGAGACGGTGGTCAATGACCAGCCGATTGTGAGGTCGGAGGCGACCTTCAGGCCGAGTTCTTCGGCGAGGGCTTTGAAGTGCTTGTTGTGGTAGCGGCCCTGGCGGGATGTGTCTTTGATGCCGCGTGTGGCGGCCAGGGCGTGGGCGGCTTCGTGCAGCAGGGTGCCGAGGACGCTGCGGGCGTCTCGGTGCAGCCCTTCGCCGCTGATCATGATTTCGGCGCGCTGGCTGGTGCCGACGTACCAGCGGTCGGGGGCGTGATGGCCGTAGACGTGCTGTTTGCGGTCAGTGCCGGAAGCGATGATGATCACGACGGGTGGTAGTTCGCCGTGGCGGGCGCGGATGATGCGCCAGGTGTCTTCCAGAACTTTGACGAGGCCGCTGATGGCCGGGTCGTCGTCTTGCGGGACCACGTGCAGAGTGTTGGGGCCGGCAGGCCGGGTGGCGTCGTAGGCGGCGCGGCGGCCGGGGTCGGTCAGGACTTCGTAGGCCATGGTGAGGGCCTGGAACCGGTTGGCGGCGCAGGGGTCACCGGGGTTGCGGTCGGGGTGGTGCTGGCGGGCCAGCTTTCGGTAGGCCCTCTTGATCTGCGCCGTGGTGGCATCGGGTGAGATGCCAAGGACGGCGTAGTAATCCGGGGATTGGGTGCGGGTGGTCATAGCCACCACCGGCCGGGGTCGTCGTAGTCGGTGCGGGTGACGATCATGGCGTTGTCGTAATCGTCGTCGTCGGCCTGGTCGATGAGTTCGATCATTGGGCGGATGCAGTCTGGGCCGTCCATTTCGTCTTGGTCGCCCAAAATTCCGCCGAGTGACCATCGACAGCTGAAGCTGGCTTCCAGCCATTGCACGGCCGGGCTCTTAACGGAACCCTGAGCAGGCTGGTCGAAGTAGCGGGCGTATTCGTCGTCCATGACCAGGACGATGAGCGGTTCGGTGGTCATGTCATGTCCGGGGTGACGCAGCCGCTGTAGGTGGCGTAGGCGCGGTGGGCGGCCATGAGGGTGGCCGGGATGGAGACGACCGTGTAGCCGACCGGGCCGAACATGCGGGTGGCGGTGAAGTGGCCGCCCTGGCGGGTGTCGTCGGTGATGGTGGCGCCGAGCATGGCGGCGATGTGGACAACCTGTCCGCGTCCGCCGTCCTCGGTGGGGTCAGCGCCGACGGTGATGTCAGTCCCGTAGGCGGGCACGGGCACAGCGGGATGGGCCTCCAGGTAATCGGCCAGTTCGCGTAGTCCGGTGATGAACTGCTCGCGGGTGGCGGGCAGGGTGGTGTAGTGCATGACAGATCCTTTTCTTGGGGGTCAGGCGACGTAGGGAGCCGCCGGGAGGGTGGCCGGGCCGAGTGGGGACGCCGTGCGGCGGGTCCAGGCGGCGTGGTCGGCCAGGGCGATGATGTTGGCGTCGGTGAGATAGGCGGCGCGGATGCGCTGGGGGATGCCGCCTTCGGTGATCAGGTAGGCGACCCCGGGGGTGGTGGGGCGGATCTCGGTGGCGTCGAAGCCGGACTCGGACCAGCCGTCGCCGAGGATGATGTTGCTGCTGCCGGTGGAGGTGCAGCGGAAGGCGGCGCGGTAGCCGAACAGGTCCCGGACGGACTTGGGGATGATGTCCACCGATGGCCGCTGGGTGGCGGCGATGACCAGGATTCCGGCGGCCCGGCCGCGGGCTACCAGGTCACGGAAAAGGGCAACGAACTCGCGTTGCTGGGCCTCGGTGCCCAGCACGGTGGAGTACAGGGCGATTTCGTCGAACATGACGGTGATGACGTTCACGTCATCGGACGGCTCGATTTTGCGGCGGCGGTGAGCCCGCAGCCAGGTGTAGCGGTTGTCCATTACGCGCTGGAGGCGGCGCAGGGTGATGATGGCGTGGTCGAGGGCGGGGCCGACGAATTCGTCGGCCAGGTCGTCCCACATGCCGAGTTCGACTTGCTTGCCGTCGAACAGGACCATCCGGTTCCTGGCCGACAAGGCGGCGTGGGCGGCGAACAGGTTCAGCAACCCGGATTTGCCGCCGCCAGGTTCGCCTGCGGCGAGCAGGTTGCGGTAGATGATGCGGGTGTAAACGGGGGCACCGAATTCATCGATCCCGATGTAGATCGGGTCGTACATGGTCAGCAGCGGCCCGACCGGGATCGTGCCGGGAGTGTGCACGGGGCCGTTCATCATGGGTCCTCCTTACAGGGAGAGAGACCAGGCCCCAGCCCGCGCCGGAAAAGGGCTACGGGCTGAGGTCGGGTCAGCAGCAGGCCCCGTGGCGGACTGGTTTAGATCCAGTCGGACACGTCCGGGTTGGTGGAGCCTGGGGCCGGGTCAGGTGCGGGTTTTCTGTCCGCACGGATGGGGGTGGCTGGCCTGGCCGGGGGCGTGACCTCACTGGAGGTGACGTCGGGCAGGTCCAGCGCGGTGGGCACCTCGATGTCCTCGTGATCACGGGGTGGGGTGCCTTCGGTGATGAGGTTGAGCAGCGGCGTGACGGCCGGTGCGGTGAAGGCGTTGCGCCGTTTGATGTCCACCCGGATCAGAGCCGAGTTGGTGTCGGAGGCGGATTCGGCGATGGCGGTGTCGGCCCAGCACGCCACGGCGATCAGGTCGAGGCGGTTTTGCAGGTCGGCCAGGGCCAGGCCAGGCCGCAGCCAGATCCAGACCCGTTCCCCGACGGGGGTGGGGATGGCGAAGAAGATCAGCGGCAGGCTGCCGGTGCGGTTGGTGATGATGAATTCGGAGAAGCAGACCCGGATACGGTGCCGGGTGATCAGGCACCACGCCGAGGCGATGGTCACGCGGCGGGTCTGCGGAATGACGGCGGGGATGCCCAGGGCCAGGACGACGGTCCCGATCCGGTACGGGAGGGTGGTGTGGCTGGCCAGATCGACCCAGCCAGCACCGAGGCTGAATGCCAGGGTGATTTCGGCGGTCCACCACCAGATGACCCGCAGCACGGGCCAGATGAGCACGATGCCCGAGGTGATCAGGGCGGCGGCCAGGCCGATGAAGATACCCACGGCCAGGGCGATGATGGGGTGCCATCGGCTGGCCAGCACGGTGGCGGACAGCAGGGCCACAACGGGCCACAACACGTAGAAGACGATTTTCGCGGTGCGGACGGAGGACCGGCGGACCGGTTCCTCGATCACGGTGACGGTGCCGGAACGGCGGCCACCGAAGCCACCGCGGCTAGACTTAGGCATGGCGAAACCTCCTGGTGATGAGGGGGTTGGTGCTGAAAGGGCGGGACCGGGCGTTGGTGCGCCTGTGGAGCCCGCTAGGCCGGGCCAGAGGAACTAGGTTTTCTTCTGGCCCGGCACTGTGTGCGGTCAGGAAATGCCGGGGTCCTGGACCACGGCGCGGATGGTCCCGGCCCGGATCAGCCGTTCACGGACCGGACCTTTCGGGGTGACCTGGCAGGGGACACCGAAAACTTCGTCCGGGTTGCCGTGCTGGGCTTCGGTCAGGACCCGCAGATCACCTTCAGTGGCGTTCGGTTTGATGAGGGTCTGGATCGAGTCCTCATACATGAGGATGATGAAAAGCCGCATGATGACAGCCCTTCCTAGTTCGGGCTGATGACGACCGGCACAGGCTGGTCGGCAGGCCGGGTGGCCAGTTCACGGACGTACAGGGCGATCGTGATGACCGCCTGCATGAAGTCGGAGGTGGCGTTGATCCGCTCCATTACGTCCGCTTCGGGACGCAGCGCGTGCAGCTCGGTGATCGCGGCGTCGAGTACTTCGAGGCCGACCTCGATATCGGACTTCAGGTCCGGGGTTGACGTGCCAACGGCGTCACGCTGGATCTCGGTGATGACACGGCCGAGGATGGTTTGCATTTTTTCTCCTGTCATTGGGCGGGGGCGTAGAAAGCCAGCCCGTCACGGGATCAGATAGGTGGTGGCCTTTTGACGCTTAAGCGTCAGAACACCGGAAGGGACACTCAGGTACACGGCAGAACCAGGAATGCCAGTTACTGAGGCTTGACCGGCGGCACGCCCACGCCCGCCTTGATTTCCTCGGCGCGGAACGCCACGCCGTTGCGCCCATTGGTCGCCCACGGCAGGGCCTCCAGCTTGGACAAGGCGACAGGCTGACCCACCTTCACGTTCGGCTTTTCCCCAGCCGTAGTAACGGAGATCACCTCCGCCCCGTCTTCGTCCAGGACAATCACCTGCGTCGACCACATCAGACGGCCCGTCCCACGCTCTTGCTTCTGGCGGCCGGACTGACCATCGGTCTTCTCAGCAGCTTCCCGAGAAACCGTGACCTGCTTCTTGCTGGTGTCCAGTTCGAGCTTCATCAGGCTCTCCCTTCAACTCGCGGCCAACCGTTGGCCACACACACTGTTTTAGAGAGCTTCCGAAGAATCGTCATCAACACTGTCACCGCCGCATACGCATCTCTCCGCCGCAGGTGACTTGCGCGCACGCAAGCGTCCATGACGCGTGCATAGGGGCGGGTACTCTATGGAGGGGGCACCACCTCGGCAGGAGACGACATGCAGGAAGGCACTAGCCCGCGAACGCTTGCTGAAATATCGGAAGACGCAGCATTCAGCATGTCCGATGTTGCGTTTATTGCTGGCCTTGAAGAAAGCACAGTCTACCGCTTGTGGGACAACCCCAGCTGGCTTGAAAAAGTGAGCGGGCGGTCACTGCAGGCATTAATCGCGACCGTTCCCGGCCTGGGAAACTATGTAGCAGAGTTCTCAGTTAGTTCCCGCCGGACCGAGTTGATCAGCACCCTGAAGAAAGAAGGGCTAAAAGTCGATGAAACCGCTATTAGGCATTACATAGAGGAAGGTACGCCGGAACAATATTTGACCGCTGCATTGCAAGCAGCCGTTCATATAATGCGCGGCGATAACAGCCAGACAAACTCTTACCTCGCCCGCTTTTGGGGCCTTAGCCAAGACCGGGCGCTGACTGCCCTGTTCGGAGCTGATCAATCTCCCGGACTGATTAAGAACTCTTCACAGCTAATCGACGCCTCGAAAAATCTAGCGCCAACGTTGCCACGGAAGAATTACTCGTTCCACACAATCATCACACAAGCCGTGTTTGGTCACTACATAGGAAAAGCGACCGGACAACCGCACACCGAATCTGTACTTACTGCAGTTGACCGGCAATCCGCATTTACGCTTCGCAGCTCAACCATGGGCCTTCTGATAGGTAGCGACGACAAAGATCTAGCCGACCAATACAGAAGAAAAGTAAAAGATGCGCCAATTCTGCGGAACATCGAGGAGTGGTCTTTCCCCACTTACACCCGAGACACGCGACCTAATTCTGACTTCACACTACCCAGATCGCTACTACTAAAGAACACCGCTGGTGAGATTCTGCGCGAAATAAGCGCAGACGACTATGGGCAGGCATACAAGTATTACCTTGTAACCACTTACCTTCCGCTTGCACTTCAACGTGACCCTACATTTGGGCTTCAAGCTGATAAACTCACAGCAGCCCTATTGCGTTGCAGAGATGACAGTAACGACCTGGCTGTACGAGCCGCATGCGAGTCTCTTGCGAAACGTGTCCGCAGCCATAAACAATAGCTGCATCCTGAAAGGGGACTTTTATGCAACGGCCAGTAATCGAAGTATCCGCCGACCACACTGACCCAAGCCTCAGCACCTATGACGAAAACGCAGACTTCTGGGTCCAGATCATCCGGGGAAACCACGACCGATACCGCACAGGCCTCACGAACAACGCTGTCCTGAACGCCATCGGTCCCGCTGATGGCCTGAAGGTCGTCGACGCAGGATGCGGCGAAGGGTACATGGCACGCGAGCTTGCCTCGCAAGGAGCTAACGTCCTCGGAGTCGACTCATCCACCAACCTCATCCAGGCCGCTACCGCACTTGCCAACACGGACAACGCCTCGCCTCAGTTTCGTGTTGGCGACGTGGCAGACCTGCCCATCGAGAACAGCACCCAGGACCTGGTGGTCTGCAACCACCTCCTGAACGACCTCCCCGACCCGCAGGGCCCCATCAGGGAGTTTGCGCGGATACTAAGTCCGGGAGGCCGCATCGTAATCTTGATGCTTCATCCGTGCTTCTATAACGACCGTTCCACTCGGGCCAGCAGCGGCAACGACGAACTCGCCAGCAGCTACTTCACGCAACGCAAAGTGAGCCAGCAATTCGACGTCGATGGCATCATCTCTCCTGCGGAAGTAACCTCCTGGCACCGCCCGCTTGAGTTCTACAGCCAGGCATTGTCGAACGCTGGCTTCTACCTCACTAGCCTCAGCGAACCGCATCCGACGCCAGAGCAGGTCGAGAGCGATCCGTGGTGGGCAGACCACTTCCCCCGGCCACTGTTCCTGCTGCTCGTTGCCCAGAAGCACAGCTAGAGCACCTGCCGACTAGCATCCCCTGGTCATGGTTCCGCCGTAGCGCTGTGAGAACTTTCTGTACGTCTTCAAGGCGGCCCGCCGGGCCGCACGCGCCCCCGACTCGGCGCGCTCGCCGCCGGGCCCCCGAAACCGCCCCCCCCCCCCGCCCCGAACCCCCGGCGGCGGGCGCGCC
>CAXUJF010000228.1:0-769 GCA_964250865.1 uncultured Streptosporangiaceae bacterium
GCCCGGCTATCACCACCCCACCGAGCCCATCGTACCCGACCCCGCCCCGACCGCCCCGGACGTGCGAGCCGCCTGGTACGAGGCCTTCGCCGCCCTCGGCCCGGTCGACGGACCGGACGTCCGCGGCATGCCCGACGGGCTGCTGCTGCACCTGCGCGACACCTATCCCACCGAAACTGCCTGGGCGCCGCAATACGTCGGCGACGAGCTCCGCCAGGTCCGCGCCGCCGCCTGGAACACCCGCCTGGCCGGCCTGCGGGCCGGTGCCGAAGCCATAGCCGCCGCCCGCCGCGGCCAGCACGACCGCGCCGCACGGCAGCAGGAGCTCGGCGACAGCTACCAAGCGCTGCACCAGGCCTACCGGCACCGCGAGACCGTGTTCGCCGCCCTGATGGCCGACCGGGCCGACTGGGACGCGGCTACCCGCGTGCAACGTCACCTCGCTGTGGCCGCCGAGGCCGAACTCCGCCGACGCCATCCCGGCCAGCATCATCGGCCGCTGCGGTCAGCCGAACCCCAACCCGCTACCCAGGCTCAGCGCGACGAGCTCACTCTGCCTGTCGGAGACCCGATTCGGGAAATGGGCCAGTGGATCAAAGATCTCGCCGTCGCCCACCACGCCTTCGCCGACACGCTCGCCGAACGGCAGAGCCTGACCGTCCCGTCCGAGGATCCCGACCTTGGAGACCTGGGCCAGGCGTTACCCCCCAGGCCCGGCCCCGCGAAGGGCGCCATACTGCAGCCGCCCCCACCCCAGAGTAGTCCGTCG
>CAXUJF010000228.1:779-8854 GCA_964250865.1 uncultured Streptosporangiaceae bacterium
CGCCCCCGCCGCCCCGCCCCGTCCTCGCCCCCCCCCGTGGCCCCCCGGGGCCCGGCGCCCCCGCCGGGCCCCGGACCGGCTAAGGACGCCATCGTGCAGCCGCCCAAACCCGAGATTCGTCCGTCTGCGCAGATCCTGCGGCGCGCCGCGGACCGCGATGCCGACCCGGAGGCCACAGATTGACGGATTGACGGTGGCGTGAGGCATCCTGGACTTCGGGGAGGTGACCACGATGACCGCCATCGCCATTACGGGCGCGGACCTAACCGGCGTGCTGCAGCTGAACTGGGTCCAGGACAACCTGGCTCACGTGCTGGAGCACAGCCAGTCCGACGAGACCTCTGGCACCTGGACCGGCCTGGCCTGCCCCGGCCACGGCCTGGCCCTGGGCACGGACGTGGACAACGCGGTGCTACGGGACATGGCCGATGGGAGCGAGCTCGCCGACCTCGTCTGGGAAGCCCTCGATCAGTTCACCGCCGAACACACGCAGGTGTTCCGGGACGCCATGTACGCTCACCTGACCGGCGATGCCGAACGGGGTGCCCAGCTGTGGGAGAACCTCCAGGTCCTCTGGTCACACGCCTGGTCATCGAATTACGCGGTACTGGAGTTCATGCAGGGCACGGGACTGTCCCGGTTCTCGCCGGTCAAGCCCCAGCACTGGGTGGTCGCCTCCTTCGAGCACCACACCAGCCCGCACGGCCTTCCCCATCCCCACGTCCACAACGTGGTCCTTCCCAGTTTGACTACAGCGGCGAAGGCACGCTGAACTGGCGGCAGCGCGTCCTATGAGCTGCGAGGACAACGACTGTCCCGGGATTGCTGACGACGGCCAGCCGGATCTGCCCAGCAGCGGCCAAGACGATCACTCTGGGCGACTGCGGTCCATGGTGGAGGCGCGCACGTAGCCGCCGATCTGGTCGTGGCTGCAGCATTGATTGCCGCTATCGCGGGAGCGCAGAGCTGGTGGTTATGGATTAGGCACGAGCACCTGCCTTAATGCGGCGGCCGAGAGAGTCGTGCCCGGGGGGCAGTTCGTCCGGGGTCAGCGGCTGCAGCACGTCGAACTCGTTACCATCTGGGTCGGCCATGACCACCCAGCCGACTCCGCCCTGACCGATGCTGACCTGCCGGGCGCCGAGCACCTCCAGCCGGGCGACTTCGGCGGACTGGTCGGCGGGGCGAAGATCCAGATGGAGCCGGTTCTTGACGGTCTTGCCTTCGGGAACCTTGAGGAACACCAGGTCGGGAGCGATGCCATCCTCCGAGCTGCCCTCCTGCGGCTCGAGGCAGACCTGGTCGTCGTCCTCAAACGTACGGCGCCAGCCCAGCGCGGATTCCCAGAAGCTGGCGATCCCGGCCGGGTCGGCGGTATCAATGCACAAGGATTGGATGCGTATTTCCATGAGGCGATCATCCCTAGATGAGCGGCCCGTTTCCAGCGTATTCGAGGCCAGCGCGACCGGAGTCAGTGATTAATACGCCTCCAAAACCGGGTGTTCTGCACGTCGCGAGTGGCACATCAGGCACGATCAACGTCCACGCCGATTCGGCGATAGGCAGTTCGGTAACTTACCGTTCCTGCTCACTCCATGTGGCTGTCTGCGGTCAGTCCGGTGTGCTGCTGGGCGGGTGCCTGCCGGTCATCTCGATCACCGGCTGCCCGCCGGGGCCCTCGGCCCACTGGCCGCACGGGCCGCCGTCCTGGCTCACCCCGAGCTGCAGCGGGGTGCCGTCCATGGCCAGGGCCGGGTGGTAATACCCGGCGACCTGGCGCGCCTCGGCCTGGATGTAGTGCCCGATGAGCGAGCGCCGGAACCGGCCGGCCGTGCGGTTGGGGTTGCTGCCGTGCACCAGCGAGCCGTTGAAGAACAGCACGTCCCCCGGTTCCATCGGCACCGGGCGCGGCCGGGTGCCCGGCGGCACCGGCACCGTGATGTCGGTGAAACTCTGCGCCGTGTCCGCGGCGGTGGTACACAGGACCGGCCAGCGGTGGCTTCCCGGGACGACCAGCAGGCAGCCGTTGGCCTCGTCGGCGCGGTCCAGCGCGAGCCACGCGGCGACGCAGGTGCCCGGTCTGGCCCGCAGGAAGAAGTTGTCCTGGTGCAGCGCTTGCCCCCGGGATCCCGGCGGCTTGAAGTAGCACATGGTCTGGACGGCGAACGGCGCCCGGCCAAGCACCGCCTGCAGGCGGTCGCGGATCCGCGCGTCCAGCAGCCACTCCAGGCTCACCGGATCCCATCGGTGCATCTGCATCATCCGCGGGTAGACCCGCAGTGGGTCACCCGCCCGGGAACCGGCGCCGGCCATGTCGTGCGGGCGCGGGCTGCCGCGGCGCAGCGCCATGAAGTGGCCGCGGTAGCGCCCGGCCTCGCGGCGGCTGAACAGCTGCCGGGCGACCGCGAAACCATCCCGGTCGAATCCGGTACGGAACGGATCGCTCATGACCAACAACTATGACCGTCACATCCGCGGTATGCCAGGCCCGATCCGCGCGAAAGGTTCCACTTTCCCCAGCCACGCGCCTGTCTGACGTTGCTTACAGCCTCCGAGCCGGCAGGCGCTTTTGCCGAGCAGGCACTTGGTTACGATCCGTGGTCCGCGCAGGTGATCGCTCGCGATCCGGATCCGCCGATACACGCGACCGGCTGAGCGTTGAGTATCTCGGCAAGAGCCACCCCCGCGTGGACGATCTGCGCGCCGCTACCAGCGTTTCGGCCTGTCGAGGTCGGGGCGCCTAGCCGGTAGCGAGGGTGCGGCCGCTGGCGGGGGCCGCGCGCCGGTCCCGTCGGGGGAAGGCCTGGCTGCCGCGGCGCGGTCAGCAGTCCGGCACGCCTGTTCTGTTTAGCGCATCCAGTGGCGCGGGCGGCGGAATGGATGACGGGGGGGCGGGATCGCCAGCGCGGCAGCATGGCCGACTGCCCCGTCACCCGCCGCGCCGCGCGCGGGCTCGCCGGAGCCGGCCGGCGACTCGCCGGCTCATCTCTTCCCGGGAGTACCGGCGCGGATCGGCAAATGTCTGCCAGCGTAACCAGAACGCTGGACAGCGCCTGCGGGCTTAGGGCACCGACCGCGGGACCGCCGCGCGGGCTGTGACCCGGTGAGGTCCTGCTCAGATCACACGAAAGACGGCTAGCAAGATGAGGGTCAAGACGACCGACACGACAAGGGAGCCCAGGCAACCAAGGCGGCTGGAGAAAAAGAAAAACACCTAAATCGGCTCCTTCGGACTGCCGTGACTCACGGGGCTGGATGGCGCCGGGCAGGACAACCGCCCTGACCCGACGCCGTAGGCGATGACCCTCCCCGAGCCCTGCCAGCCGAAACCTGCCCGGGCACGGGTACCTGTCCGCCGCCTGAAACGCCAGGCTCTCCTGTCATACCGCCAGCCAGCACGCGACCGCATTCACCACCACGCCGAGGCCGCGGTTCACCGGGAGCCGAGCATTAAGCGCCGTTCGACTTCTCCTAGCCTGGCGCCCCCAGGGACGTAGAGAACCGGCGCCAGCGCTCGCCACTGCTTACCCGGCAACAGCGCGGCGACCACCCGATGGCTCTAACCAGAGGCCGACGGGGTTACCGCGACGAGGACGTCCAGCGCGCCCTGAGCGCCGAACCCACCGGGCACCGACCGCGCCGGGACGGTGATCGAAGTCATCCAGATCCGTGCCTGCGGCCGACCCGGCCTGCTAGCGCGGTTAAGCACACGGTCGCACGGTGTCTCCCACGCACCCTAACTGGCGAATCTGTGCTGGCGTAACGCTTAGCGTTCTGAGCGGGGAAAAGCAAATATTCGGCGCTCTGTGCAGCGCGGCGGTGCGTCGACTATCGAATCCTGTCACGCTCTGTGATAGTCATAGTGCCTTTTGCGTGACCGCCAACGTGCAGATCCGGATGGCCGCCAACAGAGTGCGCCGTTATGTATCGGATCATTACGTCTGCATCCCGGCTCTCGGCGTGAAGACCGATGCCAGAGTGCCCGGATCCGGTGGCTCCTGCTCGCGCCGCGGCCGTCGTAACGTCTGCGCCAGTACATCGCCCGGGTTGCCGATAGCGGCAAGGGGCATGCCGTCCTGATTCTCGGCGAGTCCGGTGTCGGCAAATCAAGGCTCGCGGCGGAAGCGGCAGCGGAGGCCCGCAAACGCGGCATGATCGTAATTTCCGTCCGCTGTCTGGGCCGGGGCGCGGAACCTCTCTTGCCGGTGAAGGAAGGGCTTGCGTCCAATCTCGGCCGCACTACCGACCAGATCCGCCGGACGCTGGCGCGTGCCGCACCCCACCTGCTCGATGCGGTCCCGTTCATCGGTGCGTTCCTTGCGACCATCGGCGAAAAGCTCACCGAACGCTCGCCCGGCCTCCGCGGGGTCTACGAAGAACTATCACGTGTTCTCATCCGGGCCGCATCTGGAAACGCAGGGTTGTTCCTTCTCGTTGATGACCTGCATGCGGCCGACCAGGACACGCTGTATTTCCTGAATTACCTGTTCCGCAAGCTGGGGCACGTGCCCGTCCTGGTGGCCGCCACCATCCAGGAGGAACAGCTCGCCGACTATCCCGAACTCGCTGACTTGATGGCGGAATGGTCCGCGACGGGGCACGCGACACTGACGGTGGTCCCGTTGGAGCGAGCGCATGTCGGCGAATACGTGCACACGATGTCGGTGACCGGCGAGCAGGCCGATGAGTCGATCGTGGACCGCCTGTTCCGGCTGACCGGCGGTAACCCCTTTTTTCCGTGAAGCACTGAGTCTCATCACCCCGGCGCCGGGATCATCCCTGGCCGAAGATGTCGTCCTGCCCCGAGCGGATGCGATCTTGCGGCGCCGGCTCGCCCGCGCCGATGAGATGACCCGCCATTTTCTGCGGGCCGCGTCGGCGGTCTTGGACACTTCCGACGAACTTGCTCCCATCACCTACGTGATGGAGGCCGACACCAAAGACGCCATCGCCGCGCTGAACAAGGCATGCGAGATGCGGCTGATGCGCGAAGGACCGCATGGTGAGGTCAGCTTCGTCCACTCCCTCATGCAGCGCGAAGTGTACGGCGAGATCGGCGCCAACCAGCGCCGCTACCTGCACGCACGGGCGGCCGAGTGGTCGGAACGGAACGGCGCCCTGGCGTCGGCCGCCTTTCACTTCGAGCAAGCCACCCAGATCGATCAGATGGTCAAGGCGAGCTACCAGGCGGCAGCACAGGCCGAGCGGGACGGCATGTACCACACCGCGCTCATGCTCTACCAGAAGATACGGCCGCACGTCAGCATCGAAGAACTCGGCCCCCGCCTGGTCGGCGTGCTCATCGTATTGGGCGACTGGGACCAAGCCAGATTGCTGATCGAGCTCCTCCCGGTAGAAGACAGCAGCGTCCGGCTGCTCCGCTCCGAGCTAGCGTTCGTCCGCGGGGATTTCGACGGCGCCCACTCCGAAGCCGAAATGGCACTGATCGGCAGCAGCTCCGCCGAGCGGGCCCGCGTGCTCATCCGCCTGGCGGACATTGCGCTGTACCTCGGCGACTTCAGCGAGGCGCAGCGGTATGGGCGTTCGGCTCTTGACCTGGCCAGCACCTCGGATGCCAACCTGCGCGCCCGCTGTTACGGCATCGTGGCCGCCACCGAATACTTCGGCGGCGACATCCCCACCGCCCAGACACGGTTCCGCGATGCGCTGGATCTGCTGGAAGATATACCCTCCGCTGACCGCGACCGCGTGATCCACAGCACCATCCTCGCCAACCTCGGCACCCTCGCCGAGACCAGACACCAGTGGGCCGCCGCTGAGCATCACCATAATGAGGCGCTCCGGCTGCGCCGTGAGCTCGCCGACGCCCGGAGTGTCCTGCAAAGCCTGCACGCGCTTGGACGAACGCGGCTCGGCGCAGGCGGCCGCGACGACGCAGAACGCTACTTCAACGAGGCCGAGCAGCTCGCGGTAAGCCTCGGCGAAACTCTGGAACGTGCGAAGATCTGGCAGACTCGCGCCGAGCTCCTACTGCGTGACGGCAACAGTAGCCGTGCCCGCGCACTCGCCGCGAATGCCCTGGAAACATTCATCCAATCGCGCACCCGCTATGACATGACCCACGCCAGGATCACTCTGAGCAAAGCCGCGCTCGCATCCGGGAGCGAACGCCTGGCCGTCGAGCAAGCAGCCCTGGCCCGCTCATCGGTCCAGGTCATGGGCTACGGCCTGCTGTGCGCCATGTACCCCGAGGAGGTCTTCGACCTCGGCGACCGCATCAACGGCGCCCTTATTTCTTACGCGTACGGCGACGCGCTCGGCGTCCCGTGGAAGAACGCGCCCGACACGAAGGCAAACGCCACGGCCAGCCAGATCGAGCAGCTGCCCGCCCGCGAGGGATGGCCCCGGGGTGCGACTTCGGACGACACTGCTCTGACCCTGCTGGTGGCCCGTCACCTGGCCGACCGAGACGGTGACGGCGATCCGGCCGCTTTCCTGGCCGACCTGGCCAGCCAAGCGCCGTCCATCAGGGGTCTCGGCCCGACCACGACGGCAGCGATCGAGCAATTCCAAGGCGGCGGCGAGCCCGCTGCTGTCCCGGCCAGGGCCACCAACGGCGCGCCGATGCGCGCGCTGCCCATCGGCTGGGTGCTACCCCACGACCAGGCCGAACGGCGCCGGCAAGTGACGATCGCGATGTCCCGGGTCACCCACGCCGACCCGGCTGCCCTCGTCGCGGCGTGCGTGATCGCGGCCTGCGCCTCCTGGGCATTGGAGGGTGCCAGCCCGTCCTTGCTGCTGGCGGCCGCCGTCGACGAAGCCCGCGCAGCCGCTGAGGTGGTCGGCACTGAACCGCGGCTTGCCGAGATGCTGACCCGGGTGTCCACAGGATCGTGGGATCCGCCCGGCAACGGCATCAGCCTGGACCCGTACGAGACTGTGGCGGCAGTGCTGTGGTCCGCGACCAGCCACCTCACTGCGCGGCGGGCTGGTAAGCGCGGTCCAGCTCGGCGGCGACACCGACACCGTCACCGCCCTGGCTGGCGGCCTCATGGGCGGCAAGCTGACCGCCGAGCAGGTACGTGCTGAGCTGCCATGGCACGGCCTGGTCGCCCTGCCCGAACCGGAAAGCGCCATAGCGGAGACCGCCGCCGCGCTGGCCACCGCCCGCGCGATCCAGTCGGCGTCAGACCCGGTCGCCTGACCGGCTTAACTGCGCTGCCGAGCTGATTACGTCCTCTTCGGCCTGCTGCGGGCCCGGAAGGTACCCGAACAGGGCTTGCAGGGAGCCATCGAAGGTTGATTATTAAGCGTCTCGCACCCCGACGTTAACTGTCCTTGGCTGCCAGCCTTGAGGAAACTCTGCCTTCGGCGCTCAAGGTTTGGCGGTCACCATGCGAATAGCCCCGCGGTGCGCGGGGCTGTTGCTGTTCGGCAGGGTCACCGGGTGATACAGCGGGTTATCACCCGGTCAGGGGAAGCTGTTCCCGGCAGCTCATGCCTGACGGGGCCGACGGTGAGGTCCCGTGCCCAGCTGCGGCCCGGGACCGCAGGACGAAGGCGCCTGCTCCTGGCCATGGGCGCCTGATCCTGGCGATGGGCGCGCTGGCGGGTGCTTACCCGGCGTCTTGAGGTTGCCAGACGATGATGTAAAGGGTGATCCTGGCAGGCTGGCCGGTGAGGTCGTCACGCGTGCGGGTGATGCGCAGCAGGGCGTAGCGGTGCTGGTCGGTGATCACGCAGAAGGAGGCGCCGTCGCGGATCGCGGGGGCGGTCAGTTCGCTGCCATATGCCTGCAGCTGGCCGCATGCGCGGCGGGTGCCGTCGTACCCGGCCGGCAGGACAGCCAGGTCAGCCTGGTCGATACCGGTCAGCGTCCGGTCTTGCTGGGTGAACTCGAGGTCCTGGGGGTTGCCGGCGGCGGCGGCCGCATATCCCCAGCCGGTACTCAGCGAGTCCAGGTCGACGGTGGCGCCCGTGGTCAGGGTCAGGTTTCCGTAGCGGCGGATCGGTTCAGGTACCCCGTCCCCGTTCATGTCGATGGCGGCGGCCGGGGGGCTGCCCGGGGCCGGCGGTGCCGTTCCCCCGACCGCGGTGCCGGGAACCGCCTGGAT